>SHZR01000018.1 GCA_009692205.1 Gemmatimonadota bacterium | reverse complement strand
TCGGTGGTCGCCGTGGGCGGGGCAGAGATCACGGCGGCAGGAGCCGAGGGCGTTTGGGAAGCCGCGGGGGCCGGGGCAAAGAGAGCATCGATCGATCGAGCGAGCCCACTCAGCTTCCGCGTCTCGGCCGATTCGGCCATGCCATCACCCTGGTTCGAGGTCCCTCCATTTAGGATGGGCCCCGGTCGGCTGGGAGGGACTTCTCCTGCCAGGTCGGCCAGACCGGTCGGTTTCTTGACCCACGTGCGGCCTCTCGGCCATTTTTCCACTCCTTCCCTCAGGAGTACCACGAAGATGCCCGTGTCCTCTCGCGTCCGTGACGGAGTCTTGGTGTTGACCGTGGATGGCGACTACACTGCCAACGAGCTCCGCCGCATCGGCTTCGGCGCGTTCGAGGCCGAGACCACGCCCAAGCGGGTGGCGGTGCTGTTCGACCTGAGCGGCGCGGCTGGACTGGCGAGCAAGTCCATGGCGGATGTCGCCGCCACCGGCGCGATCTTCGGCGCGTACCGCGACCGGCTCATCGGCATCGCCATCGTCGCCGCGCCGACCGTGTTCAACCTGTTCGACGACAAGAGCGTCTTCGCGGGCGAGGCAGGAGTGCGCGTGCATGCCTGCGCCTCGCATGCCCAGGCGCGCGCCTGGCTGCTGAAGACCCGCTAGAAGCTGCCTGGGTCAGCCGGCGCGCTCACGCCCGGTCGGTCAGGTAGTCGCGCGCCAGGAGTTCGCGGTGCCAGAGCTCGTGCCCGGCGATCATCCAGGGCAGGCTCCGCACGGTGACCGGGTTGCCGCCGGCCTTACCGCGCCGCATCCCCGTCCCGGGTCCTAGGGTGGCGAACATGTGCACGTTCGCCCTGCGCAGTGACGCCCACTCGAAAGCCAGGTCGTCGAGCGGCCGTTCGTGCGCGTTGGACCGGCGCGCCCACTCCTCCTGCTCCATAGACGGGATATCGACGCCATCGGACCGGGCGATCGCGATCGCCCGATACGCGAACACTCGCTCGACGTCGATCAGGTGGCCCACGACCTCGCGGATGCTCCATTTGTCAGGCGCGTACCGGTGCGTCTCGCGCTCGGGAGCCACGTCCTGGAGGAGCGCGAGCGTTTCGCCGAGCTGGTGCGTCAGCGTCTCGACGATGTCCCCGTCGGGCACGAGATCGATGTAGCGGCTGAAATACGGCGCGTGCTCGTCAGGCCTGGGGCGTTGCAGCTCGGTGCTCATTCAGTTCTCCCCCCCATGCTGGTGGTCTGGAAGAGGGCGAGCCCCGCACGTCTCATCTCGCGGCCAGCGACGGCCACCTCTTCCGTTCGTACGCGCTGATGTCCTTCTCGTGCTGGAGTGTCAGCCCAATGCGGTCGAGGCCCTGGGTCAGACACATGCGACGGAAGTCGTCGATCTTGAACCTGGCCACGACCCCCTTCGCGTCCGATACCGTGCCCTTTTCCACGTCGACGGTCAGGCGCAGGGGCGCTTCCGCGGCGGCGCGCCGCAGGAGCACGGAGATCTCGGCGGCAGGCACCTCGAGTGCCGCGATGCCGTTCTGGTCGGCGTTCTCGCGGAAGATGTCGGCGAAGCTCGGCGCGAGCACCGCACGAACTCCGTGGTCGCGAAGGGCCCAGGCCGCGTGCTCACGCGATGAGCCACAGCCGAAGTTCTCGCGCGTGACGAGGATCGACGCGCCCGCGTACTCCGGTCTATTCAGGACGAAGTCCGGTCGCGGCGTGCCGTCCGCGTTCATCCGCCAGTCCCAGAACAGATAGGGCCCGTACCCCGAGCGCTCGACGCGCTTCAGGAACTGCTTCGGGATGATCTGGTCGGTATCGACGTCGGCTCGGTCGAGCGGCGCGACGACACCCGTGTGCACCTTGATCGGCTCCATCAGCCCTCCAGCGCTCGTGGATCGGTGAAGTGGCCGGCGACCGCTGCGGCAGCCGCCATCGCGGGGCTCACGAGGTGCGTGCGCCCTCCCCTCCCCTGGCGGCCCTCGAAGTTCCGGTTGGACGTCGAAGCGCAGCGCTCTCCCGGGCTGAGGATGTCCGGGTTCATGCCCAGGCACATCGAGCACCCCGCCTCCCGCCACTCGAAGCCCGCGGCCTTGAAGATTCGGTCGAGACCCTCGGCCTCCGCCTGTCGCTTCACGGCGGCGGATCCGGGTACCACCATCGCGTGCACACCGTCGTGCACCTTCCGACCCTCGACCACTGCGGCCGCCTCGCGCAGATCGCCGATGCGCCCGTTCGTGCACGAGCCGATGAATACGCGATCGATGCGGATCGACTCGATGGGCACGCCGGCCTCGAGGCCCATGTACTCGAGCGCGCGCTGGGCGCCTTCGCGGCCGGCGGCGTCCGGGAAGCTGTCCGGCCCGGGCACCCTGCCCGACAACGGAACGACCATGCCCGGGTTCGTGCCCCAGGTGACCTGGGGCTCCAACTTGCTCACATCGATCCTGACCGTCTTGTCGAACGTGGCTCCCTCGTCGGTCGGGAGCCGCCGCCACTCCTCCACGAGGATATCGAGCTCCGCATCCGACGGTCCGAGCTCGCGGCCGCGCATGTACGCGAACGTCGTCTCGTCGGGGGCAATCATGCCGGCGCGCGCTCCGGCCTCGATGGACATGTTGCACACCGTCATGCGCTCTTCCATCGAGAGCGCGCGGATCGCCTCGCCGGTGTACTCGACCACGTGGCCGCCTCCGCCGGATACCCCAATCCGGCCGATCACCGCGAGAATCAAGTCCTTCGCCGTGACGCCCTTGGGCGGCATGCCCTCCAGGCGGAGCTCCATGGAGCGCGGACGCCGCTGCGGAATGGACTGGGTGGCGAGCACGTGCTCCACCTCCGACGTGCCGATGCCGAACGCGAGCGCGCCGAAGGCTCCGTGCGTGGAGGTGTGGCTGTCGCCGCACACGATGATCATGCCGGGCCGCGTGAGCCCGAGCTCGGGCCCGATCACGTGCACGATACCCTGCCGAGGGTCGTGGATGTCGAGCAGTCGTACGCCGAAGCGCTCGGCGTTCTCACGCATGACTTCGAGCTGCCGCTTCGACAGCTGATCGAGGATGGGTAGCGAGCGGTCCGTGGTCGGCACGTTGTGATCGACCGTGGCGAACGTCAGGTCCGGCCTTCGTACCTTCCGCCCCGCCATCGCCAGACCCTCGAACGCCTGCGGCGATGTCACCTCGTGGACGAGGTGAAGATCCACGTACATCAGATCGGGCTCGCCGTCACCCGCGCGCACCAAGTTCTTCTCCCAGATCTTGGCCATCAGGGTCTTCGCGCTCATTTCACCGCCTCTGCGACTGCGTTTGCGAATGTCGTCGTCGAGACCGAAGCCATCCCTCGCGGAACCAGATCGGCCGTCCTGAGACCATCGGCGAGCGCCTTGCTCACCGCGCGCTCCACCGCGGCCGCCTCGGCGTGCAGCGAGAAGCTGTAGGAGAGCATCAGCGCTGCCGAACGGATCGCCGCGATCGGATTGGCGATCCCCTTACCCGCGATGTCGGGGGCGGAGCCGTGCACCGGCTCGTACAGGCCGACCTTGCCGCCCACGCTCGCGGAGGCAAGCAGGCCCAGCGACCCGCACATGGCCGAGGCTTCGTCGCTGAGGATGTCGCCGAACAGGTTCTCGGTGAGGATCACGTCGAATTGCTTCGGCGCCGTCACGAGCTCCATCGCGGCGCGGTCGACGAACATGTGGTCGAGCTTCACGTCGGGGTAACCCTTCGCGACTTCCTCCACCACGGCGCGCCAGAGCTGCGAGACCTCGAGCACGTTGGCCTTGTCGACCGACGTGACGTGGCGGCGCCGGCCATGCGCCAGATCGAACGCGACCTTCGCCACGCGCTCGACCTCCGCCTTGGTATAGACCAACGTGTTCACCGCGCGGTCGGCGTCCCTGCTTCTCGGCTGCCCGTAGTAGAGACCGCCCGTGAGCTCGCGCACGATCACCATGTCGCACCCCGCGGCGATCTCGCGCTTGAGCGCGGACATGTCGACGAGCTCCTCGTCGACGCGCGCGGGCCGCAGGTTGGCGAAGCATCCAAGCGTGGAGCGGAGCTTCAGCAGCGCCGCTTCAGGCCGCTTGCCCGGCGGTAGGCCGTCCGCGCGGGGGTCGCCCACCGCGCCGAGAAAGACCGCGGGCCCCCGAACGCAGGCTGCGAGCGTCGAGTCCGGAAGCGGAGTCCCGGTAGACTCGTACGCGCACCACCCCGCCTGGTGCTCCTCCACCGAGAGCTCGTGACCGAACCGGGAAGCGACCGTCTCGAGAACCTGCATCGCGGCACGCGTGACCTCGGGCCCGATCCCGTCACCAGGAAGCGACACTACATGCAACTGAGCCACTCAAACCCCCCCAGAGTCAGAAGTCGCGACCAAATGACTCGCCTCGAGCGAGCGCGCGGCCGCCGCTTTGTTGACCGCATGCAGCAAGGCCTCGGCGGAAGCGCGTACGACGTCGGTATGCGCGCCGCGACCCGTAAACGTGTGCCCGTCGACGCGCGCCTCGATCGCGACCTCGCCCACCGCGTCCTGACCCGGAGTCGCGGCGCGAATCGTAAAGCGTTCGAGCACGATCCTGTAGTCGAGGACGGACTCCATCGCCGCGAAGGCCGCGGCGATGGGACCGTCTCCCTTGCCGCGCCCCTTGAGCGTCTTCCCTGCCGTGAGGACCTCCACAGTCGCGTCCGAGACCTCACCGCCGCAATGCACGTCGAGCGATGTGAGCCGGAAGAGCTCGGGGACGTCCTCCATCACGCCATGGTGGAGAATCGAGATCAGATCCTCGTCGAGCACCGTCTTCTTGCGATCGGCGAGGGCCTTGAAGTCGTGCGTGACGCGCTTCAGCTGCTCAGGCGTGAGCGAATAGCCAAGGGCCTCGTATCGGGCCTCGAGCCCGTGGCGTCCGGAGTGCTTGCCGAGCACGAGCTCGGTGCCGGGCGCACCCACCATCTCGGGCGTCATGATCTCGTACGTGCGACGGTCGCTGATCATGCCGTGTTGGTGGATGCCCGCCTCGTGCGCGAACGCGTTGCGTCCGACGATAGCCTTGTTGGGCTGCGGCTCGATGCCCGTCAGGTACGACAGCAGGCGGCTCGTGCGATAGATGCGCTCCGTGTGGATGCCAGTCTCGTAGCCCAGGCTGTCGCCGCGGACCTTGAGCGCCATGACAATCTCCTCGAGGGAGGCGTTGCCCGCGCGCTCACCGATGCCGTTGATGGTGCACTCGACCTGCCGCGCCCCGGCCTCGATCGCCGCCAACGAATTCGCGACCGCGAGGCCGAGGTCGTCGTGGCAGTGGGCGCTGAGCACGCACTTGGAGAGGTCAGGCACGCGGCTCGCCAGCGTCCTGAACGTGTGTGCGATCTCGTGCGGCAGGGCGTAGCCGACGGTATCCGGAATGTTGATCGTGGTCGCGCCCGCCGCGACCGCCACCCTCACGACCTCGGTCAGAAAGTCGAGGTCGCTGCGCATCGCATCCTCGGCGCTGAACTCGACGTCGTCGACGTATCCCCGCGCGATCTCCACGGCCGCGGCGGCCTGCGTCAGGCACTCCTCCCGCGTGATGTTGAGCTTCCTGGCCAGGTGGATGTCCGAGGTGGCGATGAAGACGTGGATGCGCGCCTTGGCCGCCGGCTCCAACGATGCCGCCGCTCGCTCGATGTCCCCGCGCGTCGACCGCGCCAGCGCCGCGATCACCGGGCCCTTCACCTCACGTGCAATCGCAAGGATCGACTCCGCGTCTTCCGGCGAGCTCGCCGCGAAGCCCGCCTCGAGCACGTCGACACCCAGCTCTGCGAGCTCGTGCCCGAGCCGAAGCTTCTCCGGCGCGGTCATGCTCGAGCCCGGGGACTGCTCCCCGTCCCTCAGCGTCGTGTCGAACACCGTGATGCGAGCCATCGTAGTCTTCCTGGTTGGATGCACGAAAAAAGCGGCGGGCCTTGGGGGGCCCGCCGCCGGAAGGTCGTCTTCGGTCTCTCTTACCTCGTCCGAACGCCTTGGCAGGCCCGCTGGTCAAGCTCCGTAAGGAGCCCGAGAAGTCGGAGCGCGCCCGAAAGCAGGAGGCCGATCGCCAAGGTATTCATCAGCATGGTGTGGATTGTTACCGCAGGCGCCGTGGGGCGTCAAGGCCCACGCTGAAGAGTGAGGCGCTCTACGGGGCCGGCGGAACTGCCCCGCCGCGCCAGGCCGGGAACGTTCCGAGGACCAGGAGGCTCGCCGAGAGCGTCTTCGCCTCGGCGATCGCTTCGGCCGCCTCGGCCGTCGTGGCGTGGCCGAACTCCAAGATGAATCGATACGTCCAGGGCGAGGGCGCCGGACGCGACGCGACGTGCGAAAGGTCGAGGCCGCGGGCCGCGAACACGCCCAGGAGTTGGTGTAGCGAGCCGGGGCGATTCTCGAGCTCGGCGACGCACGCCGTCTTGAAGGGACCCGACTTGGGCGAGCCTCCCTGGCGCGCGATCAGATAGAACCGCGTCTGGTTGTCGTCTCGGTCTTGGAGATCCGCCTCCAGGACTTCGAGCCCGTAGCGCTCGCCCGCGCGGCGGGAAGCGATCGCCGCCACCGTCGGGACTCCGGCCGCGGCGACCTCCTGAGCGGCGCCCGCCGTGTCGTAGACGGATTGAGCGCGGATCGAGGGATGGCGAGCGAAGAAGCCTTTGCACTGCGAGAGCGCGACCGGGTGCGAGCGCGCCTCGCGCAGGCGCTCGATGACCGCACCCTTCACGCCGAGCAGGCAGTGCCGGATCGGGATCGCGACCTCGCCTACGACCGAGACATCGCCGGCTTCCAGCGCGTCGTAGGCTTCCGCGACCGCACCCGCGAGCGTGTTCTCGACCGCCACCACACCCCACGGATCCTCGCCGCCCTCCACGGCGCGCACCACCGCCTCGAACGTCGGGCGCGGGACGGGGGTCGATCCGGGCACCAGGATGCGGACCGCCTCTTCACTGAACGCGCCGAGCGCGCCCTGGAAGCTCGTTCGCTTGGAGTGGGTGTCGGTCATGATCGATGCATCAGCGCGGGCGCGTGAGACCCAGGCTCCTGATCTTGCGATGGAGCGTCCGAGGCGAAACTCCGAGGGTCTCCGCGGCGAGTCCCTTGGTGCCAGTCGGTCCGATCGAGCGCCTGCGTGATCGCGAGGCGCTCCAGTTCGTCCAGGTTGAGCGACGGCAGGCCCGGCTGTGTCGGAGTGCTCTGTGTCGGAGTGCTCTGTGTCGGCGTGCCCTGTGTCGGCCCCGCCGTCACGAACGCCGTCCCCAGATCCGACGCGCGGATCGTGCGCCCCTGGGCGAGGAGCGTCGCGCGCTCGATCACATTGCGAAGCTCACGCACTTTGCCCGGCCAGGGGTAACCCTCCAGAAGCGCCATGGCCTCCGGAGCGATGGTCCACGCGCCGAACTCCCCCGGTCGGAACTCCTCCAGGAAGCGTTGCGTCAGGAGCGGCACGTCTCCCGGCCGCTCCCGCAGAGGCGGAAGGCTCATGACGACCGCGTTGATGCGGTAGAACAGGTCTCTGCGAAACACGTCGCGCGCGACGAGGTCGTCCAGCGGGCGGTTCGTGGCGGACACGAGGCGGAAGTCCGTGGGGAGTTCCTTCACGCCTCCGACGCGACGGAAGTGCTTCGTCTCGAGAACACGGAGGAGCTTCGCCTGCAAGGGCTGCGCGAGGTCGCCGATCTCGTCGAGGAGGAGCGTCCCGCCGTCGGCGAGCTCGAGCAGGCCGATCTTCCGAACACCCGCACCGGTGAACGCGCCCTTCTCGTGACCGAACAACTCGGACTCCGCGAGCGTCTCCGCGACCGCCGCGCAGTTCAGCGCCACAAGAGGCTGAGATCGGCGCGCCGAGCGCTGATGCAGCTCGCGCGCGACGAGCTCCTTCCCGGTGCCGGACTCCCCGACGACGAGCACCGACACGTCGGAGGCGGCGACCTTGTCGACCAACTCGAGCGCCTTGAGGAATCGGGGGTCCGCCGTCACGATCTCGGGCCCGCGCCCCTCGCGCTCGACCACCGCTTCTAGGCGCTCGGACTTCGAAATGGCGGCACGCGCCTCCGCGGCCTTCCAGACGAGCGCGACGAGGCGCTCGGCGCGGACCGGCTTCTCCACGAAGTCGTACGCGCCGAGCTTCATCGCACGCGTGGCCGTAGCGACGGTGCCCGTTCCCGATACGAAGATGACCTGGGGCCGGTGAGGATCGTCGGCGATCGACACCAGGACCTCCAAGCCGTCGAGACCGGGCATGCTCAGGTCGAGGAGCACGACGTCGAACACGTGCTCCCGGAGCGCAGCCAGTGCCGCGCGGCCATCCGAGACCGCTGTGACACGATGCTCGGCCCACTCGGCCTCCTCGAGGATGCGCTCGAGCAGGACCCTCTGGTCCGTGTCGTCGTCGGCAACCAGCACCGAGATCACGGGCGTGTCGCGGGTCTCCATCGCGACACTCTCACCCAAGTCGGCGCCCGACCGCAAGGATGGCGAAAGCAAAAAGGCCCTGCGGCGTGAGCCGCAGGGCCTCGATGGGGCCACCAACATCTTGGGGGGGTGGCGGCACCCTCATGTTGTGAGCTCGGGCCACGGGGCCAGCCCTGGGGGGATTCAACTCGGTGTCTTGCTGAAGGAAGACCCCGCGGCCCAAGCTCGTCGTTTCTCTTTCCCCGTCTCTATAACGCAATCGCGGTGCCACGAGCTCACACCTCCATAAGTCGTTTCATAGAAACGTTTTGGCGCTTTTGGCGACCGACGGTGTCGTCGGTCGCCCTGGCCGATCCGGACATGTTGACCGGACGAAGCGGCCGGGAGGGGCGGCCCCCCGCCGCACCCGCGGCGCCCGCCTCCCCCACTGCGCCCGCGGTACCCGAGGCACCGGTGCCGTTCGACCGCGACGCGCTCATGGCCAGAGTCGAGTCGGACGTCGAGCTGCTGAGTACCCTGGTGGCTGTATTCAAGGCGGACCGCCCCAGCATGATGGCCGCGCTCGAAGAAGCTCTCCTCGCGGGGAACGCCGTGGCGCTCGCCGACTCGGCGCATACTATGTCGGCGCATACTATGAAGGGGGCGCTGAGCGTCTTCGGAGTGGAGCCAGCACGCTCGATCGCGGAGCGGCTCGAGGCGGCCGGACGACAGAAGCAGCTCGAGTCGGCCCCTGCCCTCTATGAAGAGCTCGGACGCGCGATCGTCGTGGCCGAGGACGGCCTCGAGGCATTCCTAGCGGAGTTGGTGTAGCACCGCCCGGCCAGGAGCAACACAACAGCAGAGGGAGTTCACGATGCGCATCGCCGACGTGTCTTTGTCGACCACCGTTCTCCTCGCCCTCGCGCTCTCGGCCGTGGGCTGCGATGCGCAGAGCCGGCAGTCGCGCGTGCCGACGCTCCCTCCTCCCAGCATCACCGAGTACCAGCCGCGGTCGACGCTCGTGGTTCCCGCGCATGAGGTCCCGCGCGCCAAGTTCCCGGTGGTGGACTTCCATGGACATCCGCCGAGGCTGACCTCGCCCGCGGCGATCCAGCCGGTCGTGGACGCCATGAACGCGCTCAACCTCCAGGTGATGGTCCAGGCCCAGCCGAGCTCGGGCGAGAGGCTCACCCAGCAGATCGACGCCGTGCGCGCGGCGGGCTACGCCGACCGCTTCGTCTTCTTCGCGTCCCTCGACCTGAACAACGTCTCACCCGGCTCGGGCGCGCGCATCGCCGCACAGCTCGAGGCGGACGTGCGCGCCGGCGCGGTCGGCATCGGCGAGATCATGAAGGGCTTCGGGCTGTCGACGAGAAAGGCGGACGGCACGCGCCTGGCGATGGACGACCCCGAGCTCGACATCGTCTGGGAAACCGCGGCACGTCTCGGCATTCCGGTGTTCGTCCACACGGGCGATCCGGCCGAGTTCTTCGAGCCGCTCGACTACCAGAACGAGCGCTGGCTCGAGATGGCTCTGTTCCCGGACCGGCAGTTCAACGACCGGTCGCGCTTCCTACCCTTCGACGACCTCATGGCCGAGCGGAACCGGATGATCGAGAAGCACCCGAATACGACATGGGTGCTCGCGCACCTGGGGTGGCACACGCAGGACCTCGCGCGCCTCGGCGAGATCTTCGACCGCAATCCCAACGTGCTGGGCGAGCTGGGCGCGGTGCTCTACGACCTCGGTCGCCAGCCGCGGTTCGCACGCGAGTTCTTCATCAAGTACTCCGACCGCATCCTCTTCGGGAAGGACTCGTTCGCTCCCGAGGAGTACCCCTACTACTGGCGCGTCTTCGAGACTGCGGACGAGTACTTCGACTACTACCGCGACTACCATGCGTTCTGGAAGCTGTACGGCCTAGAGCTTCCGGACGACGTGCTCCGGAAGGTCTACTTCGAGAACGCGCTTCGGATCATCCCGAGGATGCCGACGGCGGGGTTCCCACCGCAGTAGGCGGTCGCAGGCTCAAATGAGCGCCTCAGGGCGTGTGGCGGTCATCAGCACGGCCTTCACTCCGTAGGCCTCCGCGGCGTTCTGGGTCGACTGACGCCGGAAGCGGAACCGCGGAACGACCACCGACTTCACGCGCTTGAAGCCCGCCTCTTCCAGCAGCGTGAACAACTCTCCCTCCGGGAGAGCGCCTCCGATTCAAGACGCCCAGAGCTTGGGGTCGTTGACGATGCTCTGCGACAGCTGCTTCGCGCTGACGATGTCCGTGACGGCGATGCGTCCGCCGGGCTTGAGGACGCGGAAGAGCTCGCGGACGACCTTCCGCTTCTGGAACGACAGGTTGATGACGCCGTTCGAGATCACCACGTCGACCGATTCATCGTCGAGCGGTAGATCTTCCATCCGCCCCTCTCTGCACTCGAGCTGGGTCCCGGATGCGCCCGCGTTGGCCTTCGCGCGCATGCACATCGCGGGATTGAGGTCGACGCCGATGACGGTCCCGGTGGGCCCGACCTGCCAAGAGGCGATGATCCCGTCCAGTCCCGCCCCGCTCCCGAGGTCGAGCACGGTCTCGCCCGGCTTGAGCTCGCTGCGCAGATGCGGGTTTCCCACACCGGCGAACGAGGCGACCGCACTCGGCGGGGCCCGGTCCAGAAGCTCGGGATCGTAGTCGAACAGCTCGGCTGCGGCGCGGCCATGGAAGAAGTGGAAGTCTCCGTTGGGTTGCTCGGCGACCTCCTCGTACATCCTGAGGATCTCGCCTTTGAGCGCCGCCTCGAGCGAGGCCTGCGCATCAGCCGCGGGAATCATGGGCTCACTCATCGCTCCCCTTCTCCGTTGTCGACCATCGTGTCAGAACCAGCGTCGCAGCCACCACTTCTCGAAGGCCACCTTTCCCCAGTGCCAGGCGCGGCCGGGTCGGGCAACTCGCAGCCGGGGTTCGGGGTCGTGGTAGAAGTTGCCACCGGCGAAGCCCGCCCGGCCATCCCCGAGCTCGATCCAGCAGTACCCTCCGCCGTCGAACCTGGCTCCGTCTCTCCGCCCCCGGATCTCGTCCGCGATCTGCCGCGCGACCACCACGGCCTGGTTGTGCGCGAACACGCCGGCCTTCGGCAGCGACTTACCGCTGGGCAGCCTGACCGTCGAGACGTCGCCGATCGCGAACACACCCTCGTGCTCCGTGCGCAGCGTGCCCGGGTCGACCGGGATCCAGCCGGACACGCCGAGAAGTCCGGACGACCGCACGACCTCCGGTGCCTGGTGGGGCGGGACCGCGATCAGGAGATCCACCTTCTCGGCATGTCCGTCGGCCGCGACGATCTCCCGCGTCTCGGGGCGCATCTTCTGGAAGGTGAAGAGAGGGTGGTACTGAATGCCGCGGGCGCTGAGCATCTCCACGATCGACGCACCCAAGGCAGCGGGCGCCACCGGCATAGGCTGATGCTCGGGCGTATACACGTGGATCTCCGAGCGGTCTCGCACGCCCTTGGCCCGAAGAAACGACTCCACCAGGAACGCGGCCTCGTACGGAGCCGCCGGGCACTTGAAGGGCATGGACGTGACTAGGACGCCCACCTTTCCGCCGGTGAATGCGTCCAGCGCGTTCTTGATGCCGCGGCTCCCCTCGAGACTGTAGAGATCGTGGGCCATCTCGCCGAACCCCTCGATCGACTCGGGCACGGTGCGGGCGCCGAGCGCGACGATCAGGTAGTCGAAGTCGAGGGTGCGCGCGCGCGTCCGCACGAGCCTGCGCTCTAGGTCGATCTCCACCACTTCGTCGTGCACGAACTCGATTCCACGGCGTGTCAGTCGCTCCAGGGGTCTCCGGATCTGATGCTCACGCCGGTCTCCGACCATGAGCCAGAGCAGGGAGGACTGGAACAGGTGATCGGGTGAACGATCGATGACGAAGATCCGGTGTTCCTCACCCAGGCTCGCGCGCAAATTGTGCGCCGCCACGATGCCGCCGACGCCACCGCCCAAGATGACGACGGTCGCCGCCTTGGAGGCTCGGCGAGCCGCCGGCGTCCGCTGGGTGCTCTCAGTAGCTGTCGGTGCGACCCCGGTCTGCTTGGCGAGAAGTTGGGAAATCGCCGCGCCAAAGCCCGCCTCGTCGAACTCGTTCTCGGAGAAGACGACTTCTCCGTCGGGCGCCACAAGAATGCTCCAAGGCACCCAGCCGCTGGTGAGCCTCCGGAAGAGCGCACCGTCCGCGTCCGGAACGACCGGGAACGCCAGGTCGTACTCCCTCTTCCACTCGTCGCACGACTCGGTGGTCTCGAACGGGCCGACGTACACGACCTCGAGGCCCTTCTCCCTGAAGCGCTCGAAGACACTGCGTATGACAGGAGCCTCCTGCCGGCATCCCTGTCATTGTCGCTTCCAGAAGACGACGAGCGTGCCGCGGCGTCCGGCCACGGGCAGACCCAGACTCGCGAGATCGAGCTTCGACCCGGCCGCCACACCCTTCCCTGACTCGTCGAGGACCTTCATGGGTGGTCTCCCTTCAGTTGTTGCCGTAGGCGGCACGCGACCTACTCTAACATGATCAGGACTTTGGCCCCGATCCCGAGCGGGGCTGACCGCCTCGCGAATTTGACGGGTCCGATTCAGGCGACCATATTTTGTTACGATGCGTCCGAGACCCCTCATCCGGCTTCAGGCCCTCTTGCTCGCCGTCCTCATCGGCGCGCTGACGAGTGGCGTCCCGTCGCATCATCATGGGGAAGCCGACCTCCATCCGGTGCTCGCTGACGCGGGGCACCACGGCCACGGCGTCCAACTCGTCGACCAGTCTGATCGCCTCACCTCCGAGATGAGCGTCGCGGCGCTGCCGTCTGCGCCCACGCTGTACCTGGGGGACGACCTCTCCACAACGGAGGTCACGTTCCGTCCCGTACGGCAACCCGTGATCCGGGGTCGACCTCCGCCCACAGACCAGCCGCGCGCCCCTCCCGTCTCCGTCTGAAGGCCAGCCGCAATCGCGGCTGCGCCTCCCCCTCCATTTCCTGAACCCCTGCCCGGTCGCCGCATCGCGGCGGCCGTGGCAAGTGCGTCCGGAGACGCCCTCGTGATCAATCATCCAGTTGTGCTGTGGGGCCTCGTGGCCGCCTTGGCGTCGTCGCCCTTGGTTGCACAGGAAGCCCCTGTCGTGAGCCTCGACGAGGCCCTGCGCATGTTTGCTGCGAACAGCCTCGAGCTGCGTGCGGCCCGGGCCAGGTCCGACGAGGCCGCGGGGCTCGCGCGACAAGCGGGCGCGTTCGCCAATCCCTCCCTCATGGCGACCCACGAGCCGCTTTCGGGAGGGGGGCGCGCCTATTCCGAGACGTACCTCACCGTGAGTCAGCGTCTGGAGATCTCGGGTACGCGGGGAGCCCGAGCGGACGCGGGCGCGCTGAGGTGGGAGGCCGCACGCGCGCTCGTCCACGCCGACAGCGCCCGCCTCGCCTTCGAGGTCAAGGAAGCGTTTCTGGAAGCGGCCCTCGCCCAAGAGAGCTTCGACGTCACGGAGCGCGTGGCAGATGTCTTCCGAGAGGCGGCGCGCAGCGCGACCGAGCGGTATGAGGCCGGCGATATCTCGCTCTACGCCCTCCGCAGAATTCGGGTGGAGCGCGCTCGCTACGAGACGCTGCTGCTGGACGCCGACCTGGACGTGGCAGCCACCCAGCGAGCGCTCGCGCTTGTGGTCGCGCCCGAGGACGACGCCCTTCGCTTGGCCGCGGAGCCGTTACCGACGGACACACCCCCTGACCTGCTCGCGGAGGGACTCCAACTCACCGTGATCGAGCGGCGACCGGAGCTCGTGGCCGCTCGAGCCGACTTCGAGGCGCAGGAAGCGCAGGCCCGGTTCGCCCGCGCGGAACGGATACCCGTCGTGACCGCCACGGGTGGCCTGAAGCGCCAGTCCGACGGCCTACGCGGAGCCTTCCTAGGACTGTCGGTTCCCTTCCCAATCTTCGACCGGAACGCAGGCGCCGTGGACGCCGCCGACGCAGGTGCTCGGGGAGCGCAGGAGCGCCTCACGCTGACAGAGCGTCAGCTGCAGAACGACGTCCTCCGAGCGACGGATGCGTACGCGGCTCTGCGACGCCGCGCCGCGCTCCTCACCGACGACGCGATCGGCGATACGGCAGACCTGCTAGAGATCGCCCTGGTGGCCTATGACGCAGGCGACATGGAGCTCGTGGAGCTGCTCGACGCGGCGGAGGCGCTGCACCAAGCACGTACTGCGGAGGCCCACCTGCTGGCCCAACTGTGGATCGCGCACTTCGACCTTGAGCGGGCCGTCGGCGGCTTCGCCGGTGCCCCCTCGACGGAGGACGGACAATGAGACCGACAACGACGAGAAGGACCTCCAGCGCGCGGCCTGCCAATCGGCTGCGCATGATCCCCCTGCTCGCGCTCTCCGTGGCAGCGTGTGCCGACGCATCCGTCGAGACCGCGGCCCCCGGGATCGCCGCCGTGGTCGTGACCCAGTGGAGCGACTCCACCGAGCTCTTTCTCGAGTACCCGCATCCTGTGGCCGGCTCTGCAACCGGCAACTGGGCGATCCACCTCACGGACCGGACGGACTTCAAGCCGATCCGCTCGGGTGTGCTCACGGTGCGGTTCACGCCTCTCGCCGGCGAGGCAGGCACGCCGGAGACGTTCACGCTCGAGGCACCGGCGAGGGACGGCATCTTCCTGCTCGACCCCGTGATTCAGCGCGCGGGCACCTACGAGGTGGAGTTCGCGCTCACGAGCCCACAGGTAACCGGGCGGCACGCGCTGCCCTCGGTCACGGTCTACGAGTTCCTGGACTTGGCGCCGCGCGAAGGCGCGGGGGAAGGTGGGGCGGCGGGAATTGCATTCCTGAAGGAACAGCAGTGGGTCATCCCATTCGACGTCGCTGCGGCGGCGGAGCAGGACGTGCAGCGCACGGTCCTGGCGCCGGCCGAGGTCGTGCCGCCCGACGGCTCGCTGTTCCAGGTGAGCGCCCCCGTGGACGGGATCGCTCCCGCGGATGCCAACCGCAACGCGCCGTCTGTGGGGACCCACGTTCAGCAGGGTGACGTAGTGGCGGTGCTCGCCCCGACCACCCAGGAGGGCGGCTTCGCCGAGTCGCGGGGCCGGGTGGAGCGTCTCGAGCGAGAGGTGGCGCGGCTCGAACGGCTCGCAGAGGTGGGCGCGATCGCTCGTCGACGCCTCGACGAAGCCCGTCACGACCTGGATATCGCCCGGGCGGAGCTCGGCGCCATGGGCGGCGCTGTGGCCGGGGACTTTCTCCTCCGCCTGCGAGCGCCCATCACCGGAGTGATCGCGCACCGGGACTTCGTTCCGGGAGGACGCGTGGCCGCGGGTACGACGCTCTTTACCGTCGTGGATCCCTCGGTGGCGTGGCTGCGCGTGCAGTTGGCGGCGGCTCAAGCGACCGCGCTGGAGGCTCGTCCGGCTCGGTTCACCCTCGAGGGCTCTGCCGAGGTCTACGAGACCACGCGGTTGCTGTCGGTCGGCACGGTCATGGATCCCCGCACGCGTACGGTCCCGGTGGTCTACCAAGTGGCGGGGACAGGTAGCCGGTTCACGTTCGGGCAGCTCGCCAACGCCGTGGTGCCGGTGAGCGGAGTCGAGAGGGGCGTGGCGATCCCTGAGTCTGCCGTGCTCGACGACAACGGCACGCCCGTAGCCTATGTGCAGGCGGGAGGGGAGACGTTTGCGCGGCGCGTTCTGACGCTGGGCCCGAGTGATGGGGTGCAGGTGATCGTGCGGGAGGGCATTCAGGGAGGGGAGATGGTGGTCGTCACGGGGGCGTATCAGGTGCGACTGGCCTCCATGTCGGGGAACGAGTTCGCCGGCGGTCACGCCCACTAGGAGGAAGCCGTGCTCGACCATTTGATCCGCTGGTCCATCGGGAACCGACTGTTGGTCCTCGCGGCGGCCACCGTCCTGCTCGTGGCGGGGACCGTCACGGCCCTACGCATGCCCGTGGACGTGTTCCCCGACCTCACGGCCCCCACCGTCACGGTCCTGACGGAAGCCCACGGCATGGCGCCCGAGGAAGTCGAGACGCTGGTCACGTTCCCCGTGGAGACGGCGGTGAACGGGGCGACGGGCGTGCGCCGAGTCCGCTCCTCGACCACGCAGGGGATCAGCATCGTCTGGGTCGAGTTCGACTGGGGCACCGACGTTTTCCGCGCTCGCCAAATCGTCAACGAGAAGCTCCAGCTCGTGCAGGCGTCCCTTCCCGTGGGAACGGGCCCGCCGGTGCTGGCCCCAATCACGTCGATCATGGGCGAGATCATGCTCGTGGCGATCACGGGGACCGAGGACGTCTCCCCAGAGGAGATGCGCGCGGTCGCCGACTGGACCGTGCGCCGGCGACTCTTGGCCGTGCCGGGTGTGGCCCAGGTCATTCCCCTCGGCGGCGAGGTGAAGCAGTACCAGGTCCTCGTCGACCCGACGCGCCTGGCCGCCTACGACGTGACTCTGCACGACGTCGTCGAAGCGGCCGCCGGCTCCAACGTCAACGCCTCGGGCGGCGTGTTCATGGAGCGCGGCCAGGAGTACCTCATCCGCGGCACGGGACGCGTGCGGAGCTTGGACGACATCGCTGCCACGGTGGTGGCCGTGCATGATCGGACCCCGGTCACGCTCGGCGACGTCGCGGACGTCCGCATCGGTGCCGCCGCGCGCCTCGGCGAGGGCTCGGCGAACGCGTCCCGGGCGGTCATCCTGACGATCCAGAAGCAGCCCGACACGAACACGCTCGAGCTCACCGAGCGCATCGACGCCGAGCTGTCCGACATCGCGGCGGATCTGCCGCCCGGAATGGCGATCAATCCGGGCATCTTCCGGCAGGCCAGCTTCATCGAGGCGGCGGTGAACAACGTGCTGGCCGCGCTGCGGGACGGAGCCGTGCTCGTGATCGTGATCCTGTTCCTCTTCTTGTGGAGCGGGCGCACCACGTTCATTTCGGTCGTGGCGATCCCGCTGTCCCTGGTCACCGCGGTGTTCGCGCTGAGGCTCCTGGGCATCACCATCAACACGATGACTCTTGGCGGCATGGCGATCGCCATTGGAGCGTTGGTCGACGACGCCGTGATCGACGTGGAGAACGTCTTTCGCCGACTCCGCCAGAATCGCCACCTACCCCCCTCGGAGCAGCGCCCTGCGCACGAGGTCGTGTTCGAGGCATCCAAGGAGATTCGAGCCAGCATCATCAACGCGACGCTCATCATCGTGGTCGTGTTCGTCCCGATCTTCTTTCTGTCGGGCGTCGAGGGTCGCATGCTCCGGCCCCTCGGGATCGCGTATATCGTGTCGATCCTCGCCTCCTTGGTCGTGGCACTGACCGTGACTCCGGCGCTCGCGACCTACCTGCTCCCCCAGTCCAAGGCGCTCGAGACCGAGACTGAGAGCTGGGTCAGCCGGACGCTCAAGCGCCTGTACGCTCCCACTCTCGAGGCCGTGCTGGCCCGACCCGTTCCGGTCCTCGCCGGAGCGGTGGCGCTCGTCGTCGCGGCCGCTGGCACGTTCCCCTTCCTCGGCAGAGCGTTCTTGCCCGAGTTCCAGGAAGGCACGCTCGTCGTGAGCGTCCTCACCGTTCCGGGCACCTCGTTGGACGAGTCGGACGCGATCGGACGTCGGGTCGAGGAGATCCTGCTGGCGCACGCTGCCGTGGTGGAGACGGCACGGCGCACGGGACGCGCGGAGCTGGACGAGCACGCCCAGGGCGTGAACGCCGCCGAGCTCGACGTCCGCCTGGACCTGGACGGGCATGACTACGAGACGGTCCTCGCCGACCTGCGCGCGGCCCTCACCGCCGTGCCGGGAACCCAGATCACGATCGGGCAGCCCATCGGTCACCGGATCGACCACATGCTGTCCGGTACCCGCGCGAGCATCGCCATCGACGTCTTCGGACCCGACTTGATGGAGCTTCGACGACTCGGGAGCGAGATCGAGCAGGTGACGCTCGGCGTAGAGGGAACGGTCGACGTCGCTTCGGAGCAGCAGGCCGACGTGCCGCAGGTCCACGTCACGATGAATCGCGGCGCTATGGCGCGCTTCGGAGTCACGCCTGCCTACCTCGCCGAGGCCATCGACGTGGCCTTCGCCGGCGAGACGGTCTCCCAGGTCCTCGAGGAACAGCGAGCGTTCGCCCTGGTCGTGCGCTTCGATCCCTCGGTCCGCGGGACGCTCGAATCCGTGCGCCAGGCGCGCATCGATACTCCCGTCGGTGCGCAGGTACCGCTGGCCACCCTGGCGGACGTCCGCTACGACATGGGCCCGAACTCCATCACCCGCGAGGACGTGCAGCGCAAGCTCGTGGTCCAGGCCAACGTGGCCGGACGTGACGTCGGGAGCGTGGTCGAGGATATCCGGGAGCGCGTGGGCCAATCGGTCACCTTACCGTCCGGCTACTACGTTCAGTACGGCGGACAGTTCGAGTCCGCGGCCGAAGCGACGCGCACCATCGGGCTCCTGTCGCTCCTGTCCCTGTCGGCGATTTTCCTGCTGCTGTTCATGGAGTTCGCCTCCCTACGGCAGGCCCTCCTCGTGATGGTGAACCTTCCGCTGGCGCTCGTCGGCGGTGTGTTCGCGGTGTTGCTCACCGGCGGCGTGCTCAACGTCGCCACCTTGGTCGGGTTCATCACGCTCTTCGGGATCGCCGTCAGGAACGGCATCCTCATGGTGAGCCACTACAACCACCTGCTCGAGGTGGAGGGAGCGGACCTACGCACGGCCGTGGTCCGCGGATCGATGGAGCGACTGAATCCCGTGATGATGACCGCGCTCACGGCAGGGCTCGCGCTCCTGCCCCTGGCGCTGGCGGCCGGAGAGGCGGGAAACGAGATCCAGCGACCGATGGCGATCGTGGTCTTGGGTGGGCTCCTGACCTCCGTGGCGCTGAACATGGTCGTGCTGCCGGCGCTTTTCTACCGGTGGGGCTCGGGAGGACGCCATGGGCGCGAGGCTGGAACGACGGGTGTCAGCTAGCGCGCTGACGGGGCTGGCGGGACTGACTTCGTGAGCGGCATGCTGGGTCGTCCAGCCGGATGTTTTAGGCCCCTTTGACGAGAATGGGATCGATGACCTCACGCGCGTGTCGGCCGGCCGTCGCTGCACTGGCTTTCATACTTCACCTGGCCCCCGCTGCAGTCGCAGCTCAAGGCACGGGGGAGATCTCCGGCCAGCTGACAGACGCGATCGTGACGAGCGCCCAGGAGAAGAAGCTCGCGATTCCGACGGCGAGCGGCTTCGAGGCGATTCCAGGGCACGGCGTGCGCGCGCGGGTCGAGAACCGCGACCTCCAGATCGGCGGTCCCAACCTCTTGCGCAGCCTGTCCGTGACGCCGCCGGACGAACTGGTGCGAGCTGCGGAGTCCTACGCGACCCGCGGGCAGTCTGCGATCTACCTACTCGAGGGAAACCGGGCCCTGGCGGTGTTCGCGGTCGCGGACGCGATCCGGCCAGAGTCCCGCGAGGCGATCGACGCCCTCCATCGCATGGGCATCCAGGTGGCGATGCTCACGGGAGATTCCCGGGCCGTCGCCGCCGCGGTCGGGAAGGAGCTCGGCATCGACACCGTGCTCGCTGAGGTGCTCCCCAATCAGAAGGCGGACAAGATCCGGGAGCTTCAGAGCCAGGGGAAGCGAGTGGCGATGGTCGGCGACGGAGTGAATGACGCTCCCGCGCTGGTGACCTCCGACGTCGGCGTGGCGATCGGGGCAGGCACCGACGTCGCCGTGGAGGCCGGCGATGTGGTGCTTGTCCGCAGCGACCCGCGCGACATTCCGCGAATCGTGAAGCTCTCCCGGGCGAGCTATCGCAAGGTGATGCAAAATCTCTGGTGGGCGGCCGGTTACAATGTTTTCGCCATCCCACTGGCCGCCGGCGTCCTCGCCAGCCGAGGATTCCTCCTGCCGCCCGCGTTGGCTGCGCTCCTGATGTCCGCGAGCACCGTGATCGTGGCGATCAACGCGCAACTCATGCGTAGGGAGGAGATCTGATGGGACGGCATTCGAGCGCCGTCTACCTGCTGGATATTCACTTGCGCTAGATTGACGGTACAATGATCCGGCGGATTCGCTTTCTCTCCGGCCTGGTTCTCCTGGCTGCGCTTGTGCTCTCCCTTAGTGAGGGAATTGCAGCGGCTACGTGCGGGCCGGACATGACTGAGAGGGCTCCCGTCGCCGAGACTGGCGACGACGTCATGGGCGCGATGCCCATGGACCATTCACTCTGGAAAGAGTGGGAGGTGCGGCGCGCCTCGTGATCTACACCCCCCGCATCCTGCTCCGCTTGTACCCGTAGAGGAAGTAGATCACCAGCCCGATCGCGAGCCACACCCCGAAGCGGATCCAGGTGATCGTGGGCAGCTGGAGCATCAGGAACACGCATGACCCGGCCGCCAAGAGCGGCACCACCGGCGAGAACGGCGTGCAGAACAGCCGAACCCGATCCGGCTCCTTGACCCGCAGCACGAGGATGCCGATCGAGACGATCGCGAACGCGAACAGCGTCCCGATGTTCGTCAGGTCGACGACTTCGTTGATGTTGGCGAACGCCGCGAAGAACGCGACGAACACGCCGGTGATGATCGTGGTGACGTGCGGCGTGCGGAACTTGGGATGGAGCTTGGCGGCCCAGGCCGGCAGGAGCCCGTCGCGCGCCATCGAGTAGAAGATCCTGGGCTGCCCCATCTGGAAGACGAGCAGGACGGTGGTCATCGCGACGACGGCACCGATGGCGACGACCACGCGCGAGAAGCCGAGCAGCGCTTCGTTTCCGCTGGCCAGGTTGAGCGCGGTGAGCATGGGCTCGGCGGTGCCGAGCTGACTCCACTCGGCCATGCCGCTCATCACCGCCGCGGCGAGCACGAAGAGCACCGTGCAGACCACGAGGCTCATGATGATCCCGAACGGGACGTCCCGCGCCGGGTCCTTCGCCTCCTCGGCCGCGCACGACACGGCGTCGAACCCGATGTAGGAGAAGAAGATGATCGCAGCCGCGGCGCGGACGCCGGCGAACCCGTTGGGCGCGAAGCCTCCGTGCGCCGTGTAGTGCTCGGGGTCGATGAAGAACACGCCGACCGCGATGAAGAACATCAGGATGCCGACCTTCAGCACCACCAAGATCGAGTTGGAGAACGCCGACTCCCGGATGCCGTAGACCAGCAGCATGGTGATCGCGGCTACGATCAGGACGGCCGGGATGTTGAGGATGATCGGAAGCCCGAGGATCTCGGGAGCGGACGTCGCCGCGGCCGCCAGCTCGAGCGAGCGGGGGTCGCTCGCGCCGGCAGCCACCGCCTCGACAGCTTGGAACGCGGTTCGGTAGTCGGTGGTCATCCAGGCGGGGAACGAGATGCCGATGTGCCCCACCAACTCACGGAAGTAGCCCGACCACGAGATCGCGACCGCGATGTTGCCGACCGCGTACTCGATGATGAGGTCCCAGCCGATGATCCACGCGACGAGCTCACCGAGAGAGGCGTACGCGTAGGTGTAGGCCGACCCCGACACGGGGACCATGGAGGCGAACTCGGCGTAGCACAGCGCGGCCAGCCCGCAGGTCACCGCGGTCAGGAGGAACGACAGCACGATGGCCGGGCCCGCTCCCGGTCGTACGCCCAGCTCTCCCGCGATGGCAGTTCCGGTGGTGGCGAAGATCCCCGCACCGATGATGGCGCCGACGCCCAGGGCCGTGAGGTCCCAGCGGCCCATCACCCGCCTCAGCCCCTGCCCTTCCGGAGGCAGCGCGGCCGTCAGCTGGTCGACGGTCTTGCGTGCGAAGAGCTGCGACATGCGCCTCCCGAGGTGAGCGTGCGGTCCTCTAAACGTTCTTGATCTCGCCGATCAATCCGGTGAGGGAGATCTTGGCGTCGCCGAAGAGCATCCTGCAGCGCTTGTCGTAGAAGAGCGCATTCTCGATGCCCGCGAAGCCCGCCGCCATGCCCCGCTTGAGGACGATCACGCTCTTGGCCTTGTCGGCGTCGAGGATCGGCATGCCGTAGATCGGCGAGGACTTATCGCTGCGCGCCGCGGGGTTCACGACGTCGTTCGCGCCGATGACGAGCGCGACGTCCGCGCGCTCGAACTCGCTGTTGATCTCTTCCATGTCGTAGAGCTTGTCGTACGGCACGTCGGCCTCGGCGAGCAGCACGTTCATGTGACCCGGCATGCGGCCGGCCACCGGGTGCACGGCGTACTTCACCTCTCCGCCGCGCTTCTCGATGATCTCGCCGAGCTCGCGGACCGCGTGCTGCGCCTGCGCCACGGCCATGCCGTAGCCCGGGATCACGATCACCAGCTGCGCATAACCGAGCTGCATCGCCGCGTCCTCGAGCGAGATGGGCGAGACGCTCGTCTCGCCTGAACTCTTGCTCGCGACCGCTTTGGTCTCGCTCCCGAACGCGCCGAACAGGACGTTCGAGAACGAGCGGTTCATCGCCTTGCTCATCAGCATCGATAGGATGAAGCCCGACGCGCCGTCGAGTGCTCCCGAGATGATGAGGATCTGGTTGTCGATCGCGAACCCGGTCGCGCAGGCCGCGAGCCCCGAATACGAGTTCAGAAGCGCCACGACCACGGGCATGTCGGCGCCGCCGATGGGGAGCACGAGCATGACGCCCAACACGACGGCGCCGGCAATCATGAGGGCGAAGGCCGCGGGGTTGGCCGGATTCACCACGAGGTAGATGAAAAGCCCAATCGTCAGCGCGGCCACGAGGGCGTTGAAGAGATTCTGCCCGCGATACGTGAGTGGCTTCGACGGTAGCCACTCCTGCAGCTTCCCCGCCGCGACGAGCGTGCCGCCCACGGTGATGCTCCCGAGGAGCACCTCGAAGCCTATCGCGCCCATCTTGAACCGCTCGAGGGTGCCGTGGTCGGTGATGTCCGTGTAGTACTCGGCGATCCCGACGAGCGTGGCCGCGAGCGCGCTGAACGTGAGCGAGATCGCGATCCGCTGCGGCATCGCCGTCATCGGCACCCACATGCCGAGCGGGTAACCGATGACCGTCCCGAGAACCATGCCGCCGATGGCGAACCGGTAGTCGACGATCTCGGCGCTGACCATCGTGCCGACGATCGCGAACAGCATGCCGAGCGCGGCCTGCTGCATGCCCCGCCGCGCGGCCTCGGGCCGCGTCATGCTGCGGAGCCCGAGAATGAAGAGGGCGGACGCGCCGAGGTACGACGCGTTGATGAAGAGGTCGCGCATCAGCCGCCGTGCCCGGGTTTGGCGGGCGTGCCTGGCTTGGCGTCACGCTTGAACATGGCGAGCATGCGATCGACGATCAGGAACCCGCCGACGATGTTCGTGGTCGCCGCCACGACGGCGACGGTGCCGAGAAGGGTCGAGAGACCGTTCCGCTGAGCGCCCGCCGCGATCAGCGAGCCGACCAGCGAGATGCCGGAGATCGCATTCGTCGCGGCCATGAGCGGCGTATGCAGCAACGGCGGCACGCGCGAGATGACCATGTAGCCGACGAACGCGGCCAGCAGGAAGACATAGATCTGCAGTAGGAGCATCGGTGCCGCGCTCGTCTGTGCTCGTGAACTTCGGTGGTGAGCGGGGGGGAGGTTTGCGCCTGCCCCCCGGGCAGTCAAGTAGTGCCGCGCTTCGTCGCGGGTGGTCGGCTCAGCCGCCCGCCCCCGCCTCCGGCTTGTTGAGCCCGTAGATGTAGACCGCCTCTCCCCCCCGCCCGTTGGACATGTGCCCGAGCACGTAGTCGGCGCCGATCTGGTGCACCGTGAGGGGATAGGGCATGACGACCTGGCCGAGGTAACGGCCCTCGTGGTCGAACACGGTCCAGCGAAAGTCCGACCCCATGTCGAACCACCGGTAGTCGAGCGCCCAGATGTTGCCGAGCTCGTCGATGACCACCTGGCCGAACGTCGGGAAGACCTCCGCGTACTCGTAGGAGTCGACGGTCGCCTCCGCGGCCTCCTTTCCCACGTCGTCGCTCATTTGGCGAACGGCCGCCACGCGGAACGCCCCTAGGTCCGCGCCCGTGACCGGCGGCAGCGGCCGGTCGAGCCGCACGATCCGCAACGTGCGCCCACCCCGCGCGATCTCCCGCAGCTCGTAGGTCTCGGAGCTCGTGTACCAGATCGTCGAGTCGGCCGCGGCGACGTGGCCGGTCGGACCAAAGACGTGCACTTCGTCGCCCATGATCTCGGTCTCGTCGGGGAAGTCACCGAACGAGTCGATCATCCGGCCATCCGCCCCGAACCGCATCGGCCGCATGGTGGAGCGCTGAAGGCCTGTGAGCGCCGCGTCGGGCGGTAGCCGACCGAGGATCAGCATCGTTCCGTCGTCGAACACCCCCGCAGGTTCCAGCTCACCCTCGAAGGGCGCCTCGGGAGTCACGATCTGCGACTCTCGCCGCAGGCGGTACTGTGGATCCCATAGCGAGAGGCCCCCTCCGGTGAGGTAGACCAGCAGGGAGTCACCGGGGATCGGGTACACGCGCTGGGGCCGCGGCGCCTCGACGGTGGGGTCCAGGACGAACCCGATCGTGGTGACGTGGTAGCCGCCGGCATCGAAGACCCGCACGTCCCCCATCCCCCCGTTCGCGACCGCGATGCCGCCGTCGCTCAGGCGCCGTGTGTGCGCCGCGCGATAGAGCATCTGGTCGGGGTTGCCTGGTTGGTTGCCCACCTGGATGCGAGGTCGCGGCGACAGCCTCCAGGTCGTCTCCAGGGTCCACGCAGGCTGCGCATCGTCGTTGTCGACGATCGTCACGCCCGCGCTGTCGAGCACGATGGTGGCCTCGCGCGTCACTCCCCCTCCGCAGGAAGCGGCTAGGACGACGAGCAGGGGAACGGCTGCGGCGACGCGCCATCTCACGGTGGGTGCACCCATAGGGCGAAAACTCGGAGGTGCCGAGGGGGTGCGCCAGGTCCCCACGCGACGCATCAGATCTCGACTTGGACGCCCAACTCCACCACGCGTTCGTGCGGCAAGTGGAAGAAGGATGTGGCCGCACGGGCGTTGCGCGCCATCACACCGAAGAGTCGCTCGCGCCAGAGCGACATGCCCACCTTTCGCTCGCTCGCGATGACCGTTTCGCGGCCGAGCAGGAACGTCGCCTCCTTGAGATCCAACGGGCGCCCCTCGACGCGCACCATCGCCAGGTCCCTGGGCACGTTCGGATCCTCCATGAAGCCGTACCTGAGCACGATGCGATGGAATCCGTCCCCGAGCGCCCTGGTCGTGGCCCGCTGCTCCGGCGGGATGCGCGGTACCTCGGCCGTCTCCACGCTCAACAGGATCACCCGCTGCCTGAGAACACCGAAGTGCTGAAGGGAGTGCAGCAAGGCGGGCGGGGTGCCGGCCGCATCGCGGAACATGAAGATGGCGGTGCCGGGGAAGCGCCGCGGAGGGTTCTCCTTCAGGTCGGCCAGGAAGAAATCGAACGGCAGGGTGCTTGCAGCCATGCGTCGCGACAGGATGGCTCGCCCCGTCTTCCACGTGGTCATCATTCCCAGGACCACCGCGGCGATCGCCAAGGCGAACCATCCTCCCTGTGGCACCCGGAGCATGTTCGCGCCCCAGAAGGCCAGGTCGATGATCAGCAACGCGCCGCAGAGCAGTGAAGCAGCCGCCCAGCTCCACCGCCAGTGCTCCCTCGCCACCACGAAGAGCATGCAGGTCGTGACCACCATCGCGGTCGCCACCGCCACCCCGTACGCGGCGGCGAGCGCGCTCGAGGTCCGGAAGCCGATGACCAAGCCGATACAACACAGCATGAGCAACCAGTTGATGCTGGGCACGTAGATCTGGCCGCGCTCGTGCTCCGAGGTGTGCTCGATAGCGACGCGCGGCAGATACCCGAGCTGCACCGCCTGCATCGTGAGGGAAAACGCACCCGAGATCACCGCCTGCGAGGCGATCACGGCGGCGCTCGCCGTCAGGATCACGAACGGGACGATCGCCCACCCCGGCGCCATGAGAAAGAACGGGTTCTCGGCGGCGGCCGGATCGTTCAGGATGAGCGCGCCCTGGCCGAAGTAGTTCAGCAGGAGCGCGGGCATGACGAGCGCGAACCACGTGGAACGGATCGGTCGGGTGCCGAAGTGGCCCATGTCGGCGTAGAGCGACTCGCCCCCCGTCACGACCAGGAAGACCGAGCCGAGGACGAGCACGCTGCGTCCGCCGTTGGCGGCGAAGAAGCTCAGCGCATGGCGTGGATCGATCGCCGCGAGCACGCCCGGCGTCTCGATGATGTGCACGATCCCGAGCGCCGCGATGGTGGTGAACCAGAGCAGCATGACCGGTCCGAACAGGGCCCCCACGCGCGCCGTGCCTCGCCGCTGCACCGCGAAGACACCCACGATGATCACGAGCGCGATGGGGACGACGTAGGGCGCGAAGCCGGGAGCGACCAACTCGAGGCCTTCCACTGCGGAGAGCACCGTGACCGCCGGCGTGATCATCGTGTCCCCGTACAGGAGCGCCGCGCCGAAAAGCCCCAGCAGCACCAAGAACGAGTGCACCCGCGGGCGAGGAGTGCCCGAGGACGTGGCCAGGGAAGTCAGGGAGAGAATCCCACCCTCGCCCCGGTTGTCGGCGCGGAGAACGAAGACCTGGTACTTGACCGCGATGATGATGACGAGCGCCCAGAAGATCAGGGACAGCACGCCGAACACGTTGGGAGCCGTCGCCGCGACCTGGTGGCCCGGATGGAGCGACTCCCGGATGGCGTAGATCGGGCTGGTCCCGATGTCCCCGTACACCACGCCCAAGGCGGCGAGAGATGTCAGCGACAGAAAGCGCCCGGCGGGGCGGTGCTTTTCGTTGGCCTGTGGGGGACTGTCCATGCGCGACCAAGCTCGCGCAACGCGGCCCGCCTGTGAACTCAGTCGGTCGTGGCCCCCATGTGCGTGCGGCGCTCGACCTCGGCGAAGCCCTCCGCCGCGGCATCCTCGGCGGCGAACAGCGACACCCCGATCCCCACGGCGAACGACAGCGGGATGGTGATCATGGCCGGGTTGCGCAGCGGGAACCACGCCGCCTCGTGCTGGAGCACATCGATCTGAATCGTGGGCGACAGATAGATCAGCACGAGCGTGCTGACCGTGCCGACGACCATGCTCGCCACCGCGCCCGCGGTGGTGAACTTCTTCCAGTGGATCGAAAGCACCAGCGCAGGAAAGTTGGCGCTGGCCGCGATGGCAAAGGCGAGCGAGACCATATACGCCACGTTCTGTCCCTCGAACGTGAGCCCCAGCGCCACCGCCAGGATGCCGAGCAGCACCGTGGCCGCGCGCGCCACCTTCATCTGTTCGCCCTGATCGGAGTGCCCTCGCCGCACCACGCTCACCCACAGATCGTGTGACAGCGCGGCCGCACCCGAGAGCGTCAGCCCCGCCACCACGGCCAGGATGGTGGCGAACGCCACGGCCGCGATGAACCCGAGCAGCGGCGTGCCGCCGAGCACCTCCGCCAACAGCGGCGCGGCCATGTTGCCGCCCGCGTCGACGGCTCGAATCGCGTCGGGACCCACGAGCACCATGGCGCCGAAGCCGAGCACGAACGTCATGAGGTAGAAGTACCCGATCAGGCCCGTGGCGATGAAGACCGAGATGCGCGCGGCCTTCGCGTCGGGCACCGTGTAGAAGCGCATGAGGATGTGCGGCAGCCCCGCGGTGCCGAACATCAACGCCATCCCCAGCGAGATCGCGTCCAGCGGGTTGGAGACTAGGCGGCCCGGGGCGAGCACGGCGCCCCCCTGCTGCCTGGCCGCTTCCGCGAACAGGGCCGTGGGGCTCATCCCGAATCGCGCGAGCACGAGCACGGCGAGCAGGGACGCGCCACCGAGCAGCAGCACGGCCTTCACGATCTGCACCCACGTCGTGGCGATCATGCCGCCGAACAGCACGTACGCGATCATCACGGCGCCGACGATCACGATCGCCGAGGAATACTCGATGCCGAACATCAGGCGGATCAGCCCCCCCGCCCCGACCATCTGCGCGATGAGGTAGAACGAGACCGTCGCGAGCGTCCCGCAGGCGGCCGCGATGCGCACGGGCGTCTGCCGAAGGCGGAAGGCCACCACGTCCGCGAACGTGTACTTGCCGAGGTTACGCAGCGGCTCCGCGATCAGGAACAGCACGACGGGCCAGCCCACGAGCCACCCGGTCGAGTAGATGAGGCCGTCGAAGCCCGACGTGGAGACGAGGCCCGCGATGCCCAGGAACGACGCCGCCGACATGTAGTCGCCGGCGAGTGCCATGCCGTTCTGGGCCGGTCCGATGCTGCGGCCGGCGGCGTAGAACTGCTCGGTGGTCTTCGTGCGGCGGGCCGCCCAGAACGTGATGCCCAGCGTGACGGCGATGAACAAGAAGAAGAAGCTCATCGCCACGGCGTTCGGTTCGCCGATCGCGGTCTCCGTCATTCGCGGAGCCTCGCCAGCTCTTCGTCATAGCGCGTGTTCGCCCACCACACGTACGCCCATGTGAGGAGCCACGTCGCGAAGATCACCAGCGCGCCGAGCAGGATGCCGATGCTCAGCCCCGGCGCCACGAGCCTCCCCAGGAGCTCTTTCCGATAGGCAACGAGCAGGATGAAGCCGAAGTAGACGGCGATCATCGTGCCCGTGAGCGTGAGCGCCAAGCGCCACTGCGTCGCGGCCAGCGTACGCAGGCGTTGCTGCCGATCGGTCATCTGGTCTCCAGCGGCTCGTGCAGGGGCGCACGCGAGGGAAGAGCGAACCTACAGCCGGAGAGCGGGCGAGCAAGCCACGGAAGCCGCCGGGGCCGCGCCCGCCGAGCCGTCCGGCGGACTTGTCGCCTCCCCTACTCGCGGCGATTCTCTACGCCGTCGCAAATAGGCCGATTCTCCGGCTTTCTCCCTACATCATGGCTTGAGCGTGTCCACAATCGCCTTCTGGGGTCCCTGGGGCTCCATACTCGCCGGCGTCTTCGCCCTCGGCGTCGCCTTCTTCCTGTCTCGCAGCGTCCTCGCGGCCGACACCGGCACCCCGCTCATGCGGGAGATTTCCGACGCCATTCGCGAAGGCTCGATGGAGTTCCTCCGAGTCGAGTACCGAGTGATCGCGATCTTCTCGGTGCTGCTGGCGCTGCTGTTCTACTTCGTGGGGCCGATGGTCGACCCGTCGAGCGCGCGTTTCTGGCACGCGTCGGCTACGGGCTTCCTCGCCGGAGCGTCGCTTTCCGCGCTCGCCGGGTTCATCGGCATGTACGTCAGCACGCGGGCGAACGTGCGCGTGGCCCAAGCGGCGACCCTGGGCCTCGGCCCGGCGCTGTCGCTCGCGGTTCGTGCCGGCGCGGTGAACGGGTTCGCCGTCGTCGGCCTCGGCCTGCTCGGCCTCGCGGGGTTCTACCTGGCCTGGCGTGGGATGGGCGTCGCACCCGCCGAGATCCCGATCCTGCTCGTCGGATTCGCGTTCGGGGGATCGCTGGTGTCGCTCTTCGCCCGCGTCGGAGGCGGCATCTTCACCAAGGCCGCCGACGTCGGCACCGACCTCGTCGGCAAGGTCGAAGCCGGCATTCCGGAGGACGACCCGAGGAATCCGGGTGTCATCGCGGACAACGTCGGTGACAACGTGGGCGACTGCGCTGGCATGGGCGCCGACCTCTTCGAGACCTATGCCGTGACGTTGATCGGGACGATGCTCGTCGCAGCCAGCGTGGGCCTCTCGCCCGAGGCCACCGAGACCAACATCCTCTACCCGCTCCTGCTGGGCGCCGTCGCGGTGCTGGCGTCGGCCGTAGGCCTGCTGTTCGTCCGTCTGCCGAAGAGCGGGAACGTCATGGCGGCGCTCCACGGCGCGACGCTGATGACCTGCGCGCTCGCGGCGGTCGGGTTCTACGTCATCACCGTTCCGCTCCTGCAGCTGCCCATCGCGTACTTCGGGGCGGCAACGGTCGGACTCGTCATCACCGTGGTGCTGATCTTCACGACGGACTACTACACGTCCAAGAATTTCCGGCCCGTGCGCGGCATCGCCGATTCCTCTGCCTCAGGGACCGGCACGCTCATGATCGAGGGTATGGCGGTGGGACTCGAGTCCGTTGCGATCCCTGTGGGGACGATCGTTACCGGAATGGTCGTTGCCTTCGCGTTGGGCAACTCCGGCGGGCTCGACCACGGCCTCTTCGGCGTGGGCCTCGCGGCGGTGGGCATGCTCTCCGTCACGGGCCTCGTCGTAGCGCTCGACACCTTCGGGCCGGTCACCGACAACGCCGGCGGCATCGCCGAGATGGGCAAGATGCCCGCCGAGGTTCGTACGGTCACCGACGCGCTCGACGCGGTCGGCAACACGACCAAGGCGACCACGAAGGGCTATGCGATCGGCAGCGCGGGCCTCGCCTCGCTCGTGCTCTTCGCGGACTACGTCGACCACGCCAACTCCGCGTCCCCGGCACCGCTCGACTTCAGCCTACAGAACCCGTCCGTGATCGCCGGGCTACTGATCGGGGCCGCCGCGGTCTTCATGTTCGGCGCACTCTCCATGCGCGCCGTGGGTCATGCCGCGGGTGAGGTCGTCGAAGAGGTCCGGCGGCAGTTCCGGGAGAAGCCCGGCATCATGAAGGGGACCGAGAAGCCCGACTACGCGCATTGCGTGCGCATCGTCACGAAACGCGCCCTCCGGGAGATGATCGCGCCGGCCGCGATGGCCGTCGCGCTTCCGATAGGGGTCGGGTTCACGCTGGGGAGCGAGGCCCTGGGCGGCCTCCTCATCGGCGTCATTGTCTCCGGCCTCGCCATGGCGCTCTTCATGGCCAACGCCGGCGGCGCGTGGGACAACGCCAAGAAGTACATCGAGGAGGGCGCGCACGGCGGCAAGGGCTCCATCGCGCACATGGCGGCCGTCGGCGGCGACACGCTCGGCGACCCGCTCAAGGATACGGCGGGCCCGGCGATCAACCCGTTCATCAAGGCGATCACCACCATCGCGGTGCTCATCGCGGGCCTGGTCGCCCAGTACCACTGGATCAACCTCTAGAGGACCGCCGCCGGCCCACGTCGGACGACGTGGGCCGGCGCCACCTCTCGCGCTGCTGTTACGGCAGTACCGGCAGCTCCGGGATCATCCCCGGGAAGACGTAGGCCTGCAGCATCGCGATCAACCCGACGACGGCCGCACCCGCGACCGAGTGCCACCACACCGTGCGGAAGATTGGGCCGAGCGAGCGGGTGCGCTCTTGCGGGTTCTCGTAGCACGCCGCGCTCGCCACCATGATCGACTGCGCGTCGATCATCTTGCCCATCACGCCGCCGGTCGAGTTGGTGGCGACGATCAGTACCGGGTTCAGGTTGAGCTGCTCGGCGGTGATCCGTTGGAGGCTGCCGAACAGCGCATTCGAGGCCGTGTCGGATCCGGTCAGGAACACTCCGAGCCAGCCCAGGTACGCGGCGAAGAACGGGTAGAACCACCCTGCTTCTGTGAAAGCGAGGCCGAGCACCGCGTCCATGCCCGAGAAGCGCGTGAGGTACCCGAGGCCCAGAACCTGGACGATGACCAGGATCGGGAGCCCGAGCCGGCGCGCCGTGTTCACGGCGGCGGCCTTCCACTGCGCGACGTTCAGCCGCAGGACGAGGCCCGAAAGCATCGCCGCCAGGAACACCGCGGTTCCCGAGGCCGTGAGCCAGTTGATGGTGAAGCGCGCCGCCTCGGGTGACGCACCGTTCGGGAGGACGGGCGGCATCCGCTGAACCAGGTTGTGCAGCGCCGGCATCTCCCAGACGGGCAACGAGAGCGTGCCCGCGAACGACGATCCGAGCAGCGTCGTCTGGAACGCGATGTCGGCGAACAGGTTGTTCAGGTACAGCCGCCACGCCGTAATCCCCCAGATGGCGCAACACCCGACCAAGAGGCCCCACGGCAGCCACGCGTAGGCGGTCTGCCCCAGGCTGAAGCGACTCTTCCAGTCGTGCGCGTCGGTGGTGAGCGCGGCCACCTGCCCCGCCTTCTCCTGCGCCTCGCGCTCGTGTCTCAGCAGGAACCTCGACTTCGGATGCCAGACGAAGCGAAGGAAGAGCGCGGTGCAGGCGACGGAGGTCACGCCCGCGATCACGTCGGTCATCAAGTGGAAGGACGCCGATGACGACGCGAACCACTGCATGACCGCGAAGGACAGGCCGGACACCAACGCGCCCGGCCAAACCTCCCAGACCTGCTTCCACGTACCGCCCTCCATCTTCACGAACGCCGCGACGAGCCAGAACGGCACGAGCACGGACACGAACGGCAGCTGGCGCCCCGCCATGTGAGAGAGCGTGAGTTGGTCGAGGCCGCTCACCGCCGCGAGTGTGACGATCGGCGTGCCGATGGCTCCCCACGCCACTGGCGCGGTGTTGGCGAGTAGGTTGAGGACGGCGGACTGGAAGGGCGAGAACCCGAGTCCCACCATGACCGCCCCTGCGATCGCCACGGGCGTTCCGAAGCCGGACGTCCCTTCGATGATCGCGCCGAACGAAAACGCGATCAGCAGGACTTGCAAGCGCCGGTCGAACGAGATGTGGACGATCGACTCCTTCACGACTTCGAACTTCCCGCTGATCAGGGTGATGTTGTAGAGGAACATGCCCCCGATGATGATCCAGATGATGCCTAGGAATCCGGATAGGCTGCCGAAGAGGAACGCGGAGCCCGCGGACGCGATCGGCATCTGGAACACGAGCGTGGCGACCACGAACGCCGCGATGACGCCGTAGAACGCCGCGTACGGCGCGCTGATGCCGAGGTGCTTGTGGCCGGTCTTGTCGCGGTGCGGATGCAGCGCAATGAAGTAGAGCAGCGTGAGGATCGGGATCGCCGCGACGATCGTCGAGAAGAAGGCGTTGCCCAGCGGATTGTAGTCCTGCTCGAACATCGGGTCTCCCCCTGTGTCGCTCGGCGACTGGGCATCGTGGACCGGCGTCTACGCGGGTGGCATAGGAAGGGGCGCGGACGCTCGGGGCAAGGGGGCGCGCGTTCGACCCCTCCGAGCCCCCAGGCGGACCTATCCGCCCAGAAATGCCGCGGGCGACATCGCTCGCTCGGGAAATGCCCGAAGCAAGGCGCGGTCCGTCGTAACCAATGGAACCCCCAGCGCGTTTGCTAACGCAACATACTCGCAGTCGTATGTACTGCACTTCGACCGGGACGCCAGTTCGAGGACATCTTGGGACTCGATGGTGCCTTCCCGACCGGCCACAACGTCCTCTGCCTGCCCAAGCAATGCCTCAGCGCGCGCAATCGTGATGTCACCTCGAGCGACATACTTGTGGACGACGCTTCGAAGCTCGCTGTGCCATAGAACAGGAACGACCCAAGCGGGGTCCTTGGCGAGGACAGCCTCCGCCTCCTCCGTGCGCTCGCCGGGCATCACCAGATACGCCAGAAGACTGGCGTCCGCCACAATCACGCGCGGCCCGCTTTCCGGGCGGACCGACGCCCCCGCGCCTCTCAGGAAAGTTCTGCGGTCGAGCCGGATTCGCAGCGCCATGCGCACCCCCGCTTGGATCGCCTTCCCGTGAAACCTCTGACGGGATCGTACGCGCTCAGTATACGGCTCGAGGCTCTGCTTCGCCTTCCACCGACCCGGCGACCCTAGCCTCCCATCGACATCCCCCGTCGGCTACCTGCAGCCCGAGACCACCGTCACTCCACGGGTCTCGAGGGCCGCGACATCCGTGCAGCTCACACCCGTGCGTTCCAGGCGGATCGCATCACCCGCGCCGAAGCTCGTGTGGAAGAGGAGCGGCTGGACATCCGAGAGCTGCATGTTGCCCGTCAGGTCGAGCCGGGCGAGGTCCGCGAGGCCGAGGAGTGGCCCGAGATCGTGGACGCGCGTGCCCGCCAAGTCGAGCGTCGTCAGACGCGAGAGCCCGCCGAGCGCACTGAGGTCCGCCACCGCCGTCCCACCGACGGACAGGACCTCGAGGTTCCTGAGATGGCTCACGGGCCCGAGGTCGCTGAGGTGCTCGTTGTCCTGAAGCGACAAGCGGGTGAGCTGCGACAGCAGGGCCAACGGCCGGAGGTCCACGATGCCGTTGGCGTCGAGCTCGAGGCGCGTCAGGCCCGCGAGGGTGCGTAGCGCTCCCAGGTCCGCGAGTTCCGCTCCGTGGCCGATGCGAAGACGCGTCAGCGCCGTGAGCCGCCCGATCGGAGCGATGTCCGTGATCGGATTCCCGGTGAGGTCGAGCGACGTGAGCGTATGGATGGCCGCCAGCGGACCGACATCCGCGATGTCGTTGCGCGCGAGGTTCAGGTCGGCGAGCGCCGGCAGGTAGCTCAGCGGCGTGATGTCGCGGATGGAGTTGTTCCCATAGATGTAGAGCTCCGTCAGGCCGACGACGTTCTCGATCCCCGACAGGTCTTGGATGCGGGCATCGGGGGCGTGCAGGCTCGTGAGGCGCGAGAGCGCCGCGCACGTGAGCGCCTCCTTGGCGCCTTCCCCGAGCGCCATCCGGATGGCGTGCTCGAGGTTCGCGTCGGCGAACGAGACCACGGTGGCGCCGGTCTGTTCGCTGCATACGGGTCCCGCCGGGACGACGAGCGCCGCGTCGCTCGGTGAAGGCACGGGCGGTGCACCCGCCGGAGGTCCGGCACACCCGACGGCGAGCGCCAAGGCGCCGAGCGCGGCCACGCCCCGGCGCCGCCGCTCCCCGGGCCTCTTCCAGCGCCGGCGCGTCGAGGTCATCTCGCGGGGTTCGACCCGTGCCGTCCCTACGCCAGCGTGAGAGGTAGGCTGCGCAGCCTCTGGCCGGTCAGCACGAACAGCGCGTTCGCAACCGCCGGCGCGACCGGGGGCACGCCGGGCTCGCCGAGTCCGCCGATCGGTCCTCCATTATCCACGAACTCGACGTTCACGTGCGGAGCGTTGGCGAGCCGCACCATCTGGTAGTCCGGGAAGTTGCGCTGCTCGACGGCGCCGTCGCGCACCGTGATCTGGTGGTAAAGCGCCGCCGACAGACCGAAGACGACACCGCCCTGGATCTGCGCCATGGCCTGCTGCGGATTCACGGCGAAGCCGCAGTCCACCGCGGCGTCGACACGGTAGACGCGGATCGCGCCGTCTGCATCGAGACCGACCTCCGCGACCTGCGCCACGATCGATCCGAACGACTCCACGACCGCGACGCCCCGCGCCCGACCCTCGGGCGGCCTCGTGCCCCAGTCCGCCATCTGCGCGGCACGTTCCAGCACCGCGCGATGGCGCGGCTCCTCCTCCAGCAGCTCGCTCCGAAACTCTACCGGATCGCGACCCGCCGCGTGCGCGAGCTCGTCGATGAACGACTCCACGAAGAAGCCGTGCTGCGAGGCCGCCACCGAGCGCCAGGCGCCGGTGCGGAGGTGCTCGGGGGGCGCGACGGCGCGGACGGCGGTGTCGTCGATGGCGTAGTGCGGCCTCGCCGCCACCATATCCCCGAAGCGGGACCCGGTGAAGCGACTCGCCCAAGAGACGAGTCGGCCCTGGTCGTCGAGGGTTCCACGGAAGCGCGACATGACGAACGGGCGGTAGTAGCCGTGCCGCATGTCCTCTTCGCGGCTCCAGATCAGCTTCACGGGCCGCGGCGAGAACGACTTGGCCACCTGCACCGCCTGCTCGATATAGTCGTAGGTGCCGGGGAGACGCCGCCCGAAGCCTCCGCCCAGTTGCTGGTTGTGAATGATAACGGCGTCTCTGTCGAGACCCGCGGCCTCGGCGGCTACGCCGCGTGAGCTCAACGGATCCTGCGTTCCGGCCCAGACCTCGCATAGCCCGTCCGTGAGCCGCACCGTCGCGCACATCGGCTCCATCGTCACGTGGGCGAGGTACGGCACGGTGTATTCGGCTTCGATCGTGCGCGCGCCCGCCGGAGCCGCATCCATGGCCTCCGTGTCGAGTGCGGCCGCGTGCATCCCACGGATCGCGGCGGTGTCGACTCCGCCCACGCCCGCGTCCGTGAACTGCGGCGAGAGCGCATTCAAGCCCTGCTGCGCCTGCCAGTACCCGTCGGCGACGACGGCCACGGCGTCGGGCAGGACGACCACCTCGCGCACGCCGGCCATCGCCTTCGCCGGCGCGGGATCCACGCTCGTCAGCTGACCGCCGGGCACGGGTGCCCGCATGATGGCCGCGTACAGCATGTCCGGCAGGACCACGTCGATGCCGTACTGTGCCTGCCCCTGGACCTTGCTCGGGATGTCCGCACGGTTCCGCGACGTGCCGACGAGCCGGTACTGCTCGCGCGTCTTGAGCGTCGGACGCCGAGGCACGCCCATCGTCCCGGCGAGGTTCGCCAGCTCACCGAAGGTCGCCCTGCGGCCGGAGGCCTCGTGGACGACGTGCGAGTCGCGGGCCGTCAGCTCCTCGATCGGTACGCCGAACTGCTCGGCGCCCGCCTCGAGCAGCATGGCCTTGGCCGAAGCACCCGCTAGCCGCATGCCGAACGCGCCTGTGCCGCGAGTGCTCGTGCTTCCGCCCGTGACCTGCAGTCCCACGAAGTCAGCCATCTTGAAGGCGCCGTAGTCGAGGGCGCGCTCGAGCCAACCGGGCACCGCGAACCCGCTCTCCTCGAGGAACGCGCGCACGACGTAGCCGTTGGCGTAGACGTCTTCCGACGGCGCCTGTTCGATCCGGACGAGGCTCCAGTCCGCGTCGAGCTCTTCGGCGAGCAGCATGCCGAGGCCCGTCAGGGCGCCCTGGCCCATCTCGCAGTGCGGAATCAGCACGGTCGTCTGATTGTCCGGCGAGATCTTGATCCACGTCGTCAGGTGGCCTTCGCCCGCGGCGCCTTCCGGCAAGTACTTGAGCCGGTTCGGGGCGAACATGACGCCTCCGACACCGAGGACCAGACCTCCACCCGCGACGCTGCCGGCGCCGATGAAGGCGCGGCGCGTCCACTTGCCGAATCGGCGCTTCTTTTCCTCAGCCACGGGACACCTCCGCTGTTCCTACGAGCGAGTGAATCGCGGCCAGAATGCGCTGGTAGGTACCGCAGCGGCAGATGTTGGTGATCGCCGTCGTGATCTCTTCGTCACTCGGCGTGGGGTTGTCTTCGAGGAGCGCCGAGACGGCCATGATCATGCCCGACTGGCAGTAGCCGCACTGCGGGACCTGCTGCTCGATCCAGGCGCGTTGCACGCGATGCAGCTCTTCCGACCCCGCGAGCCCTTCGATGGTCGTCACCGCGCGACCGGCGATGCTCTCCACGGGGACGGAGCAAGACCGCACGGCCACACCGTCGACATGTACGGTGCAGGCGCCGCACGCACCGATGCCGCAACCGAACTTCGTGCCGGTCAGGCCGGCCTGTTCTCGGATGGCCCACAACAGGGGCGTTCCGGGTGCGACGTCGACGCTCGCCGGGCCGCCGTTCAGCGTGAAATCGATCACCAGCTGCCCCCCTCGTGCGTGTGCGGGTGCGCGTCGGGTCATCATAGCGTCGCGCGCGACGCTTCGCCAAAGCCCGGTTGCCCCGAGTCGGACACCGTGCTATCCACGAGGACACTCGCGCCATCCCCGAGCCCGCACACCGAGCCCACCTCATGCCCAACTCCGCCCGGTTCGAGCGCATCGACTCCATCGGCGTCATCACGCTCGACAACCCCCCCGTGAATGCCATGTCGCTCAGAGTCCGCACCGCGGTTCGCGACGCGCTCGCCGAGGGAACCATGGACGCGGGTGTGCGCGCGTTCGTGATCACCGGAGGCGGGAAGCTGTTCAGCGGCGGCGCCGACATCCGCGAGTTCGACACCGGCGTCTCCAACCAGTCTCCGAACCTTCCCGAGCTGATCGCGCTCGTCGAGGACAGCGCCAAGCCGGTCGTGGCCGCCCTCCACGGGACCGCGGTCGGTGGCGGCTGCGAGCTCCCGCTCGCCTGTCATGCGCGCGTGGCCCTGGCGGGGACGCAGATCGGGCTCTCCGAGGTGACGCTCGGCCTCGTGCCCGGCGCGGGCGGCACGCAACGCCTGCCAAGGTTGATCGGCGTGCAAGCCGCGCTCGACGCGATCGTCACCGGCAAGTTCCTGAGCGCGGAGAAGGCGCACGAGCTCGGACTCGTCGATGTCCTCGTCCCCAGGGGCGGCGACTTAGTGCAGGCGGCCGTGGCGCTCGCCCAACAGCTCGCCTCAGCCGAGAAGCCACCCACGAAAACGCGCGACCGTGAAGAGCGGCTGGCCGAGGCGCGGGCCAACCCCGGGCTCTTCGCCGAGGCGCGCAAGGCAGTGGCGAAGCGCTCCCGCGGCTTCGAGGCCCCGCTCGCGTGCATCGACTGCGTGGAAGCTGCGGTGACGAGGCCCTTCGCCGAGGGACTGGCCTTCGAGCGCGATACGTTCCAGCACTGTCGGACCTCGTCGCAATCGAAGGCGCAGCGGCACGCGTTCTTCGCCGAACGGGAAGCGCGGCGCGTTCGCGGCGTCGGCGAGGACACCAAGGAGCTCACCATCCGGAAGGGCGCCGTGCTCGGATGCGGCACTATGGGCGGCGGCATCGCGATGTGCTTCGCCAACGCGGGCATTCCCGTGATGGTGACCGAGGGCGACCGCGCGGCGCTCGACCGCGGCATGGACACGATCCGGAAGAACTACGCCTCCTCGGTCTCGAAAGGGAGCCTGTCGGCCGCGGACGCGGAGGCGCGCCTCGCGCTCATCGAACCCACGCTCGACTTCGACCGCGTGTCGGGCGCGGACATCGTGATCGAGGCCGTGTTCGAGAGCATGGACCTGAAGAGGGAGATCTTCGGCAAGCTCGACAAGCTCTGCCGCGCTGACGCGATTCTGGCGACCAACACGTCCTCGCTCGACGTGAACGAGATCGCGGACGTGACGTCACGGCCGGGGCAGGTCGTGGGCACGCACTTCTTCAGCCCGGCCAATGTCATGCGCCTCCTCGAGATCGTGCGCGGCGCGAAGACATCTCCCGAAGTGCTCGCGACGACGCTCACGCTGTCGAAGAGGCTCGGGAAGGTCGGCGTCGTCGTCGGCGTCTGCGACTCGTTCGCTGCCAACCGCATGCTCTACCCCTACTCGCGCCAGGCACAGTTCCTCCTCGAGGAGGGCGCGCTCCCCGAGCAGGTCGACCGCGTGCTCTACGAGTTCGGCTTCCCGATGGGGCCGTTCGCGGTGGGCGACATCGCCGGGATCGACGTCGGCTACAAGATCCGCCAGCACCGCGAGCATGTGCGCCCAAAGGATCTCCGTTACTCGGCCATCGCGGACAAGCTGTACGAGATGGGGCGCTACGGGCAGAAGACCGGAAAGGGCTGGTACCTGTACGAGACGGGCAGCCGCACGCCGATCCCGGACCCCGAGGTGACGGCCTTGATCGTGGCGGCCTCCAAGGATCTCGGCATCGAGCGGCGCGAGATCTCGGACGAGGAGATCCTCCAGCGCTGCCTGTATCCGCTCATCAACGAGGGCGCGAGGATCTTGGAGGAGCGCATCGCCGAGCGCTCGAGTGATCTCGACCTGGTCTGGCTGCACGGCTACGGGTTCCCGCGCTACCGCGGCGGTCCCATGTTCTGGGCCGACTCGCTCGGACTGGACCACGTGCACGAGGTGATGCACCGGTTCTACGAGATCCACATGGATTGGCTCGAGCCCGCGCCGCTCCTCGGGCGGCTCGCGCGCGAGGGAGGTACGTTCGGCGATTGGAGGCCGACATGATCTTCCGCAGTCCCTACCCCGACGTCGTGATCCCGGACGTCACGGTGACCGACCACGTCTTCGCGGATCTCGGTAGCCGCGCGCATAGAACCGCGCTCATCGACGCCGCGACCGGCACGACCGTGTCGTTCGCCGAGCTCAGGAGCAGGATCCGGAGGGCTGCCGGCGGCTTCGCCGCGCGCGGGCTCGCGAAGGGCGACGTGATCGCGATCTACAGCCCCAACACCATCGGATATCCGGTGGCCTTCCACGGTGCCGCGCACGCGGGCGGCATCGTGACCACGGTGAACCCCACCTACACGCCCGAGGAACTGGCGAGCCAGTTGCGCGACGCGGGTGCGCGTTTCCTGGTCACCGTGGGCCCGCTCCTCGACAAGGCCACCGAGGCCGCGAGGCGAGCCGGCACCGTGCAGGAGATCTTCACCTTCGACGCCGCGCCCGGCGCGACGCCGTTCGCTCAGCTTCTGGAGGCACCCGAGCTCGAGAAGGGGCCACCCATCGACCCGGCCAAAGACCTCGTCGCGCTCCCGTACTCCAGCGGGACCACGGGGATCTCCAAGGGCGTCATGCTCACGCACCGCAACCTGGTGGCGAACATGGTGCAGCTCCGGGGCTCCTACAGCCTGTGCCGAGCCGTCACGGAGAAAGACACCCTGATGGCCGTGCTGCCGTTCTTCCACATCTACGGGCTCGTCGTGATCATGAACTACGCGCTCTCCAAGGGCGCGGCGCTGGTGGTCCTCCCGCGGTTCGACCTCGAGCAGTTCCTCAAGGCCATGCAGGAGTACCGGGTCACGTTCGCGCACCTCGTCCCCCCCATCCTGGTGGCGCTCGCCAAGCACCCGATGGTGGGCCAGTACGACCTGTCGAGCCTCCAAGGCATCATGTCGGGGGCGGCCCCTCTCGGCGCGGAACTGGCGCTCAGCGTCGAGGAACGCCTGGGATGCGTCGTCGGCCAGGGCTACGGCCTCACCGAGACGAGCCCCGTCACGCACACCGCGCCCAACCAGCGCAGGGGCCAATCGCCTCACGACTCGATCGGCCCGAGCCTCCCCAACACCGAGATCCTCATCGCGGACACGGCCACGGGCCAGCCGCTCGGGCCCGGCCAGCGCGGCGAGGTGTGGATCCGTGGCCCGCAGGTGATGGCAGGGTACCTGGGCCAGCCGCAGGCGACCGCCGCGACCATCGACAAGGACGCGTGGCTGCACACGGGAGACATCGGCTACGTCGACGAGGGAGGGTATTGTCGCATCGTCGATCGCGTGAAGGAGCTCATCAAGTACAAGGGCTACCAGGTCGCCCCCGCCGAGCTCGAGGCGGTGCTGCTCACGAACCCGCACATCAAGGATGCGGCAGTCGTGCGCAGCCCGGACGCAGAGGCGGGCGAAGTGCCCAAGGCGTTCATCGTGAGCGACGGCACCCTCAGCGCGGACGACGTGCTCGACTTCGTCGCCGAGCGGGTGTCGCCACACAAGAAGATCCGGCGGGTGGAGTTCGTCGACGCCATCCCGAAGTCGCCTTCCGGCAAGATCCTGCGGCGGGTGCTCATCGAACGCGAGGCGGCCACCCTCGGACGATCGTCTTGAGGGAGTAGGCCCTGAGGCTGGGACGTCACGCGGGTCTTGTGATGCCCTGATTTGCGGGGCCAGTTTAGGGCCGTGACCGTGACGATCTCCGAGCTGAAGAGTCGGTTGAGCTACTATCTTCACCGCGTGCGCAGCGGCGAGACGATCGTGGTGTGCGACCGAGACACGGTGATCGCGCGCATCGAGCCGGCTGGGGGTGCCGCGGTGCCCGCGGATGACGATGCCCGCTGGCTAGCGGACTTGGAGCGACGCGGCGTGCTGCGACGCGCGACGGGAACGCTCGATGCGGGGTGGCCGGGTCGCCGGCCGGCGGTCGGTGTCGACGTCGTGGAGGCACTGCTCGACGAGCGCCGGAACGGCCGGTGAGGTGTTCTGGGACAGCTCGGCGGTCGTCCCCCTCGTCGTGCAGCAATCCGCGTCGCCTCGAGTGGATGAGTGGCTGCGCGATGACGGCGCCCCTCGCGGGCCACCTCGTGACGGATGTCGACTCCGTGAAGGTGCGGGCCCGGCCCCTCCTCCGAGTCCACGCCCTGCGAGGAGCCGACGACGGAGCCACGCCAGAGATGCGCATGATCGTCACACGCCACCGCACGCGGAGATCAGGACCATGAGGGAAGCCGTCATCGTCTCGACCGCGCGCACACCCATCGGCAGGGCGTTTCGCGGCGCGTTCAACAACACGCACGGCGCGACCCTGGCGGGCCATGCCATCGAGCACGCGGTGCGCCGCGCGGGCGTCGAGCCGGGCAAGGTCGAGGACGTGATCTTGGGCTGCGGCCTCCCGGAGGGCGCGACCGGCAAGAACATCGCGCGCCTCGCGGCGCTGCGTGCCGGGCTCTCCGTGACCACCGCAGCCACCACCGTGAACCGCTTTTGCTCCTCGGGGCTCCAGGCGATCGCGATCGCTGCGAACCGCGTGGTGCTCGACGACGTCCCTGTCGCGGTCGCGGGGGGCGTCGAGTCCATCAGCCTCGTGCAGAACAACCTCAACCAGACGCACGCCAACGAGGAGTGGCTGTCGCAGCACAAGCCGGAGGTCTGGATGAGCATGCTCGACACCGCGGAAGTGGTGGCGAAGCGATACGGCGTCGGCCGCGACGTGCAGGACGCCTACGCGCTCTCGAGCCAGCAGCGCACCGCCGCCGCGCAGGCCGCCGGCCGCTTCGACGCCGAGATCGTCGCGCTCACGACGCGCATGGTCGTCACCGACAAGGCCACCGGCGCGACGAGCGAGCGTGAGGTGACGCTCGCCAAGGACGAGGGCAACCGCGCCGACACCACCGCCGAGGGTCTCGCGGCGCTCAAGCCCGTGCAGGGCGAAGGCAAGACCATCACCGCGGGCAACGCATCGCAGCTCTCCGACGGAGCGTCCGCGTGCGTGGTCATGGAGGCGCGGGAGGCCGAGCGGCGCGGCCTCGAGCCCCTCGGGTTCTTCCGGAAGCTCGTCGTCGTCGGCCTCGAGCCCGACGAGATGGGCATCGGGCCTGTGTTCGCGGTGCCGCGTCTGCTCGAGCGCACCGGCCTCCGCATGGACGACATCGACCTCTGGGAGCTCAACGAGGCGTTCGCGGTGCAGGTCGTCTACTGCCGCGATCGGCTAGGGATTCCCGCCGAGCGCCTCAACGTCGACGGAGGCTCGATCTCGATCGGGCATCCCTACGGAATGACGGGCGCACGCCTGGCGGGGCACATCCTCATCGAGGGCAAGCGACGCGGCGCCAAGCACGTCGTGGTCACGATGTGCGTCGGCGGCGGCATGGGCGCGGCTGGGCTGTTCGAGGTGGCGTGACGCGCGCGGCCTACCTGCAGTAGGCCGACGACGACTCGACGTTCGACACGACCTGTAGTCCCAGCACCTCTCCCGGACTGACCACGAGAGGCGGCGTCGTGCACGACCCGCCCGCGAGGAGGTCGATCCGGAAGCTCATGGCGGCCGCGAACTCCCACGGAACCTGGAACGACCGATTGCCGTTCCCGACCACGTCTCCGACCCGCCGCGCGCGCCCCGAGTCTTCGATCACGTAGATCGTGGCGTCGTAGAAGTTCCGGTTCTCGACGTCGAGCCTGATGCTCACGGCGCCACTGCCACCGCGGCCGAACGGGTCGTCGCTGGGGAAAGCGGTGGCACAGGCCGCGAAGGACAGCGATAAGGCCGCAACGGCGAGCCCCACACGGCGCGTCGTGGTCGGCGGACCTGATGCTCTGGCTGCGTTCACTGCGCACCTCCTGCCGGTTCCCACCATCCGCGCGATACGGCGCCCTAAAGGGAGACTACAGGGCAGCGCCGGCTTGGTTCCGACTTGAACCCTCGATGGTGCCCACGCCCCTCACGTGTCACAACCCCGGCCCCTCGTGGGCTCCATGGACAGTTCCTCGTCCCTGGCCCATGACCCCGGAGTCTTACCGTGTCGAGACCATCAACAGCCTGGCCACATCGGTGCCTAGCGGTGACCCTCTCGGCGCTACTCGGCGCTTGTGACAACGGCATGAGCCCGGTGATCGGCTGCCTCGACGACGAGGGGAATCCCCTTCCGCTCCAGCCCGAGAGCCTGCGCGTGGACCTGGGGGCCCCGACGTTCTCCAACCCCACCGTGGGGACCAACTCACTCTTCCCGGTGGACCAGGTCACTTCGTATCTCCAGCTCGGGACCGTGGACGGGCTTCCGTTCCGCGCGGAGGTCACTCTGCTCGCCAGCACTCGCGTCATCACCTGGAACGGGCAGCCGATCGAGGTGGTCGAGTCGCAGTACATGGCGTTCCTCGGCGGCCGGCTCCACGAGACCGCGATCGACTGGTACGCCCAGGCGGACGACAATTCGGTTTGGTACCTCGGCGAGGATGTCTTCAACTACGCGGCCGGCGTCGTGGCGGACCGGAATGGCACCTGGCAGGCAGGGCGCGACGGCCCCGCCGCGATGATCATGCCGGGGAGCCCGCAGGTGAACAACGTGTACCGCCCCGAGAACATCTGCGGCGCGGTGTTCGAGGAAGTCACGGTCGAGGCCACCGGACTCACGGTCAACGGCCCGACCGGGCCGGTGACCGGCGCAATCCAGGTGAAGGAGCTGCACCAGGACGGGGCCTATGAGGACAAGACCTTCGCGCCGGGGTACGACGAGTTCACCACCGGCTTCCCGGGAGACAGCGAGTCCATGGCCGTCGCGGTTCCGGTAGATGCCCTGAACGGCGCCCCGCCCGCTGAGCTGGTCACCATTCTCGCGAGAGCTGACAGCATCTTCGACGCGGCTCAGGCCGGAAACTGGACCAAGGCCGGAACCGCGCTCGCCGCGCTCACCGCCGCGTGGAATTCCTTCGCAGGAGGCACTCACCCGCCACTGCTCGAGACTCAGATGAGCGGTGCGGTCGCGGCGCTCACCAGCGCAGTGAACGCGCAGCAGCCCGCCAACGCCCGGCAGCGGGCCATCGGCGTGGCCTCCGCCGCGCACGACTTCCGGCTCCGGCACGTCACCCCGGCCGCCATCGACTTGGCGCGCCTCGAGCTGTGGGCACGACAGGTTCAGGTGGACGCGGCGGCGGGCGACGCCGCGGGAGTCTCAGGCAACGCCGCTACCGTGGAATGGGTTCGAGATCGCGTGGTCCAGTCGCTCAGTGCTGCCGACCGGGCCCAGCTCAACTCGCTCGTGTCGCAGCTGCGCAGCGCCGCCAATGCCCACAACTACTCCGCGGCGACCCTGGCCGCGACCGGGCTTCGAACGTTGATCGCTGGGTTGTAGCCTCAGTCCGTTGCCGCCGCGCCCTTCCTCACCAGCAGGAAGAGCGTGGCGGCAGCGGTGCCCTCCTCCACGATCTCGAATCCCGCCTCGACGACGGCGCCTCGCCACCGCTCCGCCGCGCCTCGTCCCCCGAAGTAGCCGTGCGCCCCGAACAGCGGAAAGGCCACGCGCGTCCAGCCGTCCGGATTGACCACCATCAGAAGCAACTCTCCGCCCGGCCGCAGCACCCGCGAGACCTCCGACAGCGAACTGCGAATGCCGTCGGGGTCCAGGTGATCGATGGCGTACGCGCTCACCACGGCATCGAAGCTCGCGCTCTCGAGCGGCATCTGGCGAAGGTCCCCGGTCTGGACCTCGAGACGATCCTCCACGCCGGCGACGCGCGCGTTGGCGCGTAGACGGTCGGGCGTGTTCTCCCCGATGCCGTATCCTTCCAGGAACAGATCGAGGGCCACGACGCTCGCCTGGGGTCGCCCGAGCAGAACCATCAGGGCCGAGCGGCCCGAGCCGGCGCCGGCGTCCAGCACACGGCCCGACCCCGAGGACAGGAACCGCTCGGTGGGGAGGTCCATCGGCCGGTTGAAGCGCATGGGACCATGGACGATGAACGCGCCGACCAGCGCCCACACGGCCAGAGTGCCGGTCGCGGCGGCAGCCAGTCGCGACCAACCCGCACGCCAGACCAGGACGGTGAGGAGGCCGAACACGACCGTGGCCATGACGTGACCGAGCGTCCACGGCCAGGTGTAGTCGAAGTCGTAGCGGAAGAGGTCCATCATGGAGCAGCCTCGGGCTTGGTGGGCGGGCCTTCGTGTTGGAACACCTGCTCCAGGGGCACGCCGAAGACGGCCGCGATGCGGAACGCCACCTCGAGCGACGGCGAGTACTTGCCCAGCTCGATCGCGTTGATGGTCTGGCGCGTGACTCCGACGCTGTCGGCGAGCTCCTGCTGCGTCATCTCCTGATGGTCGAAGCGGAGGCGCCGGATCTGGTTCAGGATGCCGTGCTCGGACATCTCAGGAATCTCGACGGAAGAGCACGAGCTGGCCGCCGAGCCGCGTCAGTTCCGCGACCACGAGCGCGAGCAGCACGTGTTGGGCGAGCCCGTAGGGATTCGTGGAGAGGTGGATCGAGCCGATGGAGAGGAGGGCCGCCGCGAGCAGCACGTAGTACGCGATGCCCCGGGCCCGTAGCTCGATCTGGCGCTCGCGCTCGTCGCGAGGCGCGCGCGCCTCTTTGGGATTCCGGATCCTGAGGACCGCGCGCACGGCGATCTCCGCAACGATCAGTACGACGACCACCAGCAGGAACAGGTGGAACGAGGTGTCGGCGTCGGCTCGGCCCGCCATGATCTGGCTCACATGCCAGAAGTAGTAGCCGAACAGGACGAACATCAGGACGAACGAAACCCAGACCGTCTTCTCTCGGAACGACACGAAGCGCCCCTCCCCTTGAGTCTAGTGAACGCGACACAGTGTATGTTATGGCAGTCTTGGTGTCAAATATACCGTACATTGTCCATGCCACGCTGGCCGGGGCGCGAGCCACGGCCTACTGTGACGCGATGTCCGCCGCCCCCACTCCAGTCCGCGCCCCGCGCCGCTTCGCCCGATGAGCCTCGCCGGACGCGGTGCGGTCATCACGGGTGGGGGTCGTGGCATCGGCAGGGCGGTCGCTCGCGCGCTCGCCGAGCGAGGCGCGGCCGTGGTGGTGAGCGCACGCACGACGGCCGAGATCGACGGTGTCGCGAAAGAACTCACGACCGCGGGCTTCGAGGCCCACGCCATCACGTGCGACGTGGCCGACGAGGCGAGCGTTCGGGCCATGGCAGAGGCGGCGGTCAAGCGCCTCGGCACCGTCGACATCCTCGTGAACAACGCCGGCATCGCCCTCTCGAATCCGGTCAAGCGACTCCCGCTCGAGGAGTGGAACCGCATCCTGGCGGTCAACGCGACGGGCACGTTCCTCTGCTCGCGCGCCTTCCTCCAAGGAATGATCGACCGCCACTGGGGCCGCGTGATCAACGTCGCTTCCGTCGCGGGGCTGCGCGGCTCGCGCTACATCGCAGCCTACACGGCGTCGAAGCACGCGCAGATTGGTTTCACCCGCGCGCTGGCGGCCGAGGTCGCCGACCGGGGCATCACGGTGAACGCGATCTGTCCGGGCTATGTGGACACGCCCATGACCGAATTGTCCGTGTCGCGCATCGTCGAGAAGACCGGCGTGAGCCAGGAGGAAGCGCTCGAGCGCATCCTCGCGCTCAGCCCGCAGCATCGCTTGATTCGCCCGGAGGAGATCGCCCACGTCGCGGTCATGCTCTGCCACAAGGACGGCGAGGGGATCAACGGGCAAGCGATCGCGATCGACGGCGGGTCCGGCATGCATTGACCGCCGCGGCTCGCGCGGCGCGCACGAACGCTCGTAGGTCCCGAGGTAGTAGGTCGACAACGCAACAGGAGGAATCCGTATGCTGAGGTTTACCGCGGTAGCCGTCGGGCTCGCGCTGCTGTCCGTCACCCTCGTCGCGCAGACGCCCGTGGTAACGGGCGACCGCTCCACGCCGCTCCGCCCCGTCGCGGGCGAAGGCAACGTCGGCATCAGCAATGCCACGCTGCGTGACCAGCCGGAGGTCCGGGCGCTGCGCGTCATGGTGGACCCAGGCGGCACGCGCGCGGTGCATGCGCACGCCGACGTGAAATTCCACCTGTTCGTTCCCATCTCGGGCGCGATGACGCTCGACCTCGACGGCGCGGGATCGGTGGAGGTCCAGCCCTGGCACCCCTACTACATGCCCGGAGGCACGCAGCATGGGTTCCGCAACCGCAACTCGGACGCCGTGGAGATCATGGAGATCTTCATCCGCTAGGCGCGCCGCTGAGCCCTGAAACGCACCGAGGCGGGGAGCCGTGAGCCCCCCGCCTCGGTGAACTCGAGACGCGCGGGTTAGTTCGCCGCGAAGCAGTAGAAGAGCCCCGCGCCGCCCGTCTGTACCAGGTTCGCCTGGCTGCAGCCGCTGCTGATGTGCACCGCGTTCCACGACGCGTTCCCGCCGCCTAGGCGGTCGTGGTGGCCGAGCATCGCGCGACCTTCCGCGTTGGCCGTCCAGTTATTGCAGGTGACCGTGTTCGCCGCGCCGAGAGGCGCGCGGCCGAGTGAGTTGGAGCCGGTGAGCATGTCGTGCTGGTTCGGCGTGTCGCCGACGCCGTTCACCGGCTGGCCGCTCTCGTTCGTCGCGCTCGGCTTGCGGATGTTGTTGCGGTCCCGCTCGAAGTCGCCGTGCAGATCGGCGACGTTGGCGGCGATCAGCTGACCCGCTCTGTTGTACCAGGGGCCTGTCCCGATCCGGTCGCGGGCGTCTACGCCCAGCACGGCGCCAGCGGCGATCGTGCTCAAATACGCGCGCCACACCCGGGCGCCCGCGCCGGGCGCACCCGAAGCCGCGGCGAGCGTCTGGCAGTGGCGGTCCGCGCCCTCGAGGCCGCCGAGGTTGGCGCCGTCTCCGACGCCCCGGCTGGTGACGAAGAAGCTCATGGGCTGCGTCGGCTGCTGGGCTGCCTGAGCACGTGCGTCTTCGGCTGCGAGCCCGAAAGCGGCCAGGGCTAGGGTGAGGTTCACACCGGTCATTCGTCTCATCTCACATCCTCCATCCAATGGGGCAGGTGTTGGCAGTGTGCGGAACGGCCATCATAGATGGGGGTCCGCGACCTTCACAAGCCGGTGAGGCGAGGCGGCCCACCGCGCGCTACTGTTCGGGGTAGAGTGGCTGATGCCCGACCCACGCGCCGGAGATGACCATCGGATGACCCGACGGTTCTATCGAGGAGTCCGTCCCGCCGCGGGACTGCGACGCCTGGTGCTGGCCTGTCTCCTGACCGTGAGCGCGACGCTCCCGGGCGACGCAGCCGCGCAGATCTGGCGCTCGCAGGAGGGTCGCTACGGATCGCCCATCCGGGAGGGGATCCCCGCCAACAGGGGTGGCTTCGTCTTCTGTCGCCTCTGGTACGACCAGGTGCGGAGCATGCCCTCCGGTCTCGGATGGAGCACCGACTACCCGGCTGCGGACGGCAATTTCATGACCCGCCTCGAGGAGTTGACGCCGACGCGCATCGAGCGCTGGCAGAACGGGGAGCCGGGGATCGCCGCGGTGCGCGCGACCGACCCGGACCTCTTCCGGTGTCCGTTCCTCTTCATGACGGATCCGGGCTCGGTCCGCTTCAGCGAAGCCGAGGTCGAGAGCCTGAGGACGTACCTCCAGAAGGGAGGGTTCCTCTGGGCGGACGACCTCTGGACCGACCGGGGGTGGGCATACTTCGAGGCCGAGATCCAACGGATCCTGCCGGATCGGCCCATCGTGGAGATGGACGTATCGCATCCGCTCTTCACCACGCATTACGTCGTACCGGAGATCCCGCAGATCCCGTCGTTCCAGTCGTGGAGCCGCAGCGGCGGACGCACCTCGGAGTTCCCCCCGGAGACCGACGTGCCCCACATCCGAGCCATCTTCGACGAGGAAGGTCGGCTCCTCGTGCTCATCAGCTTCAACACCGACATCGCCGACGGTTGGGAGCGCGAGGGCGACGTGCCCGAGTTCTTCTACAACTTCTCGCCCGAGGCCTACGGGCTCGCGATCAACGTCTTCCTCTGGGCGATGAGCCACTGAGGTCGAGGGGCCGTGTGCTACCGGCCCATGTTGAATGTCCCGCTGACCGCGAGATTTCCGATCGCGCCGCTCGCGGGCACCGAGATCAGGGTTGCGGTGAACGTGCCCATGATCCGAGTCCCCGTCACGCTCGTGATGATCACCGAGCCACTGCCGCCCGTGAGCTCACTCATCCACGCGGCCAACGGAATGCTGGGGGCGCCGCCCACGTTGATCGTGCGTGAAGGAGCTGTGGCGCTGAGCGTGTACGTGCCTGGGCCGGTCATGTTGCCCAGGCTGATCGAGACGGTGCGCACGCCGTTGTTGCCGACGATCGTGAGCACGGGCGTGCCACCCGCAACCGTCGCGAGCGCCGAAGAGGCCACGAACGTCCCCCCGACGTTGCCCGTCAGGGAATTTCCTTGGTTGCCGGTGGCCGACACCACCCCACCCGTGCCGCTGACCGGAATGTCGAAGACACCCTGCGTCACGGTCTTCGTGCTCGCAGGCCCCGTGAGCTCGGTCGTAGTGAACTGGAACGTCCCCACCATCTGCGTGGCGGAGAGCGTCGTGATCACGATCTGGCCCGCGGTTCCGTTGAGCGGCGTGCTCCATCCGCCCGAGGGCGGTTGGGAGAGTTGCGCGGCACCCCCGAAGGCGAAGACCCCGACCCCAAGAGGGTACGTTCCCGGGCCCGTGATGTTCTAGAGGGTGAATACCATCGTGTAGTTGTTGGATCCGGAGGTCCGGAGGGCCGTGATCGAGTAGAGACCGGCCGTCGAGTTGATCGCCTGGACCGCGAACTCCGCATTCCAGTCCGCGCCGTCGATCTTCGCCGTGAAGTTGGTGACGCCGTTGCCGCCTCCGCCCGGATTCGTGGGACTGCCACCGCCGCAGGCCGCCAGGGCGATGGAGAGCAGAAGCGTGGCGACGAGTCTCATGGTGTACCTCCGACAGGGTGCGGGACCGGCAATCTGCGAGTGCGGGGTCGTTCGGGCGAGTCCTCGACCCCGCCTCAGGCGCTCGCGGCGTTCAGCCCCCCTTCGACGTCACCCAAAATGTCGTCAACCGCTTCGCAGCCAACGCTGAAGCGGATGAAGCCCTCTCCGATTGCGTCCCCACCCCACCGAGCCCGACGCTCGGCGGTCGAGTGCACGCCTCCGAAGCTCGTCGCCTCCCGCACGAGGGTGAGTGCGCGCAAGAAGGTCTCGGCGCGCTCGCGATTCGACAGGTCGAAGCTCACCACGCTCCCGAACGCCCGCATCTGCTTCTTCGCGATGGTGTGGCCGGGATGGGCAGGTAGGCCCGGGTAGTACACCGCCTCCACCCCGGGATGGGACGCCAAGAACGCAGCGAGGCGCTCCGCCGAAGCGCACTGGCAGTTGAGACGCAACGGCAGGGTCGCCAGAGAGCGGTGCGCGAGCCACGTCTCCATCGGTCCGGGGATCGCGCCGTGACGCCCGCGCCAGTCGCGGAGGGCGGCCAAGCGCGCCGGGTCTGCGGTCGCCACGTGGCCGAGCACGAGGTCCGCGTGGCCCGCCACGGCCTTGGTATCCGACGCGACCACGTAGTCGGCACCGAGCGCCAAGGGCTGCTGCAGATACCCTGTCGCGGTGGTGTTGTCGACCGCGACGAGCGCGCCCGCGGCGTGAGCGGCCGCTGCGAGCTCGGCAATGTCGCACACGTCGAGCTGCGGATTGCTCGGCGTCTCGAGCCAGAGCAGACGCGCGCCATCGAGCATCCTTGCCTGCGCGTTGCCCCGCGTCGGCGCGAGGCGAACCTGAACGCCGATCGCCTTCAGCCACGTCGATGCCAGGATGCGCACGGCGTAATAGGAGTCGGACGGAAGCACGACCACGTCGCCTGGCTTGAGGCACACGCCGAGCAGCGCGCTGACTGCGGCCATGCCCGACGCGAAGCTCACGGCCGGGCCGCCCTCGAGCACGCTCAGCCCCTCCTCCCACATGCTCCACGTCGGATTTTCGAAGCGTCCGTAGGTGAGCGCGTGCGCCGCAGGATCACCGGGAGTCACGTAGGTCGCCGCGAACTGCGGACCGGGCACCATGGGGCCCGGGTCCTTGGTGGGATGGCATCCCGCATTGAGAATCAACGTGTCGCGATGCACGACGGTCTCCGGAGGAGGTGCGTGATGGGACGCAGGAAGAAGAAGCGCCCGGCCCCGCTCGATCGGGACGAAGATAGGAAGAGTGGCGCCAAGCAGCCCGTCCCTCCGCCCCGTCCCGCGCCGAGGACGCGCCCATCGTCACCCGCACCCGCACGGCGGGGCCGCTGAAGCAGGCTACGCCTCCCGGAGCGCCTCGACCGGGTCGATCCGCGTCGCGCGTCGCGCCGGGATGTAGCACGCGAGCAGCGCGACGCCCCCGAGGATGAGTGGGACGGTCACGAACGTGCGCACGTCGGTCGGGCCGACCTCGTAGAGCTGCGAAGCCAGGAACCGCGTCAGCCCGAGCGCACCCAGCACGCCGAGCGCGAGGCCCGCGGCCGCGAGTCCGGCACCCTGCCTCAACACCAGGGCGCGAACGCTGCCCGGCTCCGCCCCCATCGCCATGCGAATGCCGATTTCGCGATTGCGCTGCGCCACGGAGTGGGCCATCACCCCGTACGTCCCGACCGAGGCGAGCAGGAGCGCGATGCCCGCGAAGACACCGAGCAGCAGCGTGAGGAAACGAGGCTGCGCCATGGCACCGGCGATGGTCTCCTCCAGTGTCTGTACGTTCGCGACGGGGAGCGCTGGGTCGAGTTCCCTGACGATACGCTCGACTGCGGACGCGAGCGCGAGGGGGTCACGTTCGACCCGGATGACGAGCGACATCGTGAGGAACACGGCATCGAATTGTGCGAGCTGTGGATTGTAGAAGTACAGCTCGGTGCCGGCAGGTTCACTGATGCCGGCCTGCTTCACGTCGGCCACAATGCCGAGCACCGTGAACCATGGATCCGTCTCGTCCCCGGACGGCCGGATGCGGCCCCCCACCGGGCTCTCACCAGGATAGAACGTCTCGGCGAGCCGCTCGTTCACGAGGAGGACCGGCGCCTGGCCGAGCGCATCGGCAGGCTGGAAGCCACGCCCCTCCGTCACCTCGGTCCCCAGCGTCTCGAGGTATCCCCCCTCGATCGCCGTGTAGTAGTCGACGTTGTGCGGCGGCCCGTCGTTCGTCTGCGCTACGCCCTCGAACTCCGTGTCGTTGGCGTTCAGGGTCCGCACCGGCGGCAACCCCGACGTCGCCGACACCGCGACCACGCCCGGGAGCGCGCCAGCGCGCTCGATCACGTCGGCATAGAACTGGGCGACTGCTGAGGACTCGGAGTAGTCGCCGACCGGCAATGAAACTTCCATGGTCAGGACGTTCTCCTCCTCGAAGCCAAGGTCGACGTCTTGGAGCGCAGCGACCGACCGAAGCATGAGGCCCGATCCGACGAGCAGCACGACGGCGAACGCCAACTCGGCGACGACCAGCGTCTTGCGCACGCGCGCACCCGCGGAGCAGCGCGTCGTGCGTGCGCCCCCCTCCTTCAGCGTGGAGCCGACACGCTGCATGGTCGTGCCGAGCAGCGGAGCCAACCCGAAGAGCACCCCCGTTGCGACGGCCACCAGGACCGTGAACCCGACGACACGCGCGTCCAGGCTGATCCCCTCCATGCGAGGGACCGCCTCGGGGTTGATGCCCAGCAGCACGCGCGTCCCGAAATGCGCGAGCAGGAGCCCGAGGCCGCCACCCAAGAGCGACAGAGCCAGCCCCTCGGTGACCAGCTGACGGGTCATGCGGCCGCGGCCGGCGCCCATCGCGACGCGCACCGCGATCTCCCCCGAGCGGCTTTCGGAGCGTGCCAACAGCAGGCTGGCCACGTTCGCGCACGCGATGAAGAGCACGAAGCTCACCGCGCCCACTAGGAGCAGGAGCGCGGGACGCACGTCTCCGAGCAGCTCGGTGCGAAGATCCGACGCGAAGATCGGGTGGAACTCCGACGAGATGGTGTGCGTGTCGCCGTACTCGTCATTCCACCGCCGCTGGCGCGTCGGCCGCTCGGCCTGAGCGCCGAGCAGGCCAAGTCGCTCAAGGCGCGGATGATGTAGGAGAGCCGAGAGCCGAACCCCCACGCGCTGACGCGGACGGCCGCGGTTGGGGGTGGTGTCCAGGGAGGTTACGCTTCCCCCCGGCACCGAGTCCACACACGAGCGCGCCTGATCCAAGATGAACGACCTGACCGAGGGCCCCATCCCCGGCCACCTGATGCGGATCGCGATTCCCATCGCGATCGGCATGGTCTTCCAGACCGCGTACTACCTGGTTGACCTCTACTTCGTGGGCCGGCTTGGAGACGCCGCCATCGCGGGCCTCGGAGCTGCGGGTAACGTGCAGTTCTTGGTCATGGCCATCACGCAGATCTTGGGCGTGGGAACGATGGCGCTGATCGCGCAGGCCGCGGGGCGCAAGGACCGTGCGGACGCCAACCTGATCTTCAATCAGAGCCTGGTGCTCGCGGCAGTCTGCGCGCTGGTGACGCTGGTCGGTGGCTATACGCTGACCGGCTGGTACATGAACAGGCTCGGCGCGGATGCGGCGACCGCGACCGCGGGGGTCACGTACCTCTATTGGTTCTTGCCGGGACTCGCCCTCCAGTTCGGCATGATCTCCATGGGCTCGGCGCTCCGCGGCACCGGGATCGTGACTCCGACCATCGTGGTCCAGGTGCTGACGGTCATCCTCAACGCGATCCTGGCCCCGATCCTGATCTCGGGATGGCTCACGGGCGTCCAACTCGGCATCGCGGGCGCGGGCATCGCCAGCACCATCGCGATCGTCGCCGCCGTGGTCATGATGGTCGGCTACTTCGTGCGGCTCGAGCACTACGTCGGCATCGACCGGAGCCTGATCCATCCCCGCGCCGACGCGTGGAAGCGCATCCTCGCCATCGGGCTGCCGCCCGGAGGCGAGTTCGCCCTGATGTTCGTCTACATGGCGGTTATCTACTGGGTCATCAGGGGATTCGGCCCCGAAGCGCAGGCTGGGTTCGGCGTCGGCTCGCGCGTCATGCAGGCGATATTCCTGCCCGCGATGGCAATCGCGTTCGCGGCCGCGCCGCTGGCGGGCCAGAACTTCGGCGCGCGCAAACATGACCGGGTACGCGAGACGTTCCGGACGGCGATGATGACGCTCAGCGGACTCATGATCTTGCTGACGCTCCTTTGCCGGATACGGCCCGACGTGCTCATCGCAGTGTTCTCGGACGACCCCGAGGTGATCGCCGACGGCGCGGGCTTCCTGCGGATCATATCCTTGAACTTCATCTGCAGTGGCATTGTGTTCACGTGCTCCGGGATGTTCCAGGCGATCGGCAATACGATGCCAGCGCTCATCGCGAGCGCCACCCGCATCGTCACGTTCGCGGTCCCCGCGATTTGGCTCTCCGGCCAGCCTTGGTTCGAGCTCCATCACCTCTGGTACACGTCGGTCGCGACGGTCACGCTCCAGGCGGCCGCGAGTTGGTGGATGCTCTCCGTGGCGCTAAGGCGGAAGATGACGGACGAATCCGGCTACGCCGCGCCGCAGGCCGCACTCGATGCGACTGCTCCTCTCTAGCGACCTCCACTGCGACCTGGGAGCGGCGCGTAGCCTCGTAGAGCGCGCCGCCAAAGCGGACGCGTTCGTGTGCGCGGGCGACCTTGGGGTGATGCGCACGGGTTTGCGGAAGACCGTCGACGTGCTGGCGGCCTCACTCGCACCCACCGTGCTCGTCGCCGGGAACGGCGAGTCCTACGAGGAGCTTGCGGTCGCCTGCGCCGAGTGGCCGAGCGCGCGCGTGCTGCATGGGTCCGGGTGCGAGATCGCAGGCATTCAGTTCTGGGGACTCGGCGGCGCGGTCCCGGTGACGCCGTTCGGACCCTGGAGCTACGACCTCCCCGAGGACGAAGCAGCCAGCCTGCTCGCCGGCTGCCCGGAAGGGGGCGTGCTCGTCACGCACTCTCCGCCGCTCGGCCACGTGGACTGCGCGGGCGGACGGCATCTGGGGAGCCGCGCGATCCTCGAGGCGATCGAGCGCGCTCGGCCCCGGCTCGTCGTTTGCGGCCACATCCACGGGTGCTGGACCGAGGAGTCGAGCGTGGGCGACACCCGCATCGTCAACGCGGGGCCGGGGGGGGTCTGGGTCGAGCTGTAGGGCAGCCCTAGCGCATCTGGTTGGGCAGCCAAGTCGCGATCTCCGGGAACGCGATCAGCAGCGCGATGATCACCATCTCGCCCAGCACGAAGGGCATCACGCCCATGAAGATCTCGGCCATGGGGACGTCGGGCGCCGCTCGCCTCATCACGAACA
>SHZR01000017.1 GCA_009692205.1 Gemmatimonadota bacterium | reverse complement strand
CATGTGATCTGGTCGGGGCCGTCGCCGGCCGCGAACCCGACGAGGAGCATGTGCCCCCGACCGATGCGGCCCACCACGCGCCCATCGACTCGGACCTCCGCGCGGGAGACGCGCTGGAGGACGACCCTCACTCGACCGTGACCGACTTCGCCAGGTTGCGCGGCTGGTCCACGTCCGCGCCGCGCAAGACGGCCATGTGGTAGGCGAGCAACTGGAGGGGCACGGTCGTGAGCACGGGCAGCAGACACGGAATCGTCTGTGGCACCTTGATCATGTAGTCGACCTTGTCCTGGATCTCCGGCGCGTCGTCGCTCACGATCGCGATGATGCGCCCGTGACGAGCTTTCACCTCTTCGATGTTCGACACGACCTTCTTGTAGACGGGGTCGCGCGGCGCGAGGACCACCACCGGCATGTCGTCGTCGATCAGAGCGATCGGGCCGTGCTTCATCTCCGCCGCCGGATAGCCCTCGGCGTGGATGTAGCTCACTTCTTTGAGCTTGAGCGCGCCTTCCAGGGCGACCGGGAACTGGTAGCCGCGGCCCAGATAGAGGAAGTTGCGGCAGTCCATGTAGGCCTTGGCCACGTCCCTCACCTCGTCGTTCACCTTCAGGACTTCCTCGACGAGGTCGGGCAGTTCCTGCAGCGCGGTGACGATCTCCCGCCCCTGGAGCACGGACAGGTGGCGACGGCGCCCCATGAACAGCGTGAAGAGCGCGAGCGCCACGAGCTGGCTCGTGAACGCCTTGGTGGACGCGACGCCGATCTCGGGGCCCGCGTGCAGGTAAATCCCGTAGTCGGTCTGGCGCGCGATTGTCGAGCCGACCGCGTTGACGATGCCCATCGTCGAGGCGCCGTTCCGTGTGGCCTCGTGCATCGCGGCGAGCGTGTCGGCGGTCTCGCCCGACTGGCTGATGGCGAGCGCGAGCGTGCCCGGCTCGATGACCGGATTCCGGTACCGGAACTCCGATGCGTACTCGACCGAGACGGGGATGCGCGCGAACTCCTCGAGCATGTACTCGCCGACCAAGCTGGCGTGCCAGCTCGTGCCGCACCCCATCACCACGATCCGCTTCACTTGCGCCAACTCGGCCGCGTGGTCGCGGATGCCTCCGAGCCTTACGTCCCCTTCCTCCTCGAGCAGGCGCCCGCGAATGACGTCCCGCAGGCTGTTCGGCTGGTCGAAGATCTCCTTGAGCATGAAGTGCTCGAAGCCGCCCTTCTCGATCGCCGTGAGGTCCCATGTGACCTCGTGTACGCTGCGCGAGACCTCGGCGCCTTCGATCTGGAACGTGCGGTATCCCTCCGCATCGATGACGGCATAGTCGCCGTCGTCGAGGTACACGACCTCACGTGTGTGCGCGATCACCGCGGCCGCATCCGACCCGATGAGCATCTCGCCGTTCTGTCCCACGCCGATGAGCAGCGGACTGCCTTTCCGCGCCACGACGATCTTGCCGGGGTCGCGCGACGAGATCACCGCGATGCCGTAGGCGCCATCGACCTTTCGGAGGGCCGCGGCGACCGCGATCTCGAGCGGCTGGCCTTCCTGCCACAGGTGGTCGATGAGGTGCACCACGGCCTCGGTGTCGGTCTCCGAGGCGAACACGTAGCCCTCTTTCTGGAGCTGTGAGCGGAGTGCATCGGCGTTCTCGATGATCCCGTTGTGCACCAGCGCGATTTCGCCGTCCATCGCCGTGTGCGGGTGGGCGTTCGGTTCGGTCGGAGCGCCGTGGGTCGCCCAGCGCGTGTGCCCGATGCCGCACGTCGCCGAGGAGAGATTCTTCGCAAGAGCTCGCTCCAACTCGCGGATCTTCCCCGGGCGCTTCGTGACGTGGATGCCACCCCCGTTCATGAGCGCGACGCCCGCGGAGTCGTAGCCACGGTACTCTAGGCGCTTGAGGCCCTCGATCAGGATCGGGGTCGCTTTCTTGGGTCCGACGTATCCGACGATGCCGCACATACGTGATCTCCTAGTCCGTCACAACCTCAGGCGACGCCCGCAAGAATGCGTGCCGCGCGATCGACCAACTCCCTGGCGCCCGCCTCATCCACCGATTCAGCGATGAGTCGAACGACGGGCTCGGTGCCCGAAGGACGCACGTGCAGCCACGCTCTCTTCGTCGGCCACGCGAGCCGGAGTCCGTCCGACTCGTCCTTGGCCTCCGCGCGGAGGTCTCCCTCCAACGCCGCGTAGCCCGCGTGCAACGCCTGCCTCGGGAACGACACCTTCTCCTTCACGATCTGGTACGACGGCCACTTTCGAGCGGCCGCCGACACTGTAACCCCTTCGTCCGCCAGGTGTTGCAGAATCAGCGCAACGGCCAGCGGCGCGTCGCGTGTGTAGTGGAGGGCCGGCAAGATCACGCCTCCGTTCCCCTCCCCGCCCACCACGGCGCGCTCCCGTTGCATCTGGCGTGCCACGTTGACCTCTCCGACGGGCGCGCGGTGCACCACGCATCCGTGCGCGCGCGCCACGTCCTCGACCACCTGGCTCGTCGACAGGTTCGTGACGACCGGGCCGGGCGTGCGTTTGAGGACCGCGGCCGACGCGAGCGCGAGCGTGAGGTCCTCACCGAGCGGCCTCCCCTGCTCGTCCACCAGCGAGAGGCGATCCACGTCCGGGTCGATCGCGAGCCCGATCGCCGCGCCGCTCTTCTTCACGAGCGCTGACAGGTCCGAGAGATTCTTGGCCGTCGGCTCGGGGTCGCGCGGGAAGAGTCCGTCGGGCTCCATGCCGATGCCGACGACCTCGCATCCCAGACGCGTGAGCAGCTCGAAGGCGACCGGCCCCCCCGCCCCGTGCACGCAGTCGACGGCGACCTTGAGGTGGCGCGCCCGAATGCGCTCCACGTCGATCTGCGGGAGCGCGAGAATCTTGGCGAGGTGCCGTGCCCACGCCTCCCGATCCTCGCGCACCGAGCCGAGAGCGTCCCACGCCGCGCGCGGTGGATCCTGTGTCGCAAGATACTCGCGGAAGGCCCGTGAGCGCTCGTCGTCGAGGAAGATGCCCTCCTCCGACACGAGCTTGAGGGCGTTCCACTCCGCAGGGTTGTGGCTCGCGGTCACGCCCATCCCGCCGACGGCCCCGTGATGCTTCACCGAAAGGAGCAGCGTCGGCGTCGGTACCACGCCGAGGTCCACGACGTCGACCCCGACGGACTCGAGACCCGCGAAGACCGCGCGCGCGAACATCGGCCCCGAGGTGCGGGAGTCACGCCCGACGCAAATCGGCCCCCGCGAGCCTCTCCCCATGAACGCCCCGAACGACGCCGCGATCCCGGCCATCAGCTCCGGGGTGAGCGGCCGGCCCACTCGTCCACGGATGCCCGACACGCTCACCATGAGGTCGTCAGGGATATGGATCGGCAGAACATCCTCCGGGGCGTGACATGAAGGGGCCACCTCGGCCCGGGTCGCAGGTGAAGGTCGCTCGGCCGAGGCTGACGCGTCAACGAAGCTCGGAGACGACGTGATCGCGTACATTGTCCACCTCACTCGGCGACGCGCGCCGGGCGCACCACCGCTCCACCACGAGGACCCGAAGCATGGCTGACGCAGCCGCGCACGGCCCCCGGTTCGGCACGCTCGCGCTTCACGCCGGAGTCGACCCCGAGCCGGTCACCGGCGCGATCATGACGCCGATCTTCCAGACCTCCACGTACGTCCAGCCCGCGGTCGCCGAGCCCAAGGGCGGACGCTTCGACTACGGGCGGACGGCAAACCCCACACGAGACGCCCTAGAGACGAGCATCGCGGCTCTCGAAGGCGCCAAGCACGGGGTCGCGTTCTCGTCGGGGATCGCCGCGATCGAGACCATCGTGAAGCGGCTCTCCGCCGGCGACCACGTGGTGAGCGAGGAGAACACGTACGGCGGCACGATGCGCCTCTTCACCCGCGTGCTCGCCCGGCTCGGGATCGAGTTCACCTTCGTCGACACACGCGACCCCGAGCGCATCCGGTCCGCGATGCGGCCGCGTACCAAGCTCGTCCACGTCGAGACGCCGACGAACCCGATGATGCGCATCTGCGACATCCGCGCGGCAGCGGACGTCACTCACGCGGGGGGCGCGCTGCTCTCGGTGGACAACACGTACGCGTCGCCCTACAACCAGCGGCCGCTCGAGCTCGGCGCCGACATCGTGGTGCACTCCTCCACCAAGTACGTGAACGGCCACTCCGACGTGATCGGCGGGCTCATCGCGGTGCGCGACCACGCCCTCGCCGAAGAGCTGCGCTTCCTCCAGAACTCCAGCGGAGCGGTCCCGGGGCCGATGGACTGCTTCCTCACCCTGCGCGGCATCAAGACCCTGCACCTGCGCATGGAGCGCCACAACGCCAACGGCCTCGCGGTGGCGCGCTACTTGGAGGCGCATCCAGGAATCGACCGCGTGATCTACCCGGGGCTCGAGTCGCACGACCAGCACACCCTGGCCCACCGACAGATGTCAGGCTTCGCGGGCATGGTGTCGGTCGACGTGGGCTCGCTCGCGCGTGCCAAGTCGCTCAGCGAACGCCTGCGCTACTTCGCCCTGGCCGAGAGCCTCGGCGGCGTGGAGTCCCTGGTGAGCGTGCCGGCCCTGATGACCCACGCGTCGGTCCCCGAGGAGCGCCGCGCGGCGATGGGGCTCACGCCAGGGCTCGTGCGCTTCTCCGTCGGCGTCGAGGACGTGGACGACCTGCTCGAGGACGTCGAGCAGGCATTGCGGTAGCGACTCGTTGACCATCATCTGCGGACACGTGCTCGTAGAGCGTCCGTTGCCGAGCTGGCGTGACCTGCCGGGGAGCAAGCTTGGTGCTCGCCAGATGCTTGGGGCGACGATAGACCTCGGTCGCGTCTGGAGACGATACCGTTGACCGGCAGTCCCGTGGACGGGCGTCCGCCCCACCCGAGGTGACGACCTCGGGTGGGGCGTTCTCAGCCTCTTACTGCTCTCCGCCCCTGCCCCGCGTGACGAGCTTCTGCACGCGCCAGTTGATGAGCTCCGCGACCCAGATCTCGTCCTCAGACGGACAGGCGATGCCGTGGATCCAGCCGAACTCACCCAGGTTACGGCCCGGCTGACCGTACACTCCGAGCACCTCGCCCTGCAGCGACACCTTGTAGATACGGCTCGGATACAGGTCGCCCACGAAGAGGACAGGGTTCGGACCAGGCGTCATGCACAGCGCGTCGGGCGCGCCGGGCGCCTGCGACCCGCGGGTCCCGTTCGGGTTCGCCGTGCCATAGGTGATCGCGCCGCGCGTCGTGTCCACCGGGACATCGATGATGAACTCCCGGATGTAGGTGCCCTCGGTGTCGAAGACCTGGATACGGCGGTTTCCGCGGTCGGCCACATAGACCTCGTCGGCCGGCGAGACCGCGATGCCATGCGGCGTGTCGAACTGGCCCGGGCCTCTGCCCAGAGATCCCCAACTCTTGACCCACTCGCCGCGCGCGTTGGCCTTCGCGACCCGCGAGTTGATGTAGCCGTCGCTGAAGTACGAGTTGCCCTGCGAGTCCCACGCGACGTCGGTCGGCTGGTTGAACACGTTGTCCCGATGGACCGGGATCGGCCAGCGCGGGTCGTTGTTCTCCGGAATGTTCACCTCCACCCCGGCGCGCTCGAGGTATCCGGCAAGCGTCGAGGCGTAGTCCGGTGGCCCGGTGAAGTGAGAGGCCTCCTGAACCCGCCCGAACACCCACTCCACGCGGCCTTCCGGGTTGAACTTGAGGATCAAGTCGGATCCCTTGTCGACGACCCAGATGTTGTCCTGAGGATCGATGCGCACCGCGTGCGCGTAGGACCACCCGTAGAGGTTCTTGCCGATCTCCCGCACGAATCGGCCGTTGGCGTCGAACTCGAGGAGCTGCGAGGCTCTCGCCATGTACGACGGACCGACCGAGTTACCGCGCGAAAAGACGAAGACGTGCCCTTGGGAGTTGACGGCCACGCCGCCGATCTCACCGAAGTGGATGTCGTCCGGCAAGGTCAGCGGGTTGGGCACCGATTCGAACGGAAGCTCCGGGACCCGCTGCGCGAGCGCCGGAGCGGCGATCGAGGCTAGTGCCGCGACCGCAAGGAGAACACGTCTCACGAAAACACCTCCTAGGAACGGATGGCGCCGATGTCCGGCGCGCGAGCGGGCCACGCTATCGGGTGCCGCGTCGACCGGCAAGGCACCCGTGACGCGTCGGGCCCGACCAGGTCCTAGGAGACGGGCCTACCTACGTGGACGGTCACCTGCTCATCCGTGAAGAGACCTCCGTCATCGGCACGACCCCGCAGGACGTAGGTCCCCGGCTCGGTGAACGTCACGTCCGCGATCCAGCGGCTGTCCTCCGGCAGCTCGGGGGGCACCCAGAACGTCGCCCACGGCGAGTTGGAGAACGGGCGCGTGTCTTCCCAGACGGCCACCTGCGGCGGATCGAACATGGCCGCGCGCTGCTTCACACCTTCGGGGGCACGATAGACCGACCAACTCATGTTGAGCCCGACGATCTTCTGCACGGTGATGCGGGAAGGCGGCGCCGTCAGCGCCCGGGTCAGGTCCAGCTGCCCATCGTCCGTGAGGGGCAAGCGATTCCTGCTCCGCCGGGGCAACCCGTCGTCGGTGACGTGGGCCACGAGACGCACGGGCCGGCCCACCACGGCCTGCATCTCGGACGGAGTCTCCATCGTGACCTGGGGCGGCGTGGTCGCCCGCAGCTCGGGGTCGCTGGTGCCCGCCCCCAGGGTTCCCGTCTCCGACATGATCACCACGTTGTCGACGTAGTAGTCGGGTCGCAGCCTGCCGTAAGCCGTCTCCTCCTCGCCCGCCCGCGTCAACGTCCACGCCAGCTCTTTTTCACCGAAGTCGGCCGGGACCCTGACCTCGAACACGAAGCGGTTGCGCCTCGGCAGGAAGTGCGTCGGCTGCCCGCGGTCTTCGGGCCCTGGGGAGAAACGGTTGTCGGCGCCGACGGGGACGTCGGGCTCCTCCTCCCAGTTTCGATTCATGTAACCGAACACGAGAGTGAACGACCCGTCGGGATTGTCCCTCCAGCCCTCGAAGGCCGGAGAGACCGACTGTCCGCTAGCGTAGGTCAGCCCTTGCGCGCCCACGACCGATGGCGCGGCGAGTAGGCTGAGCGACATCGCCGCCAAGGCGAGCCGTATGGGCGTCTTGGTCACCATCGTCCTCATTCGTGCTATCTGCTCCGAGCTAATGGTCCTGCTGCGTCGACGCGAGAGGCCGCGCTCCCGGGGTGGGAACGATCGCCAGGCAGAGGGGGCAGCCGATCATGTAGTCGTTCTTGGTCAGCTGGAAGTACGCGGCGCGCTCCTGCACTTCCTTGGCGAACTGTTCCTCGGTCATGGTCACCCGCTCGCCTAGATCGATGAACATGTTCGCCATCGACCGATTCCCGGAGCCCTGCCAATTCCGCGAATCCGGGACGTTGCCGTTCGTCTCCGAGTTGTTCATGTAGCCGCGGATGTGGAGCATGGCGCCCGGAGGGATGAGCGGCTGGTAGTTGTCCTCGAACACATACGTGCGCACCCAGTTGTGATCATAGCCGACGCAGGCGAGCGTCTCGGCCTTGAAGCCCCAGATCGCCTCGAGGCACATCCGCTCACCGGGCGCGTGAAGGTGCGGCTCGAAGCTGATGATCTTGGTGGGCCGTTGGACCACGGTGTACGCGTCGAGCTCCTGCCCGGCGCTCCCGCCTCGGATGTCGATGTCCGAGCCGTTGGCCAGCGAGGTGATGCCGCCGCGATAGAGCGGCTCGTATCCCTCGGGGAACAGCTCGAACGCGATCTCGAGATGCCCCGTCGTCGTGCGTCCGTTCGAATGCAGGTGCACGGACTCGGACGCGATCTCGGATCCGGCCCTCAGGAGGCGGCCAGCGCCTTCGCCGAAGACGTCCGGGTTACGGCCGACCTCGTGGACCGGCCAGGCCGTCTGCTGACTGCCTCCCGCCAACTGGGTGCGCCAGATCATGTGGTGGATGATGTACTTGCCACCCACGGTCGCCCTTCCGCTCCCGGCGCGGGGCACGTCGTTGACCTCCCGGACCTCGACCGCGCGAACGTACCGGTCCTGCTCGAGCGGAATCGGGATGCTCCCGATCTCGCCCCACCAGTCGGGTGCGGCCCCGTCCACCACGATATCCGCCGAGCGCACCACCAAGTCCGGACGAACCGTCCACTGGGTACCGTCGGACCATGTCCGCGGTGCCGGCATGTCGGCCGCGTTACCCTCTAGCGCCCCGTTGTCCACCCAGGCCTGAATCCTCGCGAGGTCCTCGTCGGACAGGGACGGATCATTCTTATAGTGCTGGATGCCGATGTCCTTCTCGACGTACCAGGGCGGCATGGCACCCATCCGGTCCCGGATCGCCGTGCGCTCCCGGATCCGGGCCGCGTACCGCCGAACCTCCTGGTAGGTGACCAGGGACATCGGCCCGGCACCGTCCGGCCGGTGGCAATTCTCGCAGCTGCGCTGAAGGATCGGCGCGATGTCCTTGGTGAAGGTCACCTCTGCCGGATTGATCCCGAAGTCCGCCGCGGCGAATACGTGCGTCCGACCCTCGGGCGCCGTGGCCTGGGCGTTCAGCGCGGCAGGCGCGACCAGCCCGAGGAAGGCCGCGACCGCCCCGAGCACACCTCGGACGGGTCGATCGAAGAGGGGGAGGAGGATCTTCATGACGGGCTCCTAGGCATGATGGCGATCGGCAAAGGTAAGCTTGGCCGCCCGGGCGTGCGAGACTTCCGAGCCTTGGGGATCTCGAGCGGGCGTGGGGGTAACTGAAACCGGCATCCGAGGGCCTGCGTAAGGGGCTTCACAGGCGAGCAGGCCTCCCGCGGAAGACCCGCGGAGTCACAACGCTGAGGGGAACGCGACATGGCGGACGAACAGGCAGGGACCCATCAGGGGAGCGCACGCGCGCGGCGCGTCCTCACCGACATCGCTTCCAGCTCGTGGGAGCATCCGGCCGACAAAGCGGCGCTCCAGGCGCTCCGGCGGATTCCGGTCTTCGACGCTGTGCTCCGTAAGATCTTCGGCTTCCTCACGGAGAGGGCGATCCGGCTCGCGTTCCAGGCGAACGCGGTCAAGGTGGGCCCGAACCAGTTCGGCAACGTCTACAAGGTCTACAAGCAGGCGCTCAAGACGCTCGACGCGCCCGAGGAGTACCCGCTCTACATCACGCAGACGCCCATGGTGAACGCGGGCGCCTACGGCATGGAGCAGCCTTTCATCATCCTCAATTCCGGAACCGTCGCGCTCGTCGACGACGACGAGCTCGAGTACATCCTGGGTCACGAGATCGGCCACATCCTGAGCGGCCACGTCCTCTACCGAACGATGATGGTCATCCTCATCAACCTCGCGGAGATGGGCTTCCCCATCGTGGGGCTCGCGGCGCGGGCGGTGCTCGTGGCGTCGCGCGAGTGGGAGCGGAAGTCCGAACTCTCCTGCGACCGAGCCGGGCTCCTGACCGTTCAGGACCCCGAGGTCGTGATGCGCACCATGCTCAAGATGGCCGGCGGCGGGAGCTCGAAGGACACGAGTCTCCAGGAGTTCATCGTGCAGGCCGAGGAGTACAAGCAGAGCGGGGACGTCGTGGACCAGGTCTTCAAGGTGCTCAACCTCATGGCCAGGACCCATCCGTTCTACGTACTCCGCGTGAGCGAACTGCGGACCTGGATCGAAGGCGGGGACTACGACCGCATCATCCGCGGCGAGTACCCGCGGCGGGGTGAAGCCGACCCGGCGCTGCAGGACGACCTCCGGGCCGCGGCACAGGCCTATGCCGAGGGCGCCAAGGACTTCATGGACGACATCGCGGACGCGGCGAAGCGCATGGGCTCCGACTTGATGGGCGGGTTCAAGAAGTAGGAGCGCCTTCCCTTTCCGGCTCGCGTCGGTAAAGTCTGCCGCATGCGAATCCTGATCGTGGGAAACGGCGGCAGGGAGCACGCGCTCCTCTGGAAGCTGAGACGCGACGCGCCCTCGGCAGAGTTCTTCGCAACGCGCCCGAACGGTGGAATGGCGGCGCTCTGTGAGCCGGTCGCCCTCGCACCCGGCGACGTCGAGGCGCTGGCTGGATGGGCGGCAGCACACCGGATCGACCTGACGGTGATCGGCCCCGAAGCCCCGTTGGCCGCGGGCATCGTCGACCGCTTCGAGGCCAAGGGGCTCCCGGTGTTCGGGCCGAGCAAGGCCGCCGCGAGGATCGAGGCGAGCAAAGCGTACGCGAAGGACCTGATGCGCGGCGCCGGGGTGCCGACGGCCGAGTATCGGACGTTCTCGAACCTCGAGGGCGCAGAGGCGTACGTGCGGGAGCGTGGCGCGCCGATCGTCGTGAAGGCTTCCGGGCTCGCAGCCGGCAAGGGCGCGGTGGTGTGCCCGACCGAGGCCGAAGCGCTCGACGCCGTCCGCTCCATGCTCGGTGCCCTCCAGTTCGGCGAGGCCGGCCGCGAGGTCGTGATCGAGGAGCACATGGAGGGCGAGGAGATCTCGGTCTTCGCCGTGACGGACGGCGCGCATTGCGTCATGCTGGTGTCCGCGCAGGACCACAAACGAATCGGCGACGGCGACACCGGACCCAACACCGGCGGGATGGGCGCCTACGCCCCCGTCTCCCTCGCTACGCCCGACCTGATCGAGCGGGCACGCACGACCGTGTTTCAGCCGACGCTCGCCGCACTCGCCGCCGACGGGAGTCCGTTCAAGGGGCTTCTGTATGCCGGTTTGATGCTGACCCGCGACGGCATCAAAGTCGTCGAGTTCAACTGCCGCTTCGGCGATCCCGAGACGCAGGTCGTCCTTCCCATGCTCGACTCGTCGCTCCTGGAGTTGTTGGCCACGGTCGCCGAGGGAGGGTCACTCGCGGGCCGCCGGGTCCGTCAGCGAGCGGGCGCCGCGGTCACGACGGTCGTGGCGGCGGGCGGCTACCCGGGCGGCTACCAGAACGGGAAGACGATTCGGATTCCAGACTCGCTCGAGACGGACAACCTCATGGTGTTCCACGCGGGCACGGAGCAAAGGGGCGCGGATCTCGTCACGTCGGGAGGGCGCGTGCTGGCCGTCACGGCGCTGGCCGACTCCTTCTCGGTGGCCGCCGATGAAAGTCGGGATGCCGCCGCGCGTATCTCCTTCGAAGGCGCGTACCATCGCATGGACATCGGCTGGCGGGAGAGAGCCCGCCTGGAGAAGAAAGCATGATCATCACGACGCCCCCCTCGATCGAGGGCCGGCCCGTGCAGGAGTACCTCGGCATCGTCATGGGTGAGGCCATCGTGGGGGCGCACATCTTCAGCGACATCTTCGCCGGCGTGCGCGACATCGTGGGCGGGCGGGCGAAGAGTTACGAGGACGCGCTCCGCGGCGCCCGCCAGGACGCGCTCCACGAGATGGCCACGCAAGCCGCCAACCTCGGTGCGGACGCGGTGCTCGGCGTCGACCTCGACTACGAGGTGGTCGGAAGGCGCGGCAGCATGCTCATGGTCACTTCGGCCGGTACCGCCGTAAAGCTCGGCTGACGTCGTGCCGGAGCTACCCGAGGCCGAGACGATCGTCCGGGGGCTCCGCCCTGCCATCCTAGGCCGAACGATTCGAGCCACTGAGGTGATTCACGCGGACGTGCTGCGGCAGCCGAGGCGCCGGTTTGCGGACAGGGTGCGTGGCCGGACCGTGCTCGGTGTGGAGCGGCGCGGGAAGAACGTCATCATCCGGCTCGACGAGGATCGCGTGGTGGCGGTGAACCTCGGCATGACCGGACGCCTTCTTCCCTCCCTCGACGACGGTCCCGCACCCCCCGACAGCTCGCACCCCGCCGTGCGGTTCCGCTTCCAGGGGGGCGGCGCGCTCGTCTTCGACGACACGCGGCGCTTCGGCACGGTCGAGTGTCTGACCGGGGGCGAGTGGCACCTGCGCTCCGAGTGGATGGGCCCCGAACCACTCGGGCCTTCGTTCACAGCCGAGGGGCTGCACGCCTCGCTCGCCGCGTCGCGCTCACCCATCCGCTCCTGGCTGCTCGACCAACGGAAGGTGGCCGGAGTCGGGAACATCTACGCGAACGAGGCGCTCCATCTTGCAGGGATCCACCCCGAGCAACAGGCTCGGACCGTCGACCGGAAGGGCGCGCAGGCGCTCCACCGGGGCATCCGCCGGGTGCTCCAAGCCGCGATCGACGCCGGAGGGACGACGCTACGTGACTATCGAACCGCGGAGGGAGAGCCGGGCCGCTACGCGCCTCGTCTCCTCGTCTACGGACGCGACGGCGAGCCGTGCGGCCGGTGCGGGAGCGAGGTCCGCCGCATCGTCTTCGGCGGGCGCTCCGCGTTCTTCTGCCCCGGGTGTCAGCCGCTTGATTAGGGGCGCGCACCCTATCAGCATGCGGTCCGCACACCGGTCGCTTCTGGCCGCGCTCGCGCTCATCGCGCCCGCCGGCACCCTCGCCGCGCAGGAGTCGCCAGGAGAGCGCCTGCCGGTCCGGGAAGTCACGCTCGGGAACGGCATGCGGTTCCTCATCCTCCCCAGGAGCGGAGCCCCGACCATCTCGTTCGTGACGCGCTTCGGGGTCGGAGGCGTCAACGAGCACCTCGGTACCACCGGCATCGCACACCTGCTCGAGCACATGCTCTTCAAGGGCACCTCGACGATCGGCACGCGCGACATCGCCGCCGAGCGCGCGCTCTTCGCGCACATGGACGCGCTGCACGATACACTGCTGGTCGCCCGGGCGGCCGGTGACTCCACCCTCTCCGCCGCACTGGGGCGCCGCATCGGCGAGTTGGAGGACACTGCGCGCGCGTACGTCGTGCCGAACGAGCTCGATCGCATCCTGACGGAGGCCGGCGCGCGGGGCCTCAACGCGACGACTTCGAACGACGCCACGACCTACTTCGTCGAACTGCCGGCCAACCGAGCGGAGCTGTGGTTCGCGCTGGAGGCCGATCGCATGAGCGATCCCGTCTTCCGCGAGTACTACACGGAGCGCAGCATCGTCACCGACGAGAGGCGCCTGCGCATCGACTCGAGCCCTGCGGGCCGGCTTTTCGAGGAGCACCTGAGCGCCGCGTTCACGGTACACCCCTATGGCGTACCGGTGATCGGCTACATGAGCGACCTCGAAACGCTCAGCCGTCGGGACGTCGAATCGTACTACCGTCGCTTCTACGGCCCCGACAACGCCGTGGTCGCGATTGTCGGCGACATCGATCCCGACGAGATCGAGGCGTGGGCGCGACGGTACTTCGAGCGCGTCGCCCGCGGCGAGTCTCCGCCGCAGGTGTTGGCCGAGGAGCCTCGCCAGCTCGGTGAGCGACGCATCACCATCGAATGGGACGCCGAGCCGCGGCTCCGCATCGCGTGGCACGTGCCCTCCTCCTTTCATGCAGACGCGCCGGCGCTCGGCATCCTGGGCGCCCTGCTCACGGGCGGGCGCACGTCGCGCCTCCAGCGCCGGCTGGTCACCGACGACCGCGCCGCCACGGGCGTGTCCTCGTCGACGGGGCCGGGCGAACGCTACCCGCAGCTCTTCTTCGTCGATGCCGTTCCCCGGAGCCCTCACTCGACCGACGATCTCGAGAGCGCGATCTACGAGGAGATCGCGCGCCTGGCGGCGGAGGGTCCGTCGGACGCGGAGCTCGAGCGGGTGCGCAATCAGATCGCGGCGGGCAACGTGCGGCGCATCGAGTCGAACCTGGGCCTGGCTTTCCAGCTCGCGGACTCGGAGTCGCTCACGAGCGACTGGCGCTCCACCTTCCGCTTGTCCGCCCGCCTGAGGGAGGTGAGCGCGGAGGACGTGCGGCGCGTCGCCGCCGAGTACCTCGTCGCTTCGAATCGCACGGTCGCGGTCCTCGTGCGCCGGGAGGGCCCGTGAGCCGCGCGCGCATGTCACGGCCGACGGCCGCGACGCTCGTGATGCTCGCGCTCGCGGCCTCGACGGGCGCGGCCCAGGTCCCGAGCGGCAGGCAGGCGGTGGAGGCGCTCGAGTTCGAGCCGCTCGAGTTCGTCCCACCCGTCCCGGAGCGACACGACCTCTCCGGCGTGACCGTGCTTCTCCTGGAGGACCGAGCCCTCCCCCTCGTGAACGTGTACGCACGCTTCCGCGGCGGATACGGTCTCTTCGAGCGGGAGTGGTACGCCCCGGCGATGGGGCTCCCCGCGCTGCTCCGTACCGGCGGCACGACGGAGCTCGCCCCCGATTCGGTGGATCAACTCTTCGAGTTCTACTCGGTGCAGGCGTCGTTCGCCACCGGCGGGGGAAGCGTCTCGATCTCGCTGAACACGGTCACCGAGCACCTCGGCGTGGCCCTCGACCTCTGGAGCGACCTCATCGCGCATCCGCGCTTCGACCCCGAGGAGATCGAGCTCTGGCGGGGACGCGAGCTCGAGGGCGCACGCCGACGCGCCGACGATCCGGGGAATCTCTCCTACACCGAGTTCAATCGACTCATGTACGGCGACCACCCGGTCGGATGGGAGATGAGCCCGACCGATCTCGAGACCGGATTGGTCACCCCCGAGCGCTTTCGCGAGATGCACCGTCGCATCGTGTGTCGCGAGAACCTCATTCTCGGCGTCACCGGCGACGTCTCTTGGGAAGAGGTCCGGCCCCGGCTGGAGGCGCTGGTCGACGCGCTCCCACGCTGCCCCGGCGCGCTCCCCGAGGCGCCCGCGCCGAACATCCGACGCGGAGGGGGCGTCTTCCTGCTCGAGCGCGACCTCGATCAGGCGTTCATCGTCATGGCGCACCCGGTGTCGGTGCGGCTCGCCGACGACCCCACGTACTTCGCCGCGACGATCGGCAACTCGATCCTCGGGGGCGGCGGCTTCTCGAGCCGTCTGATCGGACGCCTCCGCACCGAGCAAGGTTGGACCTACGCCGTGTCCTCCCTCTGGACGATGCCGAGGCGCTACGACGGAGTCATGGGCGCGACGACCAGCACGCGACCCGACGCCGCGGTCCCCGCGATCCGGCTGATGCTCGAGACCATGAGCGAGATGCGGGACGCCCCGCCCACCGAGGCGGAGATCCGCACGGCCGTGGACCGGGTGGTGAACGGATTCGCGTTCAACTTCGAGACGCCCGGCCAGATCGTGTCACGGATGATGTTGTATCTGGCCGAGGACTGGCCCGAGGACTGGCTCGAAGTGTACGCGCGACGCATCCAAGAGGTCACGCCGGACGAGGTGCGCCGCGTGTTCGCCGACCACGTCCGTCCCGACGAGATGACGATCATGGTCGTCGGCGATCCCGAGCGGATCGGGCGCGAGGCACTCGCCGGCCTGGGGCCCGTGACGGTGATCCGGGTCGACTGACCGGCGATATCCGCGTGTCTTAGGCGCCGCAGTCCCGGTAGAAGACGGTCGTGCTGCAGAGCCCCCCTCCCGGGAAGAGCGCGTAGCCCGGGATGTCCCCGACACGTTGCCAACCGAGGCGGGCGTAGAGACGCGAAGCGGCGCCGTCCGTGACGGCATCGAGCACGAGCAGCGTCCGGCCGCAGTCGCGCGCGGTCGCCTCCGCGGCCCGCGTGAGGGCCTCGCCGAGGCCCTGCCGGCGGGCGCGCTGATGCACCAGGAGCTTCGCGAGGTCCGCACGATGCGGCTGGTTCTCCGGCAGATCGAGGATCAGCTGGACCGTGCCGCAGATGCCCGAGTCGTCCTCCGCCACGAGCAACACGCGCGCGCCTGAAGCGACTCCTTCCGCCACACCGAGCCAGAAGGCCGTGGCCCGCACGCGCGTGAGCGGGAGCATGAAGCTCACGGACGCACCGCCCTCCACACAGTCGATCAGTAGGTCAGCGAGCTGGTCGAGCTCCGCGTCGCCGACGGCCCGGAGGCGACGAATGGAGGGCCTCATCTCCTTGTCTTGGCTCCGTAGGCCATGGCCGAGACGAAGGCCGCGACGACCGGCGGAACCTCGCCGCGAAGCGCGGCCCGCTCCGGCTGGAAGAGAGTGCCCACGAAGAACTGGTTCCCCTCGAGCTCGACGCCCCGTACGTCGCCTTCGTCATCCCATGATGTCGCCCTGAGCGGACCGGCCTCGAGGAACCGTCGGCATCGCGGGCTCAAGCCGTAGGAGCAGTGGTACTCCTCGTCCGACTCCAGGCGGCCATACGCGGTGGCCAACCTCGAACCGGGCGCGAACCGTACCTTCCCGCCCTGCTCGATGAGGCTGCACGCCAACGGTGCAATGATCGGGTCGGGCGATGCGGGATCGGTCTCCGCGTGCGCCGGCCGCTGGATCCCCCACAGCGACTCCGCGATCTTGAGCACGGCGTGCTGAAAGCCACCGCAGGTTCCGAGGAACGGTACCCCGCGCTCTCTGGCGTACCGGATCGCCGCGATGGCGCCCGCGGCGCTCCGGTACGGGGTGACCGGGACGCACCACACGCCGTCGAAGGCCTCGAGGTCGGGGGCTGTGGGGTCGATCGTGTCGGTGGGGATCCAGGTCGGAACGACACGCACGGCGGCAGCCCCGGCAGCGAGCTCGATCGCTGGACCGTTTGCGCGATGCGCCACGGCCTCGCGGTCGAAGTCCCCGACGACGGCGGCACGGAGAACCCTCATTGCGATTACGCCGCGCCCCAGTGGATGGCCGCGATCCCTCCCGTGAGCAGCCGCCAGTCCACGTCGCGGAAGCCAACGCTCTCGAAGAGTCCTCCGAGCTCGCGCGGACCTGGGAACTCGCTCACCGACTCGGGCAGGTAGGTATACGCCCAGGGGTGCCCCGAGACGATCCGCCCGACCACGGGCAGGATGCGCTTGAAGTAGAAGAGGTAGCCCGCGCGCACCAGGCGGTTCGGCGGGGTCGTGAACTCGAGGACGACGAGGCGAGCCCCCGGCTTGAGCACCCGGCGCAGCTCCGCGAGGCCCGCGCGTACGTCGGAGAGGTTCCGGACGCCGAAAGCCACCATCGCGCCGTCGAACGTGGCGTCCCCGAAGGGCAGCACCAGCGAGTCGGCACACGCGGGGGTGATGGGAGCACCTGCGATCTTCCCCGCCCCCTCGACCAACATCGGGTGCGCGAAGTCCGTCGCGATCACCCGGCCGCCGAAGCCGCTCCGGCTCGCGAGCTCGAGCGCCAGGTCGTACGTCCCGGCGCAGGCATCGAGGTACGTCCCGGTCGGTTTGCCCTCCCACCCGAGCCGCTTCACGGCCGCCCGTCGCCACAATCGATCGATGTTGAGGCTGAGGACGTGGTTCAGCAGGTCGTACCGGGGCGCGATCTCCGAGAAGAGAGTCCGGACCTGCGTCGCCCGCTCGGCTCCTTCCTTAGGCGCGGCGTCGCGGGCGGATTGCATGACACGGATCCGTGGGCTGGATAGCTTTCAAGCGCACCTGGGCGTGGCCGGGCGACGTGGGCAGAAGCTACGGGAACCCGCAGGGGGCCTCAACCGCCCGGCGAAACCCGAGGAGCCCGTCCCGCGTAGGGCCGCGGACATGGGTACCAACGTGGCATCTCTCCCGCGTGGCACCGCCCGGTGGCTGGCTCACCCACGGCAGGACGAGAGACCTCTGGCAGCTCCGGACTACGCGGCCCTCGACGACCGAGAGCTAGCGACGATGGCCGCGCGTGGTCGCGAGCCGGCGTTTCGCGAGTTGCTCGCGCGCTACGAGCGCCCAGTCTTCTCGCTGATCTACCGGATGGTCCGCGACCGGACCCAGGCGGAAGATCTCGCGCAGGAGGCGTTCGTGCGGGCCTTCAACGCGATCGGCTCGTACAAGACGAGCTACAAGTTCAGCAACTGGATCCTCAAGATCGCGAACAACCACACGATCGATCACCTGCGCAAACGGCGACTGGATACGATCTCGATCCATGGCTCGCCCCACGCGTCGACCGCCGAGGAGGCCAGCCACACCGAGCTCGTGGTCGCCTCGCAGGACGAGAGTCCGCTCGAATACCTGGAGCACAAGGAGCTCGGCGGACAGATCGAGCAAGCGATCGGCGGGCTGCGCGACGAGTACCGGACCGCCGTCCTTCTACGCCATGTCGAGGGCCATGCCTACGAAGAGATCGCCGAGATCATGGACGTGCCGCTCGGCACCGTGAAGACGTACCTCCACCGCGCCCGCGCCGAGCTCAGGGAGAGCCTGGCCCACCTGGCTTCATGACCATGAAACCGGCCCCGACCCGGCCCCGTAAGGACGGACGTATGAGCAAGCACATCGACACCCACGTGAGCGCCGAGCGCATGCAGGCGTTCCTCGAGGGCGACCTCCCCACGGGGGAGCGGAGCCCCATCGAGGAGCACCTCGCCTCGTGTGTGCGCTGCTCCGCGGAACTCGATGGCTGGCGCGTGCTCTTCGCGGACCTCGCCGGGCTCGCGGCGCCGGCGCCTCGCGCTGGGTTCGCAGACCGGGTGATGGCGGGGGTCGAGATCTCCGCCCCGGTGCCGCTCGGCGCTCGCCTCGCCGCACGTGTACGTGCTGGCGTCGCGGCCCTGAGCCCTCGGGCCAGGCCCGGGCACGTCGAAGCCGACGTGCTCCAGGACTTCGTGGAGGGCCTTCTGCCCGCACGTCGTGTGGCTCGGGTTCGCGCGCACGTCGACACCTGCTCCACGTGCGCGCACGAGCTCGAGTCCTGGCGCGTGGTGATGGGCACGCTCGGCCGTCTCGAGCGCTACGCGCCGAGTGAGGCCTTCGCCGCCCGGGTGCTGGCCGCCGTGCGCGCCCCGGCCGCCGTTCCCGTTGCGGCTCGCGCCGTGGCAAGCACGACGGCCTGGGACTACGCGCTCGTGGTCGCCCGCCGCTTCGTACCGCGCACGCGTCGCGCTTGGGCGGCGCTGTCGGGCTTTGCTGTGACCCCTGCCGCCATCTTCGGACTCGTGCTCTACGCGGTGTTCTCGCATCCGACGCTCACGCCTCAGGCGCTCGCGTCGTTCGCGCTCTGGCAGCTCACGGACCTGTTCGCCCTCGGATGGAACGCCGTCGTCGGGGTCGGGCTCGAGGCCGCGTCGCTGCTCGGAGCGGACTCCCTCTTCGATCTCGTCGTGGGGTCGCCGCTCGTGGTGGCCGGGGGGGCGCTCGCCTACTCCGCCGTCGCCGCGGTCGCGCTCCGCGTCCTCTACACCAACCTCATCACCAACCGCCGGTATGCCCATGTCTCGACTCGGTAACGCCCTCCTCGGGCTGGGGCTCGCGGCCGCCGCCGCCCCTCTCACCGTCCACGCGCAGGTGCGCGAGGTCGTGTCCAAGGAAGTCTCTGTGGGTCGATCGGAGGCGTCCCTCGCGCTCGAGTTCGCGGACGGGGACCGCCTCGAGATCCTCTTCGACAACCGATCGGTACTCGTGGATGACGAGGCGGTGGGCTCTTTCGAGCCTGGCGACGAGCTCGACGCGGCCTGGCGGGCCCTGCTCGCTCAGGCCGTCGCGTTGGACGACGGAGCCCTCGCGGCGGCACTCGCCGATTGGACCGTGCCCTCCGCGCTGACGGGCGACGATGCGGCAGTGGCTCGCGAGATCGACCAGGCCCTCGACGCCGCGCTCCACGACGTGGACGTCCAGGCCGACAGCGGGGAGCCGTCGGTCTCGCTGGGCGACCCCGGGTCGCTGGTTCGGCTGCTCCTGAGCGGGGGCGATCGCCTGCGGCTCCTCGACGACGCGCTCGAGGGGCTCGGCGAGAACGTGCGCGTGCACGTCGCCGAAGATGTCGTCATCGCCGCCGACGAAGTCGTCGAAGGCAACCTGGTCGTGATCCAGGGCGACGCGCGCATCGAGGGCGACGTGGAGGGTGACGTGGTGGTGGTGGGGGGCGATCTCGAGTTGCTCGAAGGGAGCTCCGTCTCGGGCTCCGTGCGTCTCGCCGATGCGCGTCTCGTGCGGAATCTCGGCACGGTGGACGGGGACGTGATCGAGGTTCGCGAAGGCGAGCAGGTGGGTGACGACATCCGCGAAGACGTCCGGCGCGAGGTCGTGGAGGAGGTGCGCCGAGATGTCCGCGAGGAGATGCGTGGCGAGGACGGCTTCTCGCTCCTCGCGCCCTTCCGACCCATCGTCCGGGGCGTCGGGGGCGTCCTGGAGAACCTGGTCATGGTGCTCATCCTCGGCCTCATCGGCGCGGCGGTGATCGCGTTCGCGGGCGACAAGGTCGATGTCATCGCCGAGACCGCCCGCCGCGCGCCGGGTCGGTCCGCCGCGGTCGGCATCGCCGGCGCGGTGCTGTTGATTCCGGCGTGGGTGGTCGGGTTCATCACGCTCATCGTGTCGATCGTCGGGATTCCGGTCGCGATCGCCTGGCTGCCGCTCTTCCCGCTGGCCGCGTGCGCCGCGGCGCTCGTGGGCTATCTGGCGGTGGCGCGTAACGCCGGCGAGTGGCTGGCCGACAGCGAGCTCCCGTGGACGCACTGGATCCGGAAGTCCAACTCGCTCATCACCATGGTGGGCGGGCTGGCCGGACTGATGGTGCTGTTCGTGGCGGCCAACATCATCTCGATCGCGCCCTTCCTCGGATTCCTGACCGGGTTGCTCGTAGTGGCCGGCTTCGTGATCACCGTCGCGGCGATCCAGGTCGGATTCGGCGCGGTGATCATCACGCGCGGCGGCCGCCGCAGGGACTACGCGAGGTACTCGACCGACGAGGCGTGGGAGGCCGCGATGAACGCGGACATGGGTGGGGTGGACGCCGAACAGCCCGCGGAAGCGGCCTCGAAGGAGGGGAGTGATGCGTAAGTGGCTCGTCGCGGCTCTGCTGGTCGTTGGCGGGTGGCCCGCCGCAACGCAGGCGCAGATGCGCACGGTCACGATGTCCCGCCAACTCGAAGACGCGGACGAGGTGCGCGTGTCGGTCGAGTACGGTGCCGGACGCTTCAGCGTGCGCTCCATGGACACGGGACTCCTCTATCGCATGAACCTCGAGTACGACGAGGACCACTACGAGCCTGTCGCCGAGTACGAGGGGCATCGTTTGGATGTCGGCATTGAATCGATCCGTGGCGGAATCGGAAGGCGCAGTCAGGAGGGTGCCCGATTCGACCTCGAGCTCGCCCGCGGTGTGCCGATGAACCTCGACCTCGAGTTCGGAGCGGTGCGCGCGGACGTGGACCTAGGGGGCCTCGCGCTCACGGGCCTCGATCTCAGCACCGGCGCGTCCGAGTCGACCATCGATGTCTCCGAGCCGAGCACCAGCGGCATGGAGGTCGCCCGCTTCGAGGTGGGAGCGGCCGAGTTCACCGCGCGACATCTCGGCAACCTCAACGCGCAGCGCATAGAGATCGACGCCGGGGTGGGATCCCTCACGCTCTGGCTCGACGGCAATTGGCGGGCGGACGCCCACGTCGCGATCGATATGGGCCTCGGGAGGCTCGAGCTACGGGTGCCTGAAGGTCTGGGCCTGCAGCTCCGGAAGGATAGCTTCCTGACCTCGTTGGACTCTGAAGGGCTGGTGAAGCTGGGAGACACCTACCAGTCGCTCGACTGGGCAGGGGCCGCGCGCAAGGTGACCGTCGACCTGGACGCGGCGTTCGGAAGCGTGAAGGTTGTGTGGGTCCGCTAAAGCAGGAGGAAACAACATGCTCGGCTCGATTCTGACGTTCCTCGCGGTAGGGCTCATCACCCTGATTGTGGCCGGCATCGTGCTGTCCGTCGTCGGGGCGGTGTTCTCGCTCACGCTCGGCCTTGCCTCGTTCCTTCTGTTCAAGGTCGCGCCCATCCTGCTCGTCAGTTGGATCGTCGTGAAGGTGATCCAGAAGTCGAGCGGAGCCCCCGCCCTGTCGGACGCCGACAAGAAATGGCTCGAGGGCGAGTAAGCCCTCAGACCTCGACGACCTCGACCTCCGTGTGCTCGCGCACAGCGCGGGCGAGCCGCAGGTCCGCGGTGTACAGTGGGGCTCCCAGCGACTCGGCGAGCGCCACGTACGTCGCGTCGTAGGCGCTGAAGTTGTCGCGTAGCGACAGGATGCGGCTGAGGAGGGGGACGTGCCCTACCCTGTGCAGGGGCAAGCCCACGAAATGCTCCAACGCCTCGGAGGCGCGCGCGGCCTCCATCGCCCCACGGGCGATGCGCGACCGAAAACCTGACGCCACTTCGACGTCGCAGAGGTGCGGGATGAAGATCTCACACCCTTCGGAGCGAATCAGCTCGTCGAGCGAGGGATTACTCGACGGGTCGAGCACGAACTCCCCGAGCACGGACGCATCCAAGACGATCGCTGAGGGCATCACTCGGTGGTCGCCCGTCGCCCCTCGCGGATATCATCCGCGAACGGCCGATCCAGCTCGACCGGCTTCGCCTCTCGGATGCGGCGCAGGATCTCGTCCCGCGAAGGCCGCGCGATTTCACGCTCGAGGATGGACTGGATGTACGCTGTCAGGCTTACACCCTTCTGTTCGGCGCGGCGCACGAGCTCGCGGTGGACCGACTCGGAAACGTTCCGGACTTGGATCATGATGGGCATGGTTGGAGTCTGACACATGTGATTCACATGTGCAAGCCGCCTGGGCTCATGTAGGAAGCTGTTCGGCTGCTGAGGGCGCGGCCATGCTGCCGTGGGACGCCAGGCCTCGCTCCGCCTCGCTTGCCCTGGGGGACCGCCGCGTGGCACGTTGGCGGATGGGCATCTTCGAGCTGGCCATCCTCGTCATGATCTTCCTGGGGTTCCTGGGGCTGATCCTCTACGTGGCGAACCACGCACGGTCAGGCGACAAATGAGGAGCCCCGCACGATGATCACCAGCCCAGCAGAACGGATCCGCGCGCTCGCGCTGAACGCTTTCCGCATCGTCTTCGGCCTCATGTTCATGCAGCACGGCGCCCAGAAGATGTTCGGCATCTTCACGGATCAGGACCCGGTCTCGCTCACGTCGCTCCTCGGCGTCGCGGGCGTGCTCGAGTTCTGGGGCGGACTGCTGATCGTGGTGGGCCTGCTGACGCGCACGGTCGCGTTTGTGTTGGCGGGCCAGATGGCGATCGCGTACTTCCGCCAGCACTTCCCGGGAGGACCGGTGCCGATCATGAACCGCGGAGAACTCGCCATCCTCTACTGCTTCGCGTTCGCCTACATGGCGGCGCACGGAGGCGGGGCGTTCAGCGTGGACGGGCTGATCGATCGCCGGAGGACGCGGGCGTCCTAGGCGTTCGGGCGCTTCAGCCGACCAGTGCCGCCAGCGTATCGAGCACCTTCTCCGCGATCTCGCCGAGCGCGACCCCTGCCCCCGAGCCTGAAGCCGACAGCACGGTCGGGGTGCCGCGGTCCCCAGCTTCCCTGACCGCGGGGTCGAGCGGCACGCGCCCGAGGAACGGCACCTTCATCTCGGCGGCGAGCGCTTCCCCGCCGCCCACGCCGAACACGTCGATGTGCTCGTGGCAGTGCGGGCACGTCAGGCCAGCCATGTTCTCGACGATGCCGAGCACGCGCGTGTTCACCCGCTCGAACATCTTGATGGCGCGTCGCACGTCGCCCGTGCTGACGTCCTGTGGGGTGGTCACCATGACAGCCCCATCCAGGTCGATCGACTGAACGAGCGAGAGCTGCGCGTCGCCGGTGCCGGGCGGCATGTCCACGACCATCACGTCGAGGTCGCCCCAGGCGACTTGCTCCAGGAACTGCTTGAGCACGCCCGAGATGAGCGGTCCGCGCATGATGGCGGGCTGGTCCTTGTCGAGCAGGAAGCCGAGGCTCATGAGACGCACGCCGTGCGCCTCGAGCGGCTCGATCATCTCCTTGCCCTTCTCGCCGATCACGTTCGGCCGCCGGCTCACGCCGAACATGAGCGGGATGTTCGGCCCATAGATATCGGCGTCGAGCAGGCCCACGCGCTGCCCGGTCTTCGCGATCGCCGCGGCCAGGTTGGCGGCCACCATCGACTTCCCGACCCCGCCCTTCCCCGAGCTCACGGCCACGATGTGGCTGACGTTCTTCAGCAGGCCCGGCTTGGGCGTCGGCGCAGGCACCGAGCCGGGCTTCAGGCCGCCTTTGCGGCCGCCACCGCCGGGAGGCTGCATCTGCGGGAGCTGGACGTTGATCTTCGCCCCGGTGATCCCCGCGATGGCCTCGACGGCGCTCCGCGCTTCCTTCACCAGCTCGTTCGGATCCTCGGGCTTGAGCATGAACTGGAAGCGCGCCACCCCCTGGTCGTCGACCGCGACGTTCTGGACATGGCCGCCCGCGACGAGATCCTTCCCCGTGGCGGGGTGGTTGATCTTGGCCAGCGCGGCCATCACCGAGCGGCGCAGGTCGTCAGGATTCATGGACCGGGAGGGTTCGAGGGGCCAGAAAGTAACGCGACGCGCCACCGCCGGCGCGGGCCCGTTGTGCCGCCGCGTGAGCCCGGTAGAGATTCTGCCATGTACGGCAACCCCATCGTGCCCCGGCCGACCAATGAGCCGGTGCTCTCGTACGCCGTTGGCACCCCCGAGCGCGCAGCGCTCAAGCGCGAGATCGAGGCGCAGGCCGGGCAGATCGTCGACATCCCACTCGTCATCGGGGGCCGTGAGGTCCGCACGGGCGATACGTTCGACGTGGTGATGCCGCACGCGCACGGTCACGTGATCGCGCGGGCCCACCGCGCGGGACCCAAAGAGATCGAGGCTGCCGTAGCCGCCGCGCTCGAGGCGCGACACGATTGGTCGCGCGCGACTTCCTTGCCACGGCTCCGACGCCAGTGACGATCTCCGATCTCGTGGTCGCGGAAACGTACTTCGCATTGCGACACCACTACGGAGTGCCCCACGCCGAGGCCGTCCGCGTCCTGCTGGCGCTGCTAAGCGATCCCGATATCTCGGCGCCTGGCGTCTCGCGCGCGGTGCTCTCGGCCGACGGCGCTTCGCGTGTATCGAAATCCATGCCGGGCCTGGTTGATCGGCTCATCCACGCCGACTACAGACGCGATGACCTGCCGCTAATCACGTTCGACCGTGCGCTCGGGCGACTCGAGCGAGTACGTGTGCTGGAATAGCTGACCCGCCCATCCACGCGACGTTCAGTGTAGGTGCCGCACCAGCCGACTGAGCGCGTGGATCCGCCCCGAGATCGGGCTTCGGAGGGCCAGGCGCCGCTCGACGAGCAGCTCGACCGCTTCCAGGTCCGGGAGCAACGTGCCGAGCTCCGCCGCCTCGACCAAGCCGCGCTGCTCGAGCTCGGCCCACATGCGCGCCTCGCCGTCCGTGTGCCGGCCGAGCAACTGGTAGGTGCCCGGGTCGGTCTCCGCGACCGCGGCGAGCCCGCGCCGCTCGAGCACGGTTTCGATCTGGTCTCGGTGCGGCTCGTGTACGCCCCGGAAGACGAAGAACGCCTCGTGGGTGCGGCTCTGCCTCGATCCCTCGAGCAGCTGGGCAACCACCTCGTCGGCGCACGAGAAGTCGATGATCACGACCTCGGACAGGTCGATGAGGGAGAGGGACCGCTCGCCCGCCGTGCGGAGCTGAATCTCGATCGCCATGCGCACCGCCCGCCCCGTCTGCCGCGTCACGAGATGCGAGTAAAGCGACGTCACCGTGCGTTGCAACACTTGGCCGACGTCGATCCAGATGGGATCCAGGCCGACGTCGGTCACGAGCCGCTCTTCGCCGGCAGGATGATCGAGATCTGCGCTCCCGGGAACGGCTGCATGCCGTCGACGAGCGGCGGGGTGTCGTCCCACTCGGGCACCTGACCGATGCGCGCGGTGCCGCTGCGGATGGTGATGGCACCGTCCCAACGGCGCACCTGCTTGCGGATCTGCTGGATCCCCTGGCCGCGCCCCGAGTCGGGGAAGCGCGTGAGCCCGTGCAGGAACGCGGCCTCGAGCGCGGTGGTGTCGCCCCAACGGTCTCCGTAGCGCGCCGAGTGCTCGTCGCCGAGCGAGCCGCGGAACCCGCGACCGACATCCATCACGGAGATCACGACGACGTATCGCCCAAGGCGCCGCGCCCAGTTGTAGGCCTGCGCGGCTACCCATCCCGGCGCCTCGGCGTGCTCGATGATGTTCTGACATACCTCGGAGAGGATCACGGAGAACTGCACGACCGCGCTGGCCGGATAGCCGAGCCTCGAGGTGAGGATCGCGCCTGCCTTCTCCTGCAAGCGGTCGATGGCGCCATGGACGTCGACATTGGCCGCGATGGGGGTGATCTCGAGAAGCACGTCCGACGCGCGTGCCGGACCCCGCCGGCCGGGATCGTCGAGCTCGAAGACGCCCTTGGCGGCCTCGAAGAACCCCATGCGCGAGAGATATCCGAGCACGTCCGTGCTCTCGGGAAGCTCGAGCCGGGGCATGGCCCCCTGCTTGCGCGCCGCGACCGTGCCGGCGACGAGCAGCCCGACCATCCCATTCGGGTCGACCCAGCGCAGGTGACGCGCGTCGAAGAGCGTCCGCCCTTCCTTCGAGATCGCGACCAAGTCGAAGAACGCGTCGATGGTCTGATGGTCGAGCGACCCGGGAACCGGCAAGACGTTCACAGGACGCCCTCCACGTGCGACAGTCGCCCGGCGAGGTGTCGGTACAGACCCCGCGCCCCGCGATGCTCGACGTTGCGGGCAGCGAACCGGTTGGCCTCCTGCATCGCGGTCACGAGATCGTCGCCTCCGAGCAGCCGCGAGAAGAGGGTCGCACCCCACACGTCTCCGCACCCGGTCGGATCACCCGAGCGGGCCGCATCGGCCAGCGTCACCTTGCCGCTGTGCGCGCGCTCCGCCACCGGCACGGGGCTGCGTCTCGGCCACGTCATGGGATCGGGATCGAAGCCCACCCCCGCCACGTACGCGGCTCCGCGCGCGCCGAGCGTCACCGTGATGACCTTGAGATCGGGTCCAATGGCTCCGGCCGCGAGTTGCCACGGGTCGCCAGACGTACCGAGGAGGTCGAACTCGTCCTCATTCATCTGCACGGCGTCGAAGCAGGAGAGCCAAGCCCCCCAGGCTTCGAGCGTGCGTGGCACTCTTTGTCCGAGATGGGTCATGCCGAGAAAGAGCGAGTGCAGGTCCCCGTAGATGGGACCACCATAGCCCATCCGCAGCGCCCGGGCGGTATCGAGATCCATCTCGTGCCCGGAGATGAAGTTCACGTAGAGCGCGTCGCACAGCTCCACGAGCGGCGCGAGTTCGGGCCACGTCCACCCGGGAACACCGCCCGTCAGCCGCTCGCAGCGTCGAGCGCTGCTCTCGTAGCGCAGCTCCACGCGATTGTTGGGCTCCGGCACGACCACGATCGCGGAGTCGTCGAGGCGCGGCATCTCCCTGAGGAAGTGGCGTCCCTCCTCCGCAAGATCCCGTCCCAGCTTGAGGATGGGGAGAACCTTCCATCCCTCGGGCAGCGAAGCGGTCGCGGCCGCCAGCGCGTAGGCGATGCCCCCCCACTCCTCCACGGGCTGGGTGCGGCCGTCGCGGTCGTAGATGCGGTCCCAGACGAGCGTCCCGACCACCCCGAGCGTCTTCACTCCGCCACGCCTCCGTCGGTCACGAAGACACCGGCCGCACCCACGACGCCGGCGGCCTGGCCCAGCTCTCCCGGAACGATGCGGCACGCCCGGACCGCAGTCGGGAATGCTCGGCGTTTGACCTCCGCGCGGAGCGGAGTGAACAGATGCTCCCCGGCGCGAGTGACGCCGCCCACCACCACGATCACCTCGGGGTTGAACATGTTCACGATGTTGGCGACCCCCGCCCCGAGGATCCTCGCGGTCTCGAGCATCACCTCGCGCGCGTAGCGGTCCCCGAGCAGGAGCGCGTCGTAGACCGTGAGCGCGGTGATCGCGGAGAGATCTCCGTCGACCAAGTCGAGAATGGACGACTCGTATCCCACCTCGATCCCCTCTCGCGCGCGGGCCGCGATGTTCGGCCCCGACGCGTACGCCTCCAGGCAGCCGTAATTGCCGCACGCGCAACGACGGCCCGTGAAGTCGATCGTCGTGTGGCCGAACTCACCCGCCGTGCCGCTCGCACCGCGCAGCAAACGCCCCTCGAGGACGAGTCCGCCGCCGATCCCCGTCCCGATGGTCACGCCCGCCATGGAGCGCGCGCCGCGTCCGGCGCCCTGCCACCATTCGCCGTACGTGGCGCAGTTCGCGTCGTTGTCGAGCGTCGCGCGGAGCCCGAGCCGCTCGGCGATGCGGTCGCGTATCGGATAGTCGTTCCAGCCGAGGTTCGGCGTCACGATCACCCTACCGCGAACGAGGTCGAGCGGGCCGGGGCACCCGATACCGACGCCGGCGATTCGGTCGCGACCGCCGCCGTGCCGATCGAGGGCCTCATCGACCACGGCGTCCGCCATGGCCCCGATGTCCTCCACGACCGCATCCGGCCCGCGCTTTCCCTCGGTCGAAGCCGAACGCAGCGACAGCGGCGCACCGCCCTCGAAGGGCACGACGCCCACCACGAGGTTCGTGCCGCCGATGTCGACGCCGATCACCCAGCGACGCAGTGTCCCGAGCTCAGGCACGTGCCGGCCTCCGCCCGAACTCCGACTCCACGGCCGCGAGTACAGCCTCGACCTCGATCAGTCGCATGCACTCTCCATGGGCATCCGCCAGCACCGTTCCACGCCCGCGTCTGCCGCAGTGGTTGCGGCGGCAAGGTTTGCAGGGAAGCACGGCACCCGTGACGCGCGCGTCCGAGGCGCCCACCTGCCGCACCTCATTCGGGTCGGAGGGACCCCAGAGGCTCACCGTCGGCGTGCCGACCGCCCCCGCGAGGTGCATCGGGCCCGTGTCGTTCGTGACCACAAGGTCGCAGAGCGACAGGAGCGCCGCGAGGTCCGCCAGGTCGGTGCGGCCTCCGACGTCGAGCGCCGTGTCGGCGGCACCCGCGACCAGCGCAGTCAGGCCGGCCTCCCCCGCCCCGCCCATCACCACGATTCGTATGCCGCGCGCTGCGAGCGCGCGAGCGACCGCCGCGAAGCGCTCGGTCGGCCACCGTCTCGCCGGCGCATTCGAGCCCGGGAAGATCCCGATCACCGGGCGAGTGGCGCCGACCGCCGCGCGCCAGCGCTCGCGGCGCTCGGGCGATGGGCTCAGTCGATGCAAGCGCGGCTCGCCACCGGCGTCTTGGTCGAGCAGGAGCTTGTACGCGTTGATGCGGTGGTGGGGACGCAGCACGTCGGGCGAGACTCGCTCGCGGAGCAGGACGCTGCGGCCGTCCGTCGCCGTGCCGCGCAGGTGTCCGACTCCGCCGCAGCGTAGCAGCCAAGCGGCCGAGAACGCCGGCGTGAGCAGCACGCCATCGTCGTAGCCGCGGCGGCGGAGTTCCCGCACCGCCCGCCCGAAACCGGCGAATCCCCGGTCGAACCCGATCACATCGCCTGCCGAGCCCGCCATCTCCACGACCGGGGCGAGCCAACGCACCACCAGCACGTCCGACCCGTCGGCGACGATCGCCGGGAGCGCGGCCACCACGTCGCCCAGATGGTTCGGTGCGCGGATGATCCGCCGAGCCGGAGCTCGGCCCCTCAATCGTCGCTCAGATTCAGGACGGCGAGAAAAGCCTCCTGGGGGATGTCCACCGTGCCGACCTGCTTCATGCGCTTCTTTCCCTCTTTCTGCTTCTCGAGGAGCTTCCGCTTCCGCGAGATGTCGCCGCCGTAGCACTTGGCGGTCACGTTCTTCCGCAACGAGGACACGTTGGCTCGCGCGATCACCTCGTTGCCGATCGACGCCTGCAGCGCGATGGCGAACTGCTGCCGGGGAATCAACTCCTTGAGCTTCCGCACGAGATCGCGGCCGTGCGTGTACGCCTTGTCCTCGTGGATGACGACGCTGAACGCGTCCACCGGGTCGCCGTTCACGAGGATGTCGAGCTTGACCAGAGTGTCCGGCCTGTACTCGAGGAACTCGTAGTCCAACGCGGCATACCCGCGAGTGCTGCCCTTCAGTCGGTCGTAGAAATCGAGCACGATCTCCGACAGCGGAAGCTCGAAGTCGAGCTCGACGCGCTGCGGGTCGAGATAGGTCATGTGCTTGAAGATGCCCCGGCGCTCGTGGCAAAGCTTCTGCACGTTGCCGATGTACTCGGCCGGGCAGAGAATGCGCGCCCGCACGATCGGCTCGGCGACCGTCTGGATGCGGGTCGTGGGCGGCATCGCGGTCGGGCTCTCGATGTGGATTTCGGTGCCGTCGGTGAGCGTGACGTGGTACTCCACGTTCGGGACCGTCGTGATGAGATCCACGCCGAACTCACGCTCGAGGCGCTCCTGGACGATCTCCATGTGCAGGAGCCCCAGGAAGCCGCAGCGGAAGCCGAAGCCGAGCGCCACGGACGTCTCCGGCACGTAGTGCAGGCTGGCGTCGTTCAGGCGCAGCTTCTCGAGCGCGTCCCGCAGGTCCTCGTAGTCGTCGGTGCTGGTCGGGTAGAGTCCGGCGAAGACCATCGACCGGGCCTCTTGGTAGCCAGGCAGCAGGGTCGCGGCGGGGTTCGCAGCGTCGAGGATCGTGTCTCCGACGCGCGTGTGCGACACCTCTTTGATGGCCGCGACGACGTACCCCACCTCGCCCGGCCCGAGGCGAGGCTGGGAGACGCGGCCTAGGCGCATAAATCCGACCTCCGTCACCTCGTATTCCGCCTTCACGTTGCCGAACGTGATCTTCATACCAGGCTCGACCACGCCGTCCACGACACGCACCGACGGGACCGCGCCCTGGTACTGGTCGTAGTACGAGTCGAAGATCAGCGCGCGGAGCGGGTCGGTCGCCTTCCCCTTCGGGGGCGGCACCTTGGCTACGATGGCCTCGAGAATCGCCTCGATGCCGATGCCCTGCTTGGCGCTCGCAAGCAGAACCGTCTCGGGTTTGACCCCCAGAAGGTCGGCCACCTCGGCCTGCCGGCGCTCCGGCTCCGCGCCGACCAAGTCGATCTTGTTGATGACCGGCACGACCTCGAGGTTCGCGTCCAGAGCCAAGAAGAGGTTCGAGAGCGTCTGCGCCTGGATCCCCTGAGTGGCGTCCACCACGAGGATCGCGCCCTCGCACGCGGCGAGCGAGCGGGAGACCTCGTAGGTGAAGTCCACGTGCCCGGGCGTGTCGATCAGGTTGAGCTCGTACTCCTGGCCGTCAGGCGCCCGATAGCCCATCCGAACCGCGTGCAGCTTGATGGTGATGCCGCGCTCGCGCTCGAGGTCGTTGCTGTCGAGCACCTGCTCACGCATTTGACGCTCGTCGAGCGTGTGCGTGGTCTCGAGCAATCTATCCGCAAGCGTCGACTTGCCGTGGTCGATGTGCGCGACGATGCAAAAATTGCGGATGTGGTCGGTCTGCACGGCGGCTCGGGATTAGCTGATCGCTCTCAGCAGTTCACCAAATGAGAAGCGCAAAAGCTAACGGCACGCGGCGGAGAGCCACGAACCCCGAACCCCCGTGCACGAGCCTAGTTGCCCTAGTTCGGCTCCGCGGGCCTGGGCCGAACGGTCGGACGCGGCTCGGCCGTGCGCGCCGGCGGTGGAGCAGATGCGGCCGGTGGACTCGAGCTGGGCCGGGACGGCTCGGGGCTCGCGCTCGGGCGGCTCGTGCCGCTCGGACGGACGGGAGGGAACCGACCGAACCGACGGCCGTGACGGAGCCGCCTGTGGTTCCCGCGTCGTCGTGGGGCGCGCTGGCGTTCGCGTCGGCGCCGCCTGCGGCTCCGGGGTCCTGGCGCCTCGCGTCGTCGGCGGCGTTCTCACCAGCCGGGTCGGCGTCGCCGCCGCCTGAGGCTCTCGAGGGGCAGATTGCGGACGCGCGGTCGGGGCCCGTGGGGTCGTGGGCGTGGGCGTGACCGGGGTCGGCTTCGGCTGCTCGGCCGGGGTCCCGCGTGCGGCCGGCGGTGTCCTGGACGGGAGCCGCGCGCTCGGCCTGCGCTGGAGCGTGGGACGCGTGCGCGCGGTATCGGGCACCTGCTGGGGCGCGACTCCCGTTCGCGGACGCTCCTGTGGGCTCGCCAGCGCCGAGGCGGACCGGCGGACCGGCGGCGCCCCAGCGTTCGAAGCCGCGGCGGTCCCGGGCTCCTTGTATTCGGCCACGCGTCTCTGGGCGGGGGACCTCACCCTCACGACGGGCGCTACGGCGTCACCCACGGAGCGCCTCGCCACCTCGTAGCGCGGCAGCGCACGCACGGGCCGCGCCACCACCACGTTCATTCCCGAGTAGCGGTAGCGCGGATAGAAGTACGGGTCGTCCCAGATCACCACGCGGTAGGTCTCGCAGGTGTACTCGTAGGGATTCCAGGACGAGTAGCGTTGGTACGCGTGGCAGTCGTAGCAGAGGAAGCGTGGATACGAATGGGTTTCGCCCACCGAGTAGGTGACGAAGTCGAGCGCGTACGGGACCTGGTCCCAGGCCGGGACGATCTGTGCCACGTAGTCGTCGATCGCGACGTACGGGTCCGAATACACGGCTTCGCCGACGCTGCTCAGATCCCACCCGTACCGCTCGTCGAAGGGGAAGCGAGAGAAGTCGAGTGGCTCGGGGGACGCGACGATGAACAGGTACCCGACGCCCGGATCCTCGTCGACCCGCCACGCGGGCGCATGGGGGAAGAGAAGACGGTAGTCGCGCCTCCCGCGGACGACGTCCGCCACGTCGGGATGCTGGGGGTAGATCAGCGAAACCCGCCCGTCGGTGTCGATGCGGAAGATCGCCGCGAAGGCGTCCTCACCCGTCCTATAGTAGACGCGGACGTCCTCCCCCCTGCGGAGCACGGGCTCGTCGCCCCGGTCGAGCCAGACCCTCGCCTCGAGTGCGCCCGCGGCCTCCTGGGCCGCGACCGAACGGTCCACGGCCGTCGTGGCGAGCAGGAGCGTGAGCCAAGCGAGAGCGCGCATCGTCATCTCGGAGATGGAAGTCGGGCAGGACATGACTTCGCAACAGGCATGCCACCCCCCAAGGCCGGCCCGCCTCGCGCCTCGTCCCCTGGGCGTCCACGAGGGAGGACGGCTCCGTCCGGGCGGAGACCCACCCAGGGGACACGGACGTTGAGCGGGCTCCGAGCCACGGGTACCTTCCGGCGCACCACTATTTTGAACTCCATGGACCCCCTCCGCTGAACGATCTGAAACGGAGCGCCCCGCGTGGCGCACGACCCGACCTCCTGGACCCCGCTGCGCTCTCGCAGCTCGGGGGAATGGAGTTCATAGCGCGAGAGGTCGTCGAGGGGTTCTTGATGGGGCTCCACCGCTCTCCCCACCGAGGCTTCTCGGCTGAGTTCGCGGAGCTGCGGGCCTACCAGGCCGGGGACGACCTGCGCTACATCGACTGGCGCATGTACGGTCGGTCGGACCGCTACTACGTGAAGCAGTTCGAGGAGGAGACGAACTTGCGCTCCTACCTCCTGCTCGACGTGAGCGAATCGATGGGATGGAGCTCTTCGCCCGGAACGCTGCCGAGCAAGCTCTGGTACGCGAAGCACCTCGCGGCCTCGCTCGCGCTCGTGCTGCTGCGCCAGGGCGACTCGGTCGGGATGGCCGCGTTCCACAACCGCATCGTGGACCGCGTCAACGCCCGCGGAGGCCGGCGCCAGTGGCACGAGTTGGTCCGGCGCCTCGAGCCGCTCGAGGCCCAGGGAGGTACGGTGGCCGAGGGCGCGCTCCGCGAGCTGGCGGTACGCCTGCGGCGCCGGGGGCTCGTCGTGCTCCTCTCGGACCTGCTCGTGGCGCGCGAGGAAACCCTCACGGCACTGAAGTTCCTTCGCCACCACGGACACGAAGTCCTCGTCTTCCACCTCCTCGACCCGGGCGAGCGCGAACTTCCGCAAGCCTCCGAGGCGCGCTTCTTCGATCCGGAGACCGACGAAGAGTTGCTCGTGAGCGTGGCCGACATCCGCGCCGAGTACCGCGAGGCCGTGCGCGGCGCGCTGAGCGAGTGGCAACGGGATCTGCGTCCGCACAGCATCGACTACGAGGTGGTCGATACGGATCGGCCGATGTCGCTCTCGCTGAAGGCGTACCTGCACAAGCGCGAACGCCTAGGATGAGCACGCGCGAGCGCGCCGCCTGATGGGAGCCCTGAACCCGCTCTTCCTGGCCGCAGGCATCGCGGTCGCGGTGCCGATCATCCTCCATCTCTTCCACCGCCACGAGACGAGGCGGTTCAACTTCCCCGCGCTCCGATATCTGCAGCGGACGGAGAAGGAGCACGCACGCCAGATCCGGTTCCGCCAACTCCTGCTCCTGCTCACGCGCGTGGCCGTGCTCCTGCTGCTCGTCGGCGCCGGTGCCCGGCTCATCTTCGCGGGTCTGGGCGGCGCGCACCCGCCGACCGCGGTGGTGATCGTCCTGGACAACTCGATGAGCAGCGGGCTCGTCCTCGGGGAGCGCCGAGTGCTCGACGACTTGAAGGCGCTCGCGCACCAAACGCTCGACGGCGCCTCTGACGAGGATCGCTTCTGGGTCATCCGCGCGGGTGAGCCTTGGATGCCTGCGATCACCGGCGGTGCCGCAGAGGCGAGGGCGGCCGTGGACGCGACAGAAGCGAGCGGTGGAGTCGGCGACCTGACCGCCGCGCTCGTGCGCGCCGCGGAGCTGCTCGGCACCGCGGAGCTCGACGATCGCGAGATTCACCTGCTCTCCGACATGCAACGCACCGCGTTCACCCTGCCGGGCAATGATCCCACGGGGGGGATCCCGGTTGTCACGTGGGCCGACGACGACGAGACGCCGAACAACCGCGCGCTCACCGAGCTTCTCGTGGGCGGGGGTCTGCCACCCCTCGAGGGACAGCGCACGGAGGTCACGATGACCGCCCTGGATGCGGTCGACGACACGGCACGCTGGACCGTGCGGCTCGTCGTCGATGGACGCGTTCGGGGGGCGGGCACCTTATCCGCGGGAGCGCAGACCACGATCGCGCTTCCCGCGACCGCGCTCGGTTGGGTCCAAGGACACGTCGAGTCTGACCCCGACGAACTCCGCGCCGACGACCGCCGCTACTTCGCGTTCCGCGCCCGACGAGCCCCGTCGGTGGCGGTCGGCGGCGCCACGGGCGTCTTCGTGTCGGAGGCGATGGCGGTGCTCGAAGGATCGCGGCGTATTCGCTCCTCGGGTGTGGGCGAGGCGGAGTTGCTCATCGCGCAGGATGGCTCGGGACTCGAGGGCCGCGGACCCGCCACCGCCGCACTCATCGTCCCGCCGGAGGATGCCACCGTGCTTCCGGCGCTCAACCGCCGTCTGGCGGACGCGCAGATCCCGTGGCGATACGAGCCTCGCCTCGAGACGGGGGAGGCCGAGCTCACGGGCGAGAGCCTCCCGGAGCCGCTCCGAGGCGCACGCGCGCTCCGCTGGTATGACGTCGTGAGCGTCGGTGACCGCGCGCCGACGACGCGCACGCTCGCCGAGGCTGCGGGCCGGGCGTGGGCGCTCGAGGGCTCCGACCCGGCCGGGCGACGCTACCTCCTGCTCGCGTCGCCTCTGGTGGCCTCGGCGACCACCCTGCCCGTCTCGGCGAGCATGGTGCGCTTCATCGACTGGACGGCGAGCGAGTGGGCGGGCGCAGGAAGCCTCCCGGACTACTCGACGGGTGCGTACCTCCCCGCCCCCGCCGAGGCGACCCACGTCCGCTTTCCCTCCGGCCGCGAGGTGGAGATCGACGCCACGCGGACGGTCCGCGGGACGAGCGAGCCGGGGGTGTACGCATTCGTCGCCGCGGACACCCTGGTCGCCCTCGTCGCGCTGAACCCGCCGGCGGGTGAGTCCCGCTTGGAGGCTCTCGACGAACGCGACTATGAGACCGCGGTCGGCCAGGAGGTGGACGCGGTGTCCCGGGCCGATGCATGGGCTCGGGCCGTGTTCCAGACCCGGCTCGGCGGCGAGGCGTGGTGGCCTTTCCTGTGGGTCGCCGCGCTCCTCCTCATCGTGGAGTCCTTGCTGGCGTCTACTCGTAGGGGCGGCACGCGGCAGGCGGAGCGGCTCCCCGCGCGGGCGGAGACGTCGAGTGCCCTCCCCTAACCGAGTCCTGGAGGCGGTGGCGTCGTGCACCGCCGTGAGCGACCTGGCCGGTCGCCTTCCCGCGCCCGGACAGCGTGCCACGCTGGGCGGTGCCGTCGGCTCGCTCGCCCCCGCGGTGGTCGCGGCGCTTCACCGCGCGCGCCCGGACAAGGTCTTCGTGTGCGTGGCCGAGACGCCTCTCGGCGCCGCGGCGGCGCAGGCCGACCTGGAGACGCTGCTCGAGAGCGAGGGTGAGTCGCACCTCTATCCGCAGAAGGAGGCACTCCCGTACGAGGAGGCCGAGCCGCATCTGGAGATCGGAGGCCTCCGGGTCGAGGCGGTCGAGGCCCTGCTCTCGGGTCGGGTGCGAATCATCGTCACGACACCGAGAGCGCTGCAGGAGCGCGTTCCGGTGCCCGCGCGACTCGCAGAGCTGCGCCAGACGTTTCGCGTGGGCGACACCCTCGCCTTCGCCTCCCTGCCCGGCACGCTGGAGGCCCGTGGCTTCGAGCGCGTGTCGCTCGTCGAGGAGGTCGGGCAGTTCGCGGTGCGTGGCGGCATCCTCGACGTCTTTTCGGTCGCGGCGGGCGACCCGGTGCGCCTCGAGTTCTGGGGCGACGAGATCGTCTCCATTCGGCTCTTCGACGTGCGCGACCAGCGCTCGACGGCCGAGGTGGGCGAGACCCACGTCCTACCCACCGACTTCCGCCGCGACGAGGCGGGCGACGACACCACCGTGACCCGGTCGCTCGCCGAGCTCCTTCCGAGCGACGCGCTCATCACCCTGCTCGGTGCCTGCGACCTCGAGGCCGACGCGGAACGGACCTGGGTCCGCGCGGCAGAGCTGTACACGAGCCTGGTGGAGTCGGGGGCGACCCCGCCCGACCCGCCGGCGCTCTTCGTGCCGCCCCAAGAGCTCCGCGCGCTGCTCGGGTCGAGGCCGCGCCTGGACCTGCTGCCCGGCGCAGACGCGGAGCACCGCCTGGACTCCGGGCCGCCGCCAGCGATCGACCGAGACATGGAGGTGCTCGACGCCTATCTGCGCGAGGGCGCCGCCACCGGCCAGCACACGCTCCTCCTCTGCGACAACGACGGACAGCTCGTGCGTCTCGAGGAGATCCTGGGTGGACCCGGCCGCATCCCACCGGGGACGCAGATCGGACTCGGCACACTCGCGACCGGATTCGAGCTGCGTTCGAGCGCCCCTCCGCTTCGCGTCGTCAACGATCACGAGATCTTCCGCCGTGCCCGACGCGTGCGGCGCAGCCGGCACTTCCGCGGAGCCGTCGCGCTCGAGAGCCTCGCGCAGCTGACGCCTGGCGACTACGTGGTGCACATGGACCACGGGATCGGGCGCTTCGTCGGCCTCCAGCACATCGAGGTGGCCGGCGAGGAGCTGGAGGCGCTGGCCATCGAGTACCAGGGGGCCGAGATCCTCCGCGTTCCGGTCTACCGGCTCGACCTCGTGGAGCGCTGGATCGGCGAGTCCGAGGATGCCCAGCCGCCCAAGCTCCACAGCATCGGGGGCAAGCGCTGGAAGGCCCTCCGCGCGAAGACCGAGAAGGCGATCGAGGACATGACGGTCGAGCTTCTCGAGCTCTACGCCCGCAGGCAGGCAACTCGGGGATTCTCGTTCTCACCGGACACGAAGTGGCAAAAGGAGATGGAGTCGTCGTTCCTGTACGACGACACACCCGACCAGCGCCAGGCGGTCATCGACGTGAAGCGCGACATGGAGTCGAAGCGTCCCATGGACCGCCTGCTCTGCGGCGACGTCGGCTACGGCAAGACGGAGGTCGCGATCCGCGCGGCGTTCAAGGCGGTGCAGGATGGAAAGCAGGTGGCGGTGCTCGCGCCCACCACCATCCTGGTCGAGCAGCACCGGCACACGTTCGCCGAGCGCCTGGCCGACTACCCGGTGCGCGTCGGAGCGCTCTCGCGCTTCCGGACGGCGAAGGAGCAGAACGAGCTGCTCGCGACCCTCGCCGAGGGTGGCGTAGACATCATCATCGGCACGCACCGTCTCCTCTCCGACGACGTGGTCTTCAAGGACCTCGGCCTGCTCATCATCGACGAGGAGCAGCGCTTCGGCGTCAAGCATAAGGAGCGCCTGAAGCAGATGCGCACCTCGGTGCACGTGCTCTCCCTCACGGCGACGCCCATCCCGCGTACGCTCTATCTCTCGATGTCGGGCATCCGTGACCTCTCGATCATCCGCACGCCGCCCCGCGACCGGATGCCGATCTTCACGAACGTCCTGCCCTGGTCCGACCAGCTCCTCATCGACGCCCTGCACCGGGAGCTCGACCGAGGCGGACAGGCGTTCTTCCTGCACAATCGCGTCGACACCATATACACCCTGGCCGAGGAGGTGCGCGGACTCGTGCCGGAGGCCCGGGTCGCGGTGGCGCACGGGCAGATGAACGCGCACGACCTCGACGACGTGATGCGCGCGTTCGTGGACGCCGAGGTGGACGTTCTCGTGTGCTCGTCGATCATCGAGAACGGGCTAGACGTCCCCAATGCCAACACGCTCATCGTCGACCGTGCGGACCGCTTTGGCCTGTCCCAGCTGTATCAGATCCGCGGGCGCGTGGGGCGCTCCGACCGGCGTGCCTACTGCTACCTGATCGTGCCGGACGAGATCGGGGAGGACGCCGAGCGACGGCTTCGCGTCCTGGAGCACTACACGGAGCTCGGGGCCGGGTATTCGGTGGCCCTGCGCGATCTAGAGCTCCGAGGCGCCGGGAACCTCCTCGGGGCGGACCAGTCGGGATTCGCGCAGCAGATCGGGATCGACGCGTACATGCGGCTGCTCAAGCGAACGGTCGAGCGCATCGAGAAGGGCGAGGCGGCCGTCGAATGGCCAGACCCGGAGGTGTCGCTCGGGGGAGCCGCCTTCCTGCCGGATGCCTACGTTTCAGATTCCGGGCAAAAGCTGCATCTTTACCGGCGCCTGTCCAAGCTGGAGGGCGTCGAGGAAGTGGAGGCGCTTCGGGCGGAGCTCACCGACCGCTTCGGGCCCCCTCCCGAGGAAGTCGAGCGGCTGCTGGCGGGTGCGGCCCTCAGGGTGCTCGGGCGCTCCGTGGGAGTCGAGAAGATCTACGTGCGAGGACGCTCCGCGCGACTCAGCTTCCGCGAGAACGTCGTGCCCAAGATGGCGGCGCTGGAAGCACCCCTGCGCCGACAGAAGACGAGCATCGAAGTCCGGCGGGTTCGGCCCCTGTCGGTTCGCTTCGAGCAGGAGGGATCGGAGCCGATCATGGAAACGTTAACCGTAGCATTGGCGGCGCTCAGGACGGCGGGTGCTGCCGCATGAGGAGATGGCAGTGAGAAAGCTCAGGATGATCGCCCCGGTTCTCGGTTGCCTCACGCTCGCCGCGGCCGGCTGTGGGGACGATGCGATGGACGCCAACGTCGTCGCGCGGGTCGGTGACTACGAGCTGACCGTGGATGACGTGGTCACCCTCTTGGCGGACGAGGAGCGCCTGCCCACGGAGTCTGCGATCGTCGAATCGCTCCTGGAGCTCTGGATCGACTACACACTCCTGGCCGAGGCTACGCAGGAGGACTCCACCTACGGGCAACTGGAGATCGAGGACTTGGTCCGCCAGCGCATCGACCAGGAGATGATTCTCGCGTTGCGCGACTCCGTGATCCAAGTCGACACGTTCATCACGCCGGAAGAGCTGAGCTCGCTGTACGCCACCGAGTCTCCGGAGGTCGAGCTACGCGCGCGCCACATCATGATGAACTTCCCGATCGAGGCGACGCCCGCGCAGCAGGATAGCGTGCGCAACACCCTCGAGCAGCTCAGGAACCGCATCATCGTGGGCGCACGCTTCGAGGACCTCGCGCGGCAGTTCAGCCAGGATCCCGGCAGCGCGGCCGAGGGCGGCGACCTGGGCTTCTTCGCTCGCGGCGACATGGTGCAGCCCTTCGAGGAGGCCGTGCTCGCGCTCCAGCCCGGAGAAGTCAGCGGGGTCGTCGAGAGCCCCATGGGGCTCCACCTCATCCGTCTCGAGGAGCGGCGGGTCCAGGACTTCGACGAGGTCGCTCCGGCGTTCCGCCTCCGCGTTCAGCAGCAGCGGAATGCCGCGGCGGAATCGACGTTCGTGGCGGGCCTCGAGGGTCCGGCCGGACTCCAGATCGCCGAAGGTGCCTTCGACGTTGCGCGCGAACTCGCGCGCAACCCGAGCACCACGCTAGCCGGCAGGGCCGCGCGGAGGCCGCTCGTTTCTTGGGACGCGGGAGACTACTCCGCCGGCGAACTACTGGAGATGCTCCAGTTCGAGCAACCGTCGCTGCGCGACCGAGTGTCCGTCTCCACGGACGAGGAACTGGAAGACTTCCTGCTCGACCTCGGACGCCGCGACCTCCTCGTCACCGAAGCGCGCGTGTCCGGCCTCGATCCCGCGCCTGCCAGAGTGGACTCCCTCACCAGCGAAGTGCGCGGCCAGCTTCTCGCCGCGACACAGGCGCTAGGCCTTCGCGATCTCGACCTGGCCCCCGGCGAGGAGATGGAGGTGGCCGTGCAGCGCGCCGTACTGGCCGCGTTGGCGGACAATCTGTCGGGAGCGACGCGGATCGTCCCGCTCGGGCTGGTCGGGTTCCAATTGCGCGAGCGCGTGCCGATCGCGGTGAACGCCGCGGGCGTCGGGCAGGCGCTCCTCAGCGTCGGACAGATCCGCGCGGGGCGGAGCCCGTCACCGATCGAAAACACCCCGGAAACCGCAGCTCCGGCGCCGGACTCGGTCCGGTAACGGGCCGGAACCCCTCCCCTGAGAACGGTTTAGGACCTGGAATGCTGAATCGAATCGTGGCCGCGCTCTTGGCCCTGCCCATCTCGGCCACGGCGGCCGGGGCGCAAGCCATCATCCCTGACGACGTGGTCGACCGCGTCATCGCTATCGTCGGCGACTCGGTCGTCCTACAGACTCAGGTACTCGAGGAGGTCCAGCGGCTCCAGATCAGCGACCCCGAGACTCCGCAGCCGACCGACCCCGACTACGGTCAATTCTTCGAGGACGTCCTCGACACGTGGGTGGACCGGCTCATCGTCCTGCAGGCGGCTGCGAAGGACTCGCTGATCCAGCCGGACGAACCGGCGATCGACCGCCAGGTGTCTGAGCGCATCGACGGGCTCGCGCTCCAGTTCGGTGGCCAGCCCGCGCTCCAGGTCGCGCTCCAACGCGAGGGATGGACACTCGCCGAGTACCGGGACTTCCTGCGCAACGACGCCCGGCAACTCCAGATCTTCCAGCTCTACTTCCAGAGCCGGCTGCGCGACGCCCGACCCGTCGAGATCACCGAGGACGACCTTCGCCGCCGCTTCGAGGAAGCGAGCGCCCTGCTCGAGCGGCGGCCACGGCTCCTCACCTTCCGTCAGGTCGTGGTCCGGCCCACGCCGAGCGACAGCGCGAAGGCCCTCGCCCGTGCGGAAGCCGAAGCGCTGCTCGAGCGCGTGGCGGCCGGTGAGGACTTCGCTGCCATCGCGACCGCGAACTCCGACGACGTGGGCACCGCAACGGCGGGCGGCGACCTCGGGTGGTTCCGGCGGGGTCAGATGGTGCAGGAGTTCGAGGACGCTGCCTTCGCGATCCCGGTCGGGCGCTTCAGCAGGGTCGTCGAGACGGTCTTCGGATTCCACATCATCAAGGTCGAGCGCGTCCGGGGCCGTAGCGAGGTGCAGGCCCGGCACATCCTCATCATTCCCGAGACCACCACCGCCGACGTGGAGAGAGCCCGCGCCCTCGGGGTCGATATCAGCCGCCGGGCGCAGGCCGGCGAATCGATGATCGACCTCTACGACGAGTACTCCGATCCGATCGCGCCCGACTCCGTGTCCATCCCCTTCGAGCAGCTCGGGGATCTGCCGCCCGTGTACGGCTCGCTCAGCGGGGTCACGGGTGACGAGGTGGTCGGGCCCCTGGAATACCAGGCGGGCTCCGGCACTCCCGGCGACGTTCGCTTCGCCGTGGTCAAAGTGATCGCGGTGCGCGAGGCCGGCGCGTACACGTTCGAGGACCTGCGGACGCAGCTCGCGACACAGCTGCAGCAGGAGCGCCAGCGCGAGAGGATCCTCGAGGAACTGCGAGCGCAAACCTACGTCGAGATCCGGATGTAGTGGTCCGCCCGCACATCGCCGTCACACTCGGTGATCCGCGGGGAATTGGCCCCGAGGTCGCGCTGCGCGCGCTCGAGCGTTTCGGGTCGCGCGAGCCCTCGGTGGAGGTAGCCATCGCTCTCCCCGATCGCGTCGTCAGGGGCGACGACATGGCCGACGCAATTCGTGAGTATGCGTCGGGAGGCATGACGTCGGACGCGGAGGCCGGCTCCGCCGCCGCGCGCTCGATCGAGACCGCGGTTGCCTCCGCCAAGAGGGGTGCCTTCCACGCCATCGTGACCGCGCCCGTGCACAAGCCATCCCTCCATGCGGCGGGTTGGGACGTGCCCGGCCAAACCGAGATGCTCGGGCGCCTCACCGGCTCGGAGCCCGTGGGCATGCTCATGGCGGCCGAGACGACGAAGCTCGGCGGCCCCTTGCGCGTGCTGCTGGCGACGACGCACCTCGCGCTGCGCGACGTTCCCGCCGCCATCGACGAGGATCTCCTGTTCGAGCAGGGCGCCCTCCTGGCCCAGGCGCTGCGCCGAGACTGGAGGCTCCCTGCCCCCCGTCTGGCTCTCTGCGCGCTCAACCCCCACGCGTCGGACGGCGGGCTCTTCGGCGACGAGGAGGCACGGATGTTCGTCCCCGCCGTGGAGAGGCTCCGTGCCGCAGGCGTCGATGCGACCGGCCCCCTGCCCGCCGACACGGTCTTCGCACGCGCCCTCGCCGGGGAGTTCGACGCGGTCGTCGCGCCGTATCACGACGTGGGCATGGCCGCGTTCAAGACCGTCGCATTCGGCTCCGGTGTTAACGTCACCCTCGGGCTCCCGTTCATCCGGACTTCGCCGGACCACGGAACCGCCTTCGACATCGCGGGCACGGGTCGCGCGGACGCATCCTCCATGCTGGAGGCCCTCCGACTCGCGGCACAGCTCGCGCACGCGCGCTTTGACACGGGTTCGGGCCGTGTCTAACCTTCACTTCCGGAGCTAGGTGGTGCCCTTTCAGAGCAGCCCTGTCCGGTGATCAAGCTGACCAACGTGTCGAAGGAGTACCCCAAGCGCGGGTTTGCGCTGCGGGAGGTCTCCCTCCACCTCAAGAAGGGTCAGTTCGCTTTCCTCACCGGCCACTCCGGCTCGGGCAAGACCACGACGATGCGGCTGGTCCACATGGCGGAACGGCCGACCACGGGCGAGGTGCGCGTGACCGGCTATTCGTCGGACACCGTGACGGAGCGCAACGTGTGGAGGGTGCGGCGGCGCATCGGTTACGTCTTCCAGGACTTCCGGCTGCTTCCGGGACGCACCGCGCTCGAGAACATGGCCTTCGTCCTCGAGGTGACCGGCACGGCCCGCAAGGCGATCGTGCCGGCAGCGCAGCGCCTGCTCGCGCAGGTCGGCCTCGGCGCCAAGGCGGGGGCGCTCGTCAACGAGCTCTCGGGCGGCGAGCAGCAGCGCGTGGCGATTGCCCGGGCGCTCGCGAACGATCCCTACATCCTGCTCGCCGACGAGCCCACCGGGAATCTCGACGACCGGGCGACTCGGGGCGTCCTCGATCTCTTCTGGGACATCAACGCCAAGGGTATGGCCGTGCTCATGGCCACGCACGACCTGGAGCTGATCAAGCGTTACCCGCACGCGCGCGTCTTCGAGCTGGATCAGGGTCGCCTCGTGTACGACTCGGCTCCGGAGTAAGACGTCATGCACGCCATCCGCGAAGCCGCCGCCGGGTTCAAGCGCTCTCCCGTCCTCACGGGTCTCTCCTCCGCGATGGTCGGGCTGGCGCTCTACGTGGTGGGCCTCTTCGGGCTCGCGACGTACAACCTGCAGCTCGCGCTGACGTCGGTGGAGGAGCGTGTCGAAGTCGCCGTCTATCTGCGTGACGATGCGCGGCAGAGCGAGATTGACCTCGCGCTCACCGAGCTCGCCGAGATCCCCGAGGTCCGGTCCGTGAGCTTCGTCTCGAAGCGTGATGCGCTGGACCGAGCCCGGGCGGATCTTCCCGAGTTCGGCGAGCTCTTCGCCGACTTGGAGGTGAATCCCCTCCCCCAGTCCCTCGAAATCGAGCTGCGTCCCGGCGAGCGAAACCCGGACGTGGTCGAGCGGGTCTCCGAAGCGGCGGCGGCCTACCCGTTCGTCGAGGATGTGCGCTACGGGCGCGAGTGGGTCGACAAGCTCTTCGCCCTGCGGAGGATTGGAGCCGCCACGGCGGGCGTCTTGGGGTCGGCGTTCGCGATGGTGGCCGCTCTCATCATCGGCACGGCCCTGCGCATCGCGGTGTTCGCGCGCCGCGACGAGATCTACGTCATGCGGCTCGTGGGCGCGAAGGCCTCGTTCATTCGCAGGCCGTTCTTGCTCGAGGGCGCGATGGCCGGCCTGCTCGGCGGGCTCCTGGCCTGGGGGCTGACCTACGCGACCTACCGTGGCGTCTACTCCTTCCTCTTCGAGGTCGCGTGGCTGCCCTCGGGATGGATCGGGCTCGGGGTGCTCGTCGGCGTCGTCTTCGGCGCGTTCTCGAGCGCCCTTGCCATCCGGCGCCACCTCGGGGAGGTGTAGCGTAGCGTGGCTCGAGCGACGACGTTCCTCCGAATCGCCTGGCTCCTGACGCTCGTGGTACCCTGTCGAGCTGCGACGCAGCAGCCCGACCTGCGGGCGGAGATCCTCGAGAGCCAGAGACGGCTCGAGCAGATCCGCGCAGAGCGCGAGCGACTCGAGCAAGAGATCGGGGACGTGCGCAACCGCGTCCGCGACGTGGCACAGGAATTGGCCAACGTTGAGCGGCGCTTGTCGGCCAGCACGGCCGTCCTCGCCGAAGTGCAATTCCAGTCGGAGGCCACCTCCGCCGAGGTCGCAACAACCACGCGCGACCTGATCTACTCGCAGGACCGCCTCTCCGAGAGCCAGGCGGTGCTCAATCGACGGCTGCGCGACATCTACAAGATGGGACCTCTCCACACCGTCCAGGTTCTGCTCGGCGCGAGTTCGTTCGCCGACCTACTCAACCGATACCGCTACCTACAGGAGATCGCCGCCACCGACCGTCAGCTCGTGGAGCGGGTGCGCGCGTTGGAGGGACTGCTCGTGGGCCAGAACGAAGACCTACGGCAGCGCATGTCGCAGCTCGGGATGCTCCGTCAGGACCGCGTGTCCGAGGTGGCCCAACTCCGCGTCGTCGAGGGCGAGCGTGAGTCCTCGCTGCGCGACTTCCGTTCGCGCGAGGAACGAGCGACCACGCGGCTGGACGAGCTCGAGGGCGACGAAGTGCGCATGACCACGCTGATCGACGGGCTCGAGGAGCGCAGGCGGGCCCTCGAGGCCGCACGCGCGCGCGTCGGTGGCCCGTCGATCACCGCCAGCGACGCCGGAACGCTCGACTGGCCTCTCGACGGCCGCATCATCTACCGCTTCGGCCGGGAGCAACGGCCGAACGGCATGGTGCTGCGCTGGAACGGCATCGGCCTGGCGGCGCCGACGGGAACACCCGTGCGGGCGGTCAAGTCTGGACGGGTCGCGCTCGCCGGCCCGTTCGAGGGATACGGTCCGACAGTCGTGCTCAGTCACGGCGACGGGTTCTACACGCTCTACCTCTATCTCGAGGAACTCGGGGTGGTGGAGGGCCGGGACGTGCTGGCCGGCCAGGTGGTGGGCACCGTCGGAGGTTCCGACACGCCCGAGGGGCCCCACCTCGAATTCCAGATCCGGTCGCCGCTCCAGGGGAGCTCGCCGCAGGCACAGGATCCCTTGCAGTGGCTGAAGCCGGCCCGCTGAGCGTGAGCCTGCATCCGGTCCTCGGCCACGAACGCGCGCGCGCGGCGCTGGCCAGCGCTCACGCGAGAGGCGTCCTCCCCGCGGCGCTTCTCTTCCACGGCCCGCGCGGCATCGGCAAGCAGCGCGTGGCGCTCTGGCTCGCGCAGCTCCTCGTGTGCGAGCGGCCGGAGCACGGGCCGTGCGACGCGTGCGCGTCTTGTCGGATGGCCCTCTCGTTGGAGCATCCCGACGTCCACTGGTACTTCCCCCTCCCGCGCCCGAAGAACGCGGCGGGAGACCGCCTGGCCGACGCCCTCGAGGAGGCACGCCTCGATGAACTCGTGGAGATCCGTGAAGCTCCCCTGCGCTCGAGCCACTCCGAAGAGGTGCGCGGCCTCTACGTCGGCACGGTGAAGAACATACGCGCCAAGGCGTACAAGCGACCCGTCATGGCCCGTGGACCCGTGTTCCTCGTGGGCGACGCCGATCTCCTCGTGCCGCAGGAGTCGAGTCCAGAAGCGGCGAACGCCCTGCTCAAGCTCCTGGAAGAGCCACCGGGGGGTGCCCGCTTCATCCTCACGACCAGTGAATCGGGACGCCTGCCCGCCACCATCCCGTCCCGGATGGTCCCGCTGCACCTCGCGCCGTTGCCGGTGGCCGATGTGGCCGCCTTCCTGGAACGCCACGCGTCGATCGACCCCAAGTCGGCGGCGTGGGCGGCGGGGTTGAGCCAGGGGTCCATCGGACGCGCCCTCGGATTCCTAGCGGACGGCGCTCCGACCGGGCCCCTAGAAGTCCTCCGTAGTCGCGCGCTCGAGATCATCGTCGCGGCCACCGCGCAGCGCGCGTCCGAGGCCCACGTCCTCGCGCTCGGGTTCCCGTCGTCCCAGGGACGCGGGCTCGTGGAGATCTTCGGCTTCGCCGAGGAATGGCTGCGGGATCTGGCCGCGGTGGCCGCCGGGGCGAGGAGCGCGGTGATGAACCAGGACAAGCTAGCCGAGCTCGACCGCATCGTCGTGCAGGGCGGTCTCACATCCTTCCAGATCGCGAGCGCGTTCGGCAGGGTCGAGCGCGCCCGTGAGCTCACGCTCGCGAATGTGAACCCGCAGCTCGTCATCGGCGGGCTCGTCCGCGACCTCCGCCGCGCACTCGCGCGCACGCCCCACGCAGAGGCGCTGACGTGAGCCCAAGCAAGCGGCTGACGCACGTGGACGAGCAGGGCCGTGCGCGCATGGTGGACGTGACCGAGAAGGAGGTCACGGCGCGCCGAGCGGTCGCCGAGGGCCACATCGTGATGGACCCGGAGACGCTGCGCTTGATCGTCTCAGGCAAGACCGCGAAGGGCGACGCGATCCAGGTGGCCGAGCTCGCGGGCGTCATGGCCGGCAAGAAGACCTCCGACCTCATTCCGCTCTGTCACGCGCTTCCGAGCGCGTCGGTGAAGGTCTCCCTCGAGCCCGACGAAAGCCTGCCGGGCATTCGAGCCCGCGCCGAGGCGCGCGTCGTCGATCGCACCGGCGTGGAGATGGAGGCGCTCACGGCGGTATCGGTGGCGCTCCTCACCGTCTACGACATGGCGAAGGCCGTCGACCGCGGCATGCGGATCGAGGGCGTGCGGCTGCTCGAGAAGGAAGGCGGCCGCTCCGGGAAGTGGAGCGCCGACAAGTAGACCGAAGGTCGGACTCCGCGCTCAGGCTCCGGTGTGCGCCGCGTTCCGTACGCTCGGCGCGACAGGCACCGTGAGGAGCGCCCCGACGCGCAGATAACGCGGGCGCACGCTGGGATTGGCCGCCTGCAGGTCGGAGACGCGAATCCCATAGCGTAGCGCGATGTGTGAGAGCGTCTCACCGCTCGCGACGCGGTGCTCGACAAAGGTGACCCGCTCGTCCGCCGGAATGAGCGCGTACGCCGCCAGGAACGCAGGCCCCCGTCCCTGGGGAACGCGCACGAGGCTCTCTCGGCCACGCGGCGTGATGCCGCGGAGGTACTGGGGGTTCAGCCGCTCGATGTCGGCCTGCGGCACCGCCGCCGCGCGCGCGATCACGTCGAGCGTCGTCGCGTCGGGAACGCTGACCTGGTCGAAGACGAAGGGCGCGTGCGGCGCCGCCTCGTGTCCGTACAGGTCGGGGCTCGCGGCGACGACCACGGCGCCGAACAACTTGGGCACGAAGTCGCGCGTCTCCCGGGGAAAGTGGCTTCGTAGCGCCCAGAACAGACTGTCGGACGGCGGCACGCCAGGGGCGTACCTATCGAGCACCCGGCGCGTGCCATTGGGACCGGAGTTGTAGGCCGCGAGCGCGATGAACCACGACCCGAACCCCTCGCGCAGCTCGGACAGGAACGCGATCGCCGCCTCGGTCGACCTCTCGGGATCCCGGCGCTCGTCGAGAAGCGGTGACACCTCCATGCCCAAGCCGGCGGCGGTCGCTGACATGAACTGCCACATGCCGACGGCGCTGGCCCGACTCGTGGCCCTCGGATTGTATCCGCTCTCGATGAACGGCAGGTACCGGAGCGACGGCGGCAGGTCCGCCGCGAGCAGAGCGGAGTCCACCATCTCGCCGAAGCTGCCCATGCGCCCGAGGAAGTCGGGAACGGCGCCGGCTGCTGTCTTTTCCCAATACACGATCCAGGAGTCGACCGCGGCGCGGAACTCGTCGTCGTTCAGCACGGGCGACGCCAGGAGCTGGTCGATGCGTACCTCGACCGCGGGATGCTCGTGCGGCTCGAGCTCGACGCTCGACGCGAGCGGTACCATGCCGTGCGACACGAGCGGCTGTCGCGGCTGGGGCGCCGACGTTGCATCGCTCGAGGAGGCACTCGCGCATCCCGTCACGGCGACGATCGCCGCGACGGCGCACGTACCTCGATAGCTCTGTCGAAGCGTCACGTCCCGGCTCCCCGTCTACATGCGGTAGTTCGGCGCTTCCCTCGTGATCGTGACGTCGTGCGGGTGGGACTCCCGGAGCCCACCGCTCGTCACGCGGATGAATCGGGTGGCCGTCCGTAACGCCTCCACCGTCGCGCATCCGCAGTACCCCATCCCGCTTCGCAGCCCCCCCACCAGCTGGAAGACCGTGTCCGACACGGGACCCTTGTAAGGTACACGCGCCTCGATCCCTTCCGGAACGAGCTTGTTCTTCTCCATCTCGCTCTCCTGGAAGTACCGGTCGGCGGATCCTTCTTCCATCGCGGATAGGGAGCCCATGCCCCGCACCGTCTTGAAGCGGCGCCCCTCCAGCAGGAAGCTCTCGCCGGGCGACTCGTCGGTGCCGGCGAGCATCGAGCCCATCATGACGCTGCTCGCACCCGCGGCGAGCGCCTTCACGATGTCGCCCGAGTACCGGATCCCTCCGTCCGCGATGACCGGCACCTCGCCATTCACCCCATCCGTGGCATCCATGACCGCAGTCAGCTGGGGCAGCCCCACGCCGGTCACGATCCGCGTGGTGCAGATCGAGCCCGGGCCCACGCCCACTTTCACGGCATCCACGCCACGCTCGAGTAGCGCCGCGGCGCCTTCGCGCGTCCCCACGTTGCCACCGATGAGCTGCACGTCCGGGAAGCGCTCACGCACCCTGGCCACGGCCTCCAGCACGCCCTCGGAGTGCCCGTGCGCGGTGTCCACCACGAGCACGTCCACGCCGGCCTCGACGAGCAGCGCGGCGCGCTCTAAGTCGGCCTTGGACGATCCGACAGCCGCACCCACGCGCAGCCTGCCGTGTTCGTCCTTGCACGCGTTCGGGTAGTTGCGCCGCTTGAAGATGTCTTTGACGGTGATGAGCCCCTTCAGCCGGCCGCGGCCATCGACCACGGGCAGCTTCTCGATGCGGTGGCGATGCAGGATCGCCTGCGCCTCCTCGAGAGTAGTACCCACCGGCGCCGTCACGAGATCGGCGGAGGTCATCACATCCGCGATCGAGCGGGAGAGGTCCGTCTCGAACTGGAGGTCACGGTTGGTGACGATGCCGACCAGCCGGCCTCCGTTCTCGACGATCGGTACGCCGCTGATCGAGAAGCGCGCCATGAGGTCGTGCGCGTCGCGAAGCGTCGCTCCCGGCCCCAGCGTGATCGGATTCAGGATCATGCCGCTCTCGGAGCGCTTCACGCGATCCACCTCGCCGGCCTGACGTTCCGGGGAGAGGTTCTTGTGGATGATCCCGATGCCGCCCTCGCGCGCCATTTGGATGGCCATGGCGGACTCGGTGACCGTGTCCATGGCGGCGGATAAGAGCGGGATGCGGAGCTCGATGCCTCGGGTGAGGCGCGAGGAGACATCCGTGTCCTTGGGATGGACGAGCGAGTGCCCGGGAACGAGCAGCACGTCGTCGAACGTCAGGGCTTCTTTGACGATTCGGGCGGCAGATGAGGGCGGCATGGGGGAGGATAGGGCGCCCACCCCGGAGTCGTCAACTTCCTCGCCAGCCTGCTACTCCCCGGCCTCCGCGCGCGGCGGGTTCCGCGCCTTGCCGGGGTCCGCCTCGATCCGCTCCGTGGGAGCGTCGGGTCCGCCCTCGGTCGGCTCGAGTGTTTGACCGAGATCGGCCAGGATCTGCTTGCCCGCGGAGGACACGCCGGAGAGCACGCGGTCCGCCGCCGAAATGAGCTGGAACGCCTCGCGAATCGTGCTCGGGCTCACCGCGCGCTTGCGCAGCTTGTCCTCGAGCCCCTCGGCGAATTTCTGCAGGCCGGACGCCTCGACGGCGGCCGCCGCGGCATACTTCGATTCCAGGAATTCGATGTAGTCGAGCACCTGGTAGATCTGCTCGTCGGGCAGACTCTCGATCTTGCGCAGAAGTCGCTGGCGGAGAACGTCATGCATGATCTAAGGTAGCTTCGCTCCGACACGGCGCGCACCTTGGCCCCACCGCAGAATCCCGGTAACCTCTTCGCCATGTCCTTCTACCCTCTCCGGCCTGCCCCCGTAACCGCCGCGGCGACGGTCGAATACGGCGAGTGGCTGGAGTGGTTGGCCGCATCGCTGGCCGACTCGCGCTGCGATCGGAACGAGCTCTGCCGCCGGATCCTCACGGACATCTATTATCCGCAGTACGCGGACGCGGACCCCTCGAGGCTGTCCCCGACGGCACGGCTCGCGCTGCTCCAGATGGACCCGCGCAACGTGACGCTCGAGCCCGAGTACTATCAAGAGATCGATCTCGAGCGCTACGCGCCGCGGAAGCCCCTGCTCTGGCTCTGGGAGATGTTCGACCGGAGCCCGCTGGGTGAGAATGTCGACCTGGGAATCCGCTTCCGTCGCATCCTGGCGCGGCATGTCTTCGCAAGCTGCGGCAAGAACTTCAAAGCGTTCACGTTCGTCCGCTTCTCTTACGGTTACAACATGCACGTGGGGAACGGCGTGGTGCTCCACCGGCATGTGCTCATGGACGACCGAGGTGGCATCGAGATCGGCGACGGGGCGTCGGTTTCCGACTTCGCCAACGTCTACTCGCACTCCCACAACATCGTCGACGGCCGGATCGTGTACACGCCGAAGACGGTCATCGGGAAGGGCGTGCGCATCACCTACCACGCGACCATCCTCGCGGGCACGCACATCGCGGACGACTCGATGATCGGGACTGGCTCGATCGTCACCAAGAGCACGGAGCCCCACTGGGTCTACGTGGGCGTGCCCGCCCGGAAAGCCAAGGAGAAGTCCGCCGAGGAGCGCGCCGCGAAGGCACCTCCGACGCGCGACCCCTTCGCCGAATAGGCCGCGAAGTAACCTCGCGGTGAGCGGACGTTACTCCTCTTCGGCGTAGAGCGCCTGGAGTCGACGCACGACGGCGGGATCGGCGAGCGTCGTCGTGTCCCCGACCGCCCTCCCCTCGGCGATGTCGCGCAGCAGCCGGCGCATGATCTTCCCGGAGCGCGTTTTGGGGAGGTCGGCCGTGAAGACGATCATGTCGGGCTTGGCGATCGCGCCGATCTTCTTGCCGACGTGCTCGCGCAGCTCCTTCAGCAGCGCGTCGGACGCCGGGTGCTTCTCCTTGAGCGTCACGAACGCCGCCAAGACCTCGCCTTTGATGTCGTGCTTCTTTCCGACCACGGCGGCCTCGGCCACCGCCGGGTGATCGACCAGCGCGCTCTCGACCTCCATCGTGCCGATGCGGTGACCGGCGACGTTGAGCACGTCGTCGACACGCCCGAGGATCCAGTAGTAACCGTCCTCGTCGCGCTTGGCCCCGTCACCGGGAAAGTACGTGTCCTTCCATTTCGACCAATAGGTCTGCCGGTACCGCGCGTCGTCCCCCCAGATCCCGCGCAGCATGGACGGCCACGGCGACGTGATGGCGAGATAGCCCGCGGAGGTCTCCTCGCCCGCCTCGTTCTTGATGGCGGCGTCGATCCCCGGGAACGGAAGCGTGGCCGTCCCCGGTTTCGTCACGGTGATCCCGGGCAGCGGCGTGATCATGATCGCCCCCGTCTCGGTCTGCCACCACGTGTCCACGATCGGGCAGCGCGTGCCGCCGATGACCTCGTGGTACCAGATCCACGCCTCGGGATTGATCGGCTCGCCGACGCTGCCGAGCAGACGGAGCCGCGACAGGTCTGCCTTCCCGGGCCATTCCTCACCCCAGCGCATGAACGACCGGATCGCCGTCGGCGCGGTGTAGAAGATCGTCACGCCGTACCGCTCGCACATTTGCCAGAGGCGGCCCCGGTCGGGCCAGTCCGGCCCGCCCTCGTACATGAGCACGTGCGCACGGTTGGACAGCGGACCGTACACGACGTAGCTGTGCCCCGTGATCCACCCCACGTCGGCCGTGCACCAGTACACATCGTCGTCGTGGATGTCGAAGACCGCGCGCGTGGTGGCGTAGACCTGCGTGAGGTATCCGCCCGTCGTGTGGACGACGCCCTTGGGTTTGCCCGTCGTCCCCGACGTATAGAGGACGAACAGCGTGTCCTCTGCGTCCATCGGCTCGGCGGGACAGTCGGGCGAGGCGGCAGCCACCAGGTCGTGGTACCAGAGGTCCCTTCCGGGCTTTAGGGAGGCTCCCACCTGCTTGCTCAGGTCGCCCCCGCGTGCGACCACCACGACGTGCTCGATGGTCGGCGACTTCGCGAGGGCGTCATCCGCGTGGGCCTTGAGCGGCACGACGGTACCCCGCCGCCACCCGCCGTCGGCGGCAATCAGCACCTTGGCCGCCGCGTCGTTGTTCCGGTCGGAGAGCGACTCCGGGCTGAAGCCGCCGAAGACCACCGAGTGGATCGCACCGATGCGCGTGCAGGCTAGCATCGCAACCGCGACCTCCGGAATCATCGGCAAGTAGATCGTCACGCGGTCGCCCTTGGCGACCCCCAGCCCCTTCAGTGCGTTCGCGAACCGGCACACCTCGTCGAGCAGTTGGCGGTATGTGTAGCTCCGCGTGTCCCCCGGCTCGCCTTCCCACAGGAGCGCCACTCGGGAACCGTGCCCATCGAGCACGTGACGGTCGAGGCAATTGTAAGAGACGTTCAGCTTCCCCTCCAGGAACCACTGCGCTTGGGGCGGATTCCAGCGTAGGACCTCCCGCCAGGGCTCGAACCAGTGGAGCTGGCTCGCCCAGTCGGCCCAGTACGCCTCCCGGTCAGCCGCCGCGCGCTCGTAGACCTCGGGATCGTGGAGCACGGCGTGAGCGCGGAAGGCCGCGGGGGGCGGGAAGCGGCGCTCCTCGCTCAGGAGAGCGTCGAGCGATCCGGAGTCACTGCTCATGCGGGATGTCCTTGGGCGAGTTCGTGGGTCTGGCGTTCTTCGCTTCCGGGCGTCCCAATCTGCACCCGCCCCCTGCGCGAGCAAGTCTCAGTCGGCGGCCCGATATCCCGTCAGCTCCGTCGACGCGAGAATGCGCTCGAAGGCCTCCACCGCCGCCACCGCCAGCCGCCGGACCTCGCCCGAGCCCGCCGCGATACTCCGGCTCGGAAGGAGGAGCTTGAACCTCACCTCGGCCTCGGCTCCGGCCGGATCCTTCGAACCGTCAGGGAGGCGGAGGCGCAGCGTCAACGGGCTCGCATGCCCTGCGGGGATGGCGGCCTTGGCCAGGCCGCCGAGGACGCCGGCGGGCTCCCCGAGTTGGGCAAGCGACACGACGTCGACCACGAGCGCAAGATTCCCCGTCAGGCCGCTGCTCGTCTCGTCCAAGTAGACGTCGATGCTGACGTCGTCCGGACCCTCCGGAGTGTGGAAGAAGAGGTAGGCGCTTCGGGTCGCTTCCCCCTCCCACCGACCCTCGAATTCCAGGCTGGTAGTCTTCTGAAGCCCGGAGAGACTCCACCCGGTGCTCTCGACCCCTTCGCGCACGGCCTCGAGGAGCGGTTCGAGCGTGAGGATCGCGTCCAGGTTGACACTCCTTCTTCGGCTCGTGTAACGTTGCCAACGTGGCGGAGTGCCGCCCCTTCCGGGCGGCCGGGCGAGACAAGATATGGCCATGAACCCCGATTCGAGCGATCTCAGGCTGCGCGCCGCGCTGCAGGCCGGCGGCCAGCGCTTCACCGAGCAACGCGCGACCATCTATCGCTACCTCGCGGCCACCGACGTGCATCCCACCGCCGACGAGGTGTTCCTCGCGGTGCGTCGGAACTTGGCGGGGATCTCGCTGGCCACCGTATACAAGGGCCTCGAGACCCTGGTCGGGTGCGGGCTCGCCGTGAAGCTCACCTACGCCGACAACTCGGCGCGCTACGACGGCCGCACGGACCCGCACCATCACGCGCGCTGCGTCGTGTGCGACAGTGTAGTGGACATCCCCGGCGAGATGCCCGACGCGGAGGTCGAGGCCGTGCGCAGACGCGCGGCCGGCTTCATGGTGACGGGCTACCGACTGGAATTCACCGGCTACTGCTCGACGTGCCTGCCCGAGGGCGGGCCCGCCGTGGCCCTCGCCTGACGCGGACCGGACGAAAGACTTGAGACCCTGCCCCGCGCGGTTGGCCGTAGCGCTCGCGACCCTGCTCGGGTTCGCGCTGGGCACTGAGGCGGGGGCGCAGGACGTCGAGCAGCTGCAGGACCGACTCGCGAGCGCGTTCGGTGCCCCGGTGTGGCGAGGCGCCACGTGGGGCGTGATGGTGCTCTCCCTCGATACGGGGGACACGCTCTTCTCCATCGAGCCGGACGAGCCGCTCGCGCCCGCGTCGAACCTCAAGCTGCTCACGACCGCGGCCGCGCTGCGCATCCTCGGCACGGACTATCGCTTCCGGACCTACCTTCTCACCGAAGGCGAGGTGATCAACGGCGTACTCCACGGCGATCTCGTGCTCTACGGCACGGGCGATCCGGGAATCTCCGACCGGTTCTACCGCAGCAAGGACGAGGTCTTCCGGCTGCTCATCGAGCAGCTCGTCGACCTGGGCATCCATACGGTCGATGGAAATCTGGTCGGGGACGCCTCGTTTCTGTCGGGACCGTTGCGGCCCGAGGGATGGCATCCGAACGACTTGAACGACGGCTTCGCGGGCGCGATATCGGCCCTGTCGTTTAACGAAAACGTGATCTCGTTCCGGGTCGTCGCAGGGCCGGCGGGCACGACTCCCACCGTGCTCACGATCCCGGAGCACGCAGGCCTCGAGGTCGTGAATGCCGCCCGCACCGTCGCCGCCGACGCGCGTCCGAGACTCGCCATCCTGCGCGACCATCCGCTCGAGCCGGTGAGGGTCGAGGGACGCTTGTTGGCCGGCGCGAAGGACGTCTGGAGAGAGATGACCGTCCCGGTCCCGGCGCATTTCGCGGCGTCCGTCTTCCGCGCCACGCTCGAGGAACGCGGAATCGCGCTTCTGGGGAAGATCCGCACGGTCGATGCGCCCAACGAGTCCGTGATCGATCGGATCTCCGCCCCGGCGCTCGGGCGCCGCGGCTCGCGCGTTCTCGCTCGCCACGTGTCGGACCCGCTGAGCGTATACCTCGCGGTGATCAACAAGGAGAGCAACAACCTCTTTGCCGAGCTCGTCTTCAGGACGCTCGGTCGGGTGACGAGCGGTGTCGGCTCGCCGGAAGCGAGCGCGGCGGCCGTGCGAACGGCACTCGGAGAGGTGGGCGTCGACATGTCGGATGTCGTGCAGCTCGACGGTTCGGGACTGTCGGCCGGGAGTCGCGTGAGCGCCTCGACGTTCGTGGAGGTGATCGAGCGCATGGCCGCGAGCCCGGCGTGGCCCGAATACTGGGGCTCGCTCCCGCAGGCCGGTACCAGGCGCGAGCTCGGTCGTATGTTCGGTACGCCCGCCGCAGGAAACCTACGAGCGAAGACCGGCACGATCGAAGGCGTTTCAGCGCTCACCGGCATGGTACGCTCGCTCAGCGGGGAGCGACTGGCATTCTCGCTCCTCGTGAACAACACGCGCTCCAACTCGCGGGCCAAGGCGGTCGAGAACCAAGTCGGCGCCATCCTGGCTTCGTTCGGCCGAGCCGTCTCGTCCAATCCGGCGCAGCGGTTCGCCGAGGGGCTCAGCGAGCCCGATGCGGATGCGCCGAGTCGGTACCAGGTGGCGAGAGGCGAGAACCTCGCACTCATCGCCGACCGGCACGGTCTCGCGATCGACGACCTGATCGAGGCGAATCCCGACCTGCAGGCCAATCGGGTGGTCGCGGGTCAGTGGCTCGACATTCCCCGGCGCGGGGTCACGCAGTAACCCTCAGGCAGGCCGATCAACCAACCCGGCGCTCGGGGCTCCTGCCCAGCGCCGCCCGCAAGCGGCGCCTCAGCTCGACGGTGGACATCGTAGCGATGGTCCTCGCCGCGGTGCGCTCACTGTTCCAGCGGACGTCCCTGAGCTCGAGGGCGTCTGCCGGCGCATCTGGGGGCTCGATCACCAGGAAGAGCCGGCCCTTGTAGTCCGCACCCTGCTCCTCGCGGACGGATGCACGCCATCGGCGTCCCTGCGCGTCCGTGAAGTCCCTCATCGTCGATGTAGTCCGTCGCTGGTGTGGGCTCCGTCAGGCGACGGAGCGGCCGCCCTGAACGCTATACGGCAGGCCGCAGGCGTCAAGGAAGCCCCCGAGGATGGGGACGAGGCCGCCCCGCTCTCGCGCCACCGTGGGAGTCCATCCCTCCGTAAGACCGCAGCGCTCGCCGGAACGCTGCCCCACTCGAGTACTCCAGCTGGCGGGACACGCTCTGCGCGCTACGACCGGGGTCCGTCAGCCACGCGCCCGCATGGAGCAGCTTGGCCCAGGTGAGCATGTGTCCCACCGAGGGCAGTCCCCACGACTTGAGCCGCACGCTCGCGTGTGCGCGTGTGAGCCCGCACATGCTCGAGAGTTCATCGGTGCTCCAACCGCGCTGGACCGCTTCGAGAGCGAGCCGGACAACGCGGACTTCTCGCGCCGGCACATGGGGGCTGACCGCCCGAGCGACCATGGCATCGGTGCTCCCGGCGAGCGCACGCCAGACCGCTGCGGACAGACCCTCGGCCGAGAGGGCATCGGCCGGAAGCAGGACCAGGCTTCGGATTCCCGCGCGAGCTAGGGCCTGTTCACACTAACGCAGGACCTCAGCGATGAGGGTGAAGTGAATGAAGGCGGTGAACATGACGTCGAGCTTGTCGAAGCGCGAGAAGATTCTGCGAAAGCCTTTGAGCCTGCGGAAGAGGCGTTCGATCTCGTTGC
>SHZR01000004.1 GCA_009692205.1 Gemmatimonadota bacterium | reverse complement strand
GGTGGCTGCGCTCGGACACGGTGCGCCGCTGGTCACGCGGAACGCCCGGGACTTCGACCGGGTGCCGGGGCTGCTCGTGACGGGCTACTGATCGCCGTCTTCGACGACCGATTCCGACATGGAGGCGCCCCAACCGGGTGTCGAAATTGGCTGAGTCCCCTAGCCCACGTGGCGGAGGATGCGCAGCCTGTGTACGTTGCATGCATGTCCACGAAGACGATTTCCGTGAAGCTGGAAGCCTACGAGCGCCTGCGGAATGCGCGCCGTCGCCCGACGGAATCCTTCTCGGACGTGATCCTGCGCGCCGCATGGCCGGAAGCACCCATCACGGGTGAGGAACTGCTCGAGGTCTACAGGACGGAGGGCCCGTTCCTCTCCGAAGCGGCCCTCGATCGCATCGAGGAAGCGAAGGCCGCGGGCCTTCCGCCCGAGGACAAGTGGCGGACCGACTGATCCTCGAGACCACCTTCCTCATCGATCTGGAACGAGAGGTGAGGAAGGCGGAGGCCGGTCGGGCCACGACGTTCCTCCAGCGGCACCCGCAGGCAGCGCTTGCCGTCACCCTGGTCACGGCGGGCGAGATCGCGGGTGGACCCGAGCAGAACGATCGCGACCGCTGGCACGAGCTGCTTCGGCGCTTCCAGATCCTCGAGATCAACCTCGACGTGTGCTGGATCTACGGCCGGATCTTCCGGCACCTAGCAGACAACGGGCTTCTGATCGGGACCAACGACCTGTGGATCGCAGCTACCGCGGTCGCCCACGGACTTCCGCTCGTCACGCGGAACGAGCGCCACTTCCGCCGCGTGGCGGGTCTGCATGTGATCGACTACTAGACCCCCGCGATCGACCTGCTTCAGGTCAGGGATTCAACCAGTAGTTCACCTTGAGCATGAACGTGTTCTCCGGCTTAATCTGGAAGAGCCGGTCCGCGTCGCTGCCGAAGTGGAAGTTGCCGTAGGTCCCTTGAGGTAACCCGCCAGAGGTCGGGCGCTCCGAGCGGCTCTGCTGCCAGACCAGATACAACGTGCTCCCCGGCCGCCACTCCCAACGGAGCACCGCGTTGCCGATGAGCGAGCGGACGTTGAAGTCCCGGTCGCTGACCGTGAAGGTCTGCACGCCGTCGCCCACCGGATCGATCGCGTAGCGTCCGTCCACGCCCCGGGTGATGGTCCCCGAGTCGTATCCGTAGCGGAGGAAGTCGAACGTGCGGGGCGCGGCAAGCTCCATCAAATCGCCGTAGTCGCCGCTCGAGATGAAGGGCTGCGTGTAGACCTCGAGCGTGAGGCGGCGCGTGAAGGTCAGGTTCAGACGAACCTCGAGGTCGAGCGTCGTCTGACCGATGGGCGCGAAGACGTAGCGGTTCCCGTAGGTCGCGGTGGCCCTCAAATCGGCGACGGTCGTGACGTACTGCGCCGGGGAGCGACTCCGGCTCACACTCCCCCCGAGGATCAGTTCGGAGATATCCCGGAAGCGCATGGTGACGCCCGTGTTCACGGACTTCCGCCACCCTCCGGCGTCGTCCTCCGAGTAGTTGAAGCCGAGCCTCGGCTGGAGGGCTCCCTGGGGTGGGGTGTTGAAGCTCAAGTTCGCGGACCAGCCGCCGGGCGCGCGCGCCAGTGGCCCTCCGCGCGTCAGGCGGTCGTCGAACGTCTCGAAGCCCTTGTTGACCCTGGCGTTGAAGCCGTACTGCGAGATGTGCGTGGCGCCGACCGAGAGGCCCATGTCCTTCCCGAGGGTCTCGCGGCCGAAGTTCTGGGTGATCCCGGCCGACGCCGAGACGTTGAAGTTCCTGAAGCGACGCCCGGTCGTCGGCATGCGGTATCCGAGGTCGCCGCCGTAGTTGATGCGGTCCGCGGCGCTCTGGAATCCGAAATCGTTCACCTCGTAGCCGGGGCTCGTGGCATCGACGGTGAGGCCCCCCGTCCACGATCCTCGCTGCCTGCCGCCGCTGATCGTCGCGAAGTATCCCGAGAGCGACGTCGCGGTGGAGTCGTAGTCCAGGTGGCCCGCATCCACCCGCCGGAAGTAGCGGGCCGAGCTTCGTTGGGTTCGCGCGATCGCTTCCGCGTCACCCGTCACGCGGCTGCCCGCTAGCGCTCCGCTGACCGCCCACTCCCGGTTCGCCCATTGGAGCTGACCGTCGAGACCGGCGGAGTACCCCGCCGCGTGCATCTCCCCGCGGAGGGCGTCGGTCCCGAGATCGCGGTTCACGGCGGTGGCGATGACGCCGAACGCGTTGGTGCCCTGGTTCAAGTCGCGCCGAATCCTTCCCGCGAAGTAGTTCGTCAGCGGCTCGATCTCCGATTCCGACCGCACCGCGCTCGCGTCCACCCATGGCACGACGGCACGATCGCTCACGGCCTCCAGCACTCCGACGGACCAGCCGCCGGTGGGCCGACCGGTCACCCGGCCGGCGCCGAGGATCGTCGTGGAGCTCGGAACGTCCGCGTACTTGGACGCGTTCGGGAGCGAGCCCGCCGGAGCCCGGCCGATCCGGCGCGTGTTCACGAGCTGCGATCCGCCGCCCGCGCCCTCGCCGAAGCGAAAGATGTCGGCGCCCTCCACGAAGAACGGCCGACGCTCGTTCACGCGCGTCTCGAACGCCGAGAGGTTGATCACGGCCGGGTCGGCCTCCACCTGGCCGAAGTCGGGATTGACGGTGGCGTCCAGCGTGAAGTTGGTGCCCAGCCGGTATTTCAGATCCGCGCCTACGCTGGCGAAGTAGTCCCTCCCGCTCCGGAACGGGTTGTCGAAGTTGGCGCCGGAACTCCTGGGGATGTCCTTGTATTCTGCGCGCGCGGTCGTGTACGGGAGGATCTCGAGGCCGCGACTCCGCCGCAGATTCTCGAAGCCCTCGAGATGTCCGTACCGCGCGACGCCCTGCGGCTCGTTGCGCGGGAGGAACGCCCACATCACATCCTCGCCGTGCCGACGGATCTTCCGCTCGATCTGCAGCCCCCAGGTCTGCACCGGCTCGCTTCCGTACCTGAGCTGGCTGAACGGAATCGCGAACTCGACGAACCATCCCTCGTCGGTCACCGTGGACGCGACGTCGTAGACCGGGTCCCAGGAGATGTCGGCGGACCCGCCCGTGCCCGGCCCACCGCCACGTGCGCCGACGATGAACTCGTCGCGGACCCATCCCGCCCCGGGCGACGTCGCGATGCGGACCGCCGTACGGTGGTCGTGATAGCCATCTAGATGAATGGCGAAGATGTCGATGTCCGGCACGCCCTGATCTCGGCGGGCCATGCGGGCGAGGATCTCCCCGTCGTCCCACATCCAGCCGCCGACGTAGAGGACGTCGTCGTCGTAGAGGAACCGGACTTCCGTCGGCTGCGTGATCGGCTGGCCCTCGTTCGGCACCACCTGATAGAAGTCGGTCGCGGCGGGAGCCGTCATCCAGGCCGACTCGTCCATCCGGCCGTCGATCGAGATGCTCTCCGTCGTCCGCACCACCCGAGCGATCGGAGCGGTGGCGTGGTCGTACGCGCCGCTCGCTTGCGGGGCAACGCCCGCAGCGCCACGGCCGCCGCGGCCTTCGGGCACCTGGGCCCCGAGCCCGGTGGCGGCGGAGAAGGCGAAGAGCGCTCCGGACAGGAAGACGTGACGGCAACGAGGGCGTGTCATGGGCACTCAGAAGCGTGGAGACAGGGACGGCGTTCCGACACTGGGACCCCCAGCACCGGCCCGACGCTGGGATCGGCGCCGACGTTACTCTCTCACAGCCGTCCCGTCGCCCTGAGCTTGGCAGCTGAAGCGCAGTACCTGACCACCTCGAAGTAGTCCGCGACACCCTGCGCGCCGATGTCGTAGGGGTTGGGCACGTCGTCCCTGCTCGAGCGCGATGCGGCGGCGTGCGACCGGAGGTAGCCGAGGTCGAACTCGCTGTGGTTCGACATGAGCGCAGTGGCGCCGAACGCCTCGGCGGCGTGCGCGAATTTCGCCGAGGACTCGATATACTCGTCGTAGTACGCGGGATCGGTGTTGGTGAACGAGATCGCAGTGCCTCCGACGTAGGCTACGCGAATCGGATCTCCGCCATCCTCGAACTCGAAGAGGAAGGACAGGGTGCCCGGTGTGTGCCCGGGCATCGTGACGAGCCGCACCGAGACGTCCTGGTCGCCGGCGGAGACGACGCGCCCATCGGTGCCGTCGTTCTGCGGGCCGCTTCGCACGGCACCCGCTGCTCCCCGAGCCGTCACCGAGGGCCAGTCGCCCTCGCCGTATAGGATCGTCACGCCGGGGATCCTGTCCTGGAGGTACTTCACGCCGCCGTCGTGGTCGCCGTGTGCGTGGGAGATCACGACGTATCGGACGTCGTTCGGATCGAGGCCGAGCGTCTCGAGACCCCCGACGATCTCGGCCGGCGTCGCGTAGTCGAAGAGCGCGTCGATGAGGATGATGTCGCCACTCTCCGCAACGAGCGCGAACGAGTTGTGATCCATCGTGCCGAGGAAGTAGAGGTTGTCCCCGACCTGCGCCGGCTCCGCGTACCAACTCTCCCTCGGGGGTGGGCCGCCCCTTCCTCCACCTCCACCGCCGCCACCCCCGCCCCGGCCGCGGCCCGCGGGATTCGGCGGCGGTGGTGGCACACACAGGCGGAGGAACGTCCCGGAGAAGTTCGTGCCTGCCGCATCCTTCGCTGCGGACAGGAACCCATCGACGGTGGTCGGCATCGCGGCCTGCTGCCCCATGAGTGGGGCCACGCCCAGTCCCACGGACCAAGCCAACGCGCCGATCGCAAGCGTCGTTCTCACGGCCCCTTTTCTCCTTCTCATGGCCCCTCCTAGTGATGATCGATGATCGCCTGGTCGACGAGGAAGTTCTGGATCAACATGTGCCAAGGTACGCGATCCATTCACGGACCGCGCGGCGGCAGCGGAGGGCCGCCGCGTTGCTCGTTTCCTCCCCTCGACGTCTCCATGTCTCCTTACCTTTTCATAGAGAAGGTGTACATTTAACATTCACATGTATAGCAAGCGACGCCGAGACCCCGATCGAGTGCGGGAGCCGGTTCAGGTCTACCTGGACCGACAGGACCGCGATCTGCTGGAGCAGCTCGTGGAGTCGACCGGGCTCCCACGCACCGAGCTCATCCGGCGGGGGTTGCGCGCGCTCGCCGCCGAAAGGCTCACCTCGCAGCCTCCCGGTGGGTCGATGGAGAATCTGATCGGAGCATTCGGCGACGCACCTGACGACCCCGCCGATCTCTCCGAGCGCCATGACTTATACCTCGCCCAGGCGCTCGAGCGTGAGCAGCGTGAGGACAGATGAGTCGGATCTGGGTTGATACGGGCGCCCTCGTAGCCCTGGCGTTGCCACGAGATCAGCACCACCAGCGTGCCGTGTCCACATTGCGGCGGCACGCCGCGGCGGGCGTGCGGTGGACCAGCAGCGTGCTGGTTTTGGCGGAGTTTCACTCGCTAGCGATGGAGCGCCGGGGGCCCGCGGCGGCGCGCGCCTCGGTCACCTCGTTGGTCGTCGACCCCGGCTACGAGTGGCTGGACACACCTGCCGCATTGGTGAGCGAAGCGATACCCAACTGGCTCGACCGCTTCGCGGATCAATCGTTCTCGCTCGCGGATGCCGTGAGCTTCGAGTTGATGCGGCGCGAGCGTCTCACGCAGGCATTTGCGTTCGACGAGCACTTCGTGACGGCCGGATTCGAGCTGCTGCACTGAGGGAGTTGGCGGGCGCGTCCCCCTCACCTCACCCCCTCCTCCAGCCTCACCCGCCAGTCGACCCCCCCTGACTCGATCACCAAATACGACACCCGCGGCTCATCGGCAACGTACGCCGAGTCGACGCCAACGCCCACTGTATCCACGATTGTCTGCAGCGGTCTTCCACTGATCGCGCTGTAGAGCTCGACGCGAAACGTGCTCGGCCCGGGCGCGCGCTCGTTGGAAGTCTCCCAGACGAGCTTGAGCGTTCCCGTGCGGACATCGAAAGACTCCGTCTGACGGTCGCCGCTGCCGGCCCAGGTTCCGAGCGGATGCCAGCGAAGGTCGGCAGCAGACCGTGCGACCGAGTCCGCGGGCGAACCAGCGGCGGGCTCGCGCGGCTCGACACACCCGCACAGCACCACGAGCGCGAGCGCTGCGCCGCCCGCCCCCCGACTTCGGCTAACCAGATCCGTCAGCTGTCTACGCCGTCGTCCCAGTCGGTCCGCCGCGCACCGCGCGCTTCACGAGGTTCCGCATGAGCGGCACCTTGTAGGCGTTGTACCGGAGCGGCCGTGCCCCCCGGATCGCGAGCTCGCCTGCGCGCACGAGCGTCTCGTCGTTCACCATCGCTCCGGCGAGCGACTCCTCGACGTCATGGAGGCGCAGCGGATGGGCGGCTACCGCGCCCACGACCACGCGCGCCTCCGTGATGCGACCGCCGTTCTCGCGGATGGCCGACGCCACGTTGACCAGCGGGAAGTCCCACACCTCGCGGTCGCGCACCTTCTCGAAGTAGAACCGCGCGCCGGCCCACGTCGCGGGAATGCGGATGGTCGTGAGGAGGTCGCCGGACTCGAGCACTGTCATGTGCCGGATGTCGCGGGAAGGACCGACGAAGTAGTCCTCCGCCTCGACGACACGCTCCTGTCCCCCGCGCCGGATCACCATCTGCGCATCGAGCGCTACGAGCGCGGGCGCGGTATCGGACGGGCTCACCGCCACGCAGCGGCTGGCACCGAGGATCGCGTGTTCGCGGTTGATCGCCGTGGGCGTATCCGCGTAGCAGATGTTGCCGCCGGCGCGGTAGCAGGTCCAGCCGCGCCGGTAGTACGCGCAGCGGGTATCCTGTGAGACGTTGCCGCCGAGCGTTCCTTGATGCCGGATCTGCGGCGATGCCACGAGCGCCGCCGCCTGCGCGAGCACGCCGAATCGGTCGCGGACCGCGGGATGCTCCGCCACGTCGGTGAGCGTGGTCATCGCCCCGATCTCGAGGCCGCCCTCCACCTCCCGGATGCCGCGGAGCTCCTCGACCATGCTGAGATCGATGACGGCTTCCGTCCGCTTGGTGCGGTCCTTGAGCCAGTCGAACGAGTCCATGCCGCCGGCCATGATCCAGGCTTCGTCGCCGTGCTCACGCACGAGGTCCGCGGCGGCGTCCAGCGTGGTGGGCTGGAAGAGCTGGAACGGCGGGATCACATCGTGAATGGTCGCCATGTCAGTCTCTCCCTATATGTGTGCCGTGAGCGGCTCTTGCATGGGCCGCCCATGCTCGAGCGCCATGAGCACGGTGTCGAGCGTCACGGGTGCCCTGCGGTAGATCTCGTCGCCCAGCGCGGCGGACAGCGCATTGAGGATAGCCATCGCGCCGGCGGCCACCGGCGGCTCGCCGATTCCCTTGGCGCCGACCGGTGTCTCGGGATCGGGCAGGTTCACCGCATCCCACTGCATGTTGCGGGGAATATCGAGGATCGTCGGCGGACGGTTCTGATAGAACCGGTTCGCGAGCGAGAGCCCGTAGTGCTGGTCGTAGACCGTCTTCTGCGCGAGCGCGTGGCCCATCCCGAGCACGGAGCGCCCGAGAAGCTGGCCGCCGTAGTTGCGCGGGTGGATGATCGTGCCCGAGTCACCCACGGCGGTGAAGTCGAGGACCTTGTAGCGTCCGGTCTCGAGGTCCACCTCGACCTCCGCGAACCCCGCGGCGAACCCGAACGTGGTGCCGTCGCGTGGATACGTATCCCGCGCGACGCCCATGAGCCCCTGCCCGGCGAGCGCCGTAGCAGCCGTGGTCGTGACCCGATTGATGTTCTCGGGCAGCTCGTGTCCGTCGAAGCGGCCGCCGAGCCGGATCGCCTGCTGCGCGACTTGGGCCAGCGTCATGCTGCGCGCGCCGTCCGACACTCGCTCGTCAGCGACGCGATACGCCGCGGCGTTTCCGCCGAGGGTGCGCGCTGCGATCTCCTTCGCCTTGGCGATGGCGTCCGTCGCGGCGGCGTGGGCCGCCCGCGTCATCGCGTGCGTCGTCTGGCTACCACCGGATACGCAGGTCCACGGGAGGTGGTTGGCGGTGTCGCCCCAGTGGATGTCCACCTTGTCCCACGGAACGCCCATCATCTCCGCCGCCACGCGGTGCACGTCGAAGACGTTCTCGTTGCCGAGGTTGCCGATGCCCGACTTGACGATCATCCGCCCTTCGGGCGTGATGAGGAACAGCCCGTCGAACCCGACCGATCCGGCGACGAACGAGCTGACCGCCACGCCGGCCCCGCGCACGGTGGATCCGTTTCGCTGGCCGGAGCGCGCGACGCGCGTCGGCCAATCGAAGAGCTCGGCGCCGCGATCGAGGCATTCGACGAGGAAGCTGCTGGTGACGTGCGGCAGCGTGCCGTTGCCGCTCGGCGGCCCGAACTGGGCCTTGCCCACGGGTGCGTTGAGGCGGCGCATCGCCACCTGATCGATGCCGAGCTCGCGCGCGGCCTTCCAGACGACCGGCTCCATGAGCATGATGCCTTGGAATCCGCCCGGCTGGCTCTGCGCGCGCCGGGGCGGCGTGTTCGTGAGCACGGTGGTCGAACGCATGCGCATCGCCGCCGGCTGATAGACCAGCGACACGATGCGCCCAGAAGTGCCCGCATCGCCCTGCGCTTCGTATGCGGCGCTCTCGCCGACGGTCATCATGTCGACCGCGAGCAGGCGGCCGTCGCGCGCGAAGCCGGCCTTGATGCGGCCGTGCACCGCCGGGCGCAGCCCGCCGATCATCTGCTCCTCTTCGCGCGTGATTCGCATCATCACGGCCTGGTTCGTCTTCCTGGCGAGCATCGCGGGGATCATGCAGCTCACCGCGCCGGTCGCCTTGCTACCGAAGCCGCCGCCCGTGTACTCGGTAATGAGCACGACGTCGGCCAGGTCGAGGTTCATCCAGCGGGAGATCGATGCGACGGTCTGCACCGCGCTCTGCGTGCCGGTGTGCATGAACAGCTTGCCGTTCTGCCAATACGCGAGCGCCGTGCGCGTCTCCAGGCAATGGTGCTGATTGTTCGGCGTGGAGAACGTCTCGTCGAGCACGAGCGCGGCGTCGCGGAAGCCGGCCTCGAGATCGCCGTAGGACCAGTCGGTTTGGTGGTCACCTTCCGGCAGCCGGCCTTCGTCGACTTCGCCCCAGTCCGCGCTCGCCCACTTGATGGACTGGACCACCAATTCGCCCGGAGGCCCGCCCGCCTCGGACGGCGCGCGGCCCCAGCTGTTGCCCTGCTCACGGGGGTTCGGCCCATCGGGGCGGAGGCTCTCGAGCGGATCGACCACGAACGGGAGCGGCTCCCATTCGATGCGGATCGCCTCGATCGCCGCGGCGGCGGTCTCTTCGTCGATGGCCGCGACCGCGAGCACCGGCTCTCCGGCATAGACCGGCTCGTCGGTGAGCGCTCGCTCGCCCATTGGATTGGCGCGGATCGTCTCGCCGAGGTCCGTCACCGTGTCCGCAGGTGCGGGCAGCTCGCCCGCTCGGAGGATCCCGCGCACTCCGGGCATCGCTTCCGCGGCGGTCGTGTCCACGCTCAGGACGCGCGCGTGAGGGAACGGACTCAGGAGGAGCTTCGCGAACAGCATGCCGTCCACGCGGAAGTCCTCCGCGTATTTGGCGCGGCCCGTCACCTTCGCGAGGAGATCCGGCGTGGTGTAGTTCTCACCTACCAGTCGCGTGCTGCCCATGTTAGGCCTCCCTCGCCAGCTGCGCGCCGCGTTCCAGCGCCGTGAGGATCTTGTCGTAGTCCTGGCAGCGGCAGAGGTTGCCCGATACCCCGTGTGCCAGCTCTTCGCGCGTCGGATTTGGGTTCTTCTTGAGGAATCCGACCGTGGCCATCATGAACCCGCTCATGCAGAAGGCGCACTGGAAACCCTGCTCTTCGATGATGCCCTGCTGGATCGGGTGCAGCGTGCCATCCGCCGCGGCGAGCCCCTCGACCGTCTGAATTCTACGTCCGCGGACCGAGTGCGTGAGCACGGAGCAAGCGTAGCGCGGCACGTCGTCCACGAGCACGGTGCACGCGCCGCACTCGGCGCGGTCACAGCCGAGCTTCGTGCCCGTGAGCCCGAGCTTGTAGCGCAGTGTGTTCGCCAGTGTCTCGTTCGGCGCCACGTCGACCCGCCGAGACTGGCCGTTGACCTCGAGGGTCATCAGGCGCTCGACGGTGCCCGCTCGGGCAGCTTGAGCCGAGAGCGGGCCGTTGCGGAAGAGGTAGGCGGTGGACGAAACGACTACGCCGCCGGCGATCACGCCCTTGATGAACGTGCGCCGGGTGACGTTCGTCGGCCCACCGCGGGGGATTGGAGCGTTGTCGTGCATGTGCTCTCCTTCACCTCACCGCGCCTCTCAGCCTTCGAGAAGGACGGCAAAGATCCGCTCAGGTCCTTTCGATGGCCTCAGAGTAACTCACGGAGGCCCGGGTCGATACCCCGGGCCGTCTATCGCAGGAGCGTGAGCAACGTACGCAGCGAGTCTGCGGAGACCGGAGCGGTCGCGGTGATCAGCATCTCGCCCCGCCACGTCGACTGAACGACACCCGCCGACTGGATGGGCCACCTGGTGCGGCGCCCGTCGGTACGCCCTTGGACTAGCGTCAGCGTGGTGCCGTCTCCCAGACCCTGGCGCACGCGGGCGACGTGCATCTCGTTGGAGTTATCGCCGAGCGCGACCTCGATCGTCAGCACGTCGAGCCCCGGCAGCATCCAGAGGTCCGAGCCCACGTACCCCTCCGCCGCGATCGACGACAAGGGTCGCCACACGAAGGGTGTGGCTCTCGTGCTGGTCACCGGCCCGTCGGACTCCCCTGTGACGACGATCTCGTCCAGCGCGAGCGCCTCCTCCCTGAGTCGGAAGTCGGCATCGACGTAATCACCCTCACCGCCGCTGATCGCTCGCGCCTGCTGCCGGAAGCCGATGCGCTGCACCGTGAGCTCGAAGGAATCCGGTTCGGCGGGCAACATGAGATCGTACCGTCCGTCCTGCCGCGTGAGCACACCCACGGCGAGTTCGGCGACATAGACCTGAGCGGCGGGAACCGGCCTGCCCCCCTCGTCCTCGACGAGGCCACGCACGACCGTCGCGGGAGCGCTCGCGGGCTCGCTGGACGGAGCGCCCAGCGAGGCGGACGCGGCAGAGGGACTCTGGGCAATCGCGGTCGGCGGCGGCGCGGCAGCCGCCGGGACGGACGCGACCTCCACCGTTTCCACTCCGGCCGCGGCGTCCGCACGAGAGAGGTCGTTCGACATCCATCCCACCGCGAGGGCGCCGACGATGCTCGCCGCCCAGGTCGCAGCGACCCTACGCGTGCGCGAGCCCTCGAGCGTGCGCGAGCCGCGAGCACGCTTGGCGACGTCTTCGTAGGGCACTCGGGGTGCATACTGGGCGCGGCCGACCGCGAGCAACCCGTGAGCGCGAAAGCTCGAGCGGGCGAGCGCGTCGGCGCGCGAAGCGCATGCAGTGCACGCAGCGAGGTGACGATCGATCGTGGCAAGCCTGGAGGGGTCGAGCCCCGAGCGTGCGCCGTCCAGCCACGCCTGCAGGGTTCCCTCATCCAAGTGCTGCATCGTTCACCTCCAGCGCGCGGTGCGCCTCCACGAGATTCTTCTTGGCCCGCACCAGCGTCGTCGCGATCCCGCCGAGGGCCAGGCCGGTTTCCTCGGCTATGTCTGCGTAGGAGAGACCGGCATCCCACAGCAGAAGGACTTCGCGATCCCGTTCTGAAAGCGCATCGAGGGCCCGCCGCAGTCGCTCTACGTCCTCGGACCGCTGAGCCTGCTCCGCCGGAGACGGGCCCGCCTCCGCACGCACCTCCGCCTCGACGCGGAGAAGCGCGAGGTGGCGCCTGCGGCGTACCACCGTGCGCTCGTCGTCGCGAACCAGGTTGATGGCAACCTTGAAGACCAGCGCGTGTGCGTTGTCCGCGGATCGGTCGAGGACGCGGGCAAAGGCTTCCTGAGCGAGGTCGTGCGCGCGGTCCTCGTCCTTCACCCTCCACGACAGGTAGCGGACGAGATCGCCGTACGTGGCGCGGTAGACTTCCGCCCAATCGGTCTTCACGGGGCCCGCCCGTCGTTGGGTTGGCGACGCTTCTTAGGATGATAGGACGAATCACGGCGAAATACCTGCACACGCACCGGCATTCACAAAGGGCGTCGCCTTTCCCCGGCCGATCAGCCCCCCGATCTTCACCACGTGCCCCCCACCCCGCCCTTGCCCGCCGTCCTACTCGGCCGCTCGGAAGCCCACCTCTGCTCGGCCACCGACGCCGAGGAGCTCGGGGCGCGACTCCATCGTGACGCGGTCGAGCCGTTCCGCGCCCTCCGTGAGGCCGCGCGACGAGAAGGGTTCGACCTCACGATCCTCTCGGGGTTTCGGAGCTTCGAGCGGCAGCTCTCCATCTGGAATCGGAAAGCAGCCGGCGAGCTTGCGGTGCTCGACAGCGACGCGCGCCCGCTGAACGTCGCCACGCTCGAGCCCCGCGAGCTCGCCCTCGCGATCCTCCGCTGGTCGGCGCTCCCCGGGGCTTCGCGCCACCACTGGGGCACGGACCTCGATGTCTACGATGCCCGGGCGAAGCCGAAGGGCTACGAGGTCGAGCTCGTCCCGGCCGAGGTGAACCCGGGCGGGATGTTCGGTCCGCTCCACGAATGGCTCGATGCGTGCATTGCGGAGGACAGGGCGTTCGGCTTCTTTCGCCCCTACGACCGCGACCGCGGTGGGGTGGCGCCTGAGCGCTGGCACCTGAGCTGGGCACCCCTCGCGCGGGTGCACGCGCGGTCGCTCACGCCTACACTGCTGCGGGAGACGCTCGAGCGCGTCGACATGAGGCTCAAGGACGTCGTGATCCGGGATCTGGACGAGATCTTCGAGCGATTCGTGGCGAACACCGCCCCGGAACCCGCTTGAGCGCTCCGATTCGCTCGCGCCCCGAGTGGGGCACGATCCCGTGGGCGCCCTCGACGTACGGCCGCTCGAGCCTCGGGCTGCCGCTCGAGGTGTGGCGCCCTCGCGCCGAGTGCCGGCTCCTCGTGTTCGCGGGGATCCACGGCGAGGAGCCCGAAACGACCTACGCGCTCTCGCGCGCGCTCCGCCAGCTCGCCGAGCCGCCCGAGCACTCGGCCGTCGTGCTCGCCACGAACCCGGACGGACTCATCCGCGGAACGCGCGTGAACGCGCGTGGCGTCGACCTGAACCGCAACTTCCCCGCAAGGAATTGGTCGCCCGCACCCGTCACGCATCGCTCCACCCTCGAGGATGCGAGCGACATCGCGGTGAGTCCCGGCACGAGCGCGGCCTCCGAGCCGGAGGTGCAGGCGCTGCTCGCGCTGATCGACGAGCTCCGGCCCTCCGCGGTGGTCGCGCTGCACGCGCCGCTCGCCTGCATCGACGACCCCGGCGAGACGGGTCTCGGCCGCTGGCTCGCGAAGCGGAGTAGGCTGCCGCTCGTCCGTGACGTCGGGTATGCCACGCCCGGCTCGTTCGGCTCGTGGGGGAAGGACCACGACCGGCCGATCGTGACCTACGAGTTCCCGCTCGCGGCCACCGAGGTGCTCATGCGCGAGCACGTGCCCGTGCTCGTCGAGCTGCTCCACCATGCCGGACCCCCAGAGGAATAGCCGACCGTGGTCCTGAACTACATCTGGGTCGGGTTCTTCCTGATCGCCTTGGTGGTCGGGCTCGCGCGCCTGATTCTCCTCGGCGACACGCAGGTCTTCACCGACATGGTGAACAGCACGTTCGAGATGGCGACGACGGGCTTCGACATCTCGATCGGGCTCGCCGGCGTGCTCACGCTATGGCTCGGGCTCATGAAGGTCGGCGAGCGCGGCGGCGCGATCGCGGTGCTGGCCAAGGTCGTGAGCCCGTTCTTCCAGCGACTGTTCCCGGGCGTACCGGCCGGCCATGCGGCGCACGGCTCCATCATCATGAACTTCGCGGCCAACATGCTCGGGCTCGACAACGCGGCCACGCCGCTCGGGCTCAAGGCCATGCAGGAACTCCAGGAGCTGAATCCGGACAAGGAAACGGCCACGGACGCGCAGATCATGTTCCTGGTCCTGAACACGTCGGGCCTCACCATCATCCCGATCAGCATCATGACGTACCGCGCGCAGATGGGCGCGGCGAACCCGTCGGACATCTTCCTGCCGATTCTCGTAGCCTCCTACATCGGCTCGCTGATCGCGCTGCTCGCGGTCGCGTTCGTGCAGCGCATCAACCTCCTCGATCGGGTCGTGCTGGCCTACCTGGGGGCGCTCACCGCCCTGGTCGCGGGGACGCTGTGGTACATGTACGACCTCCCGCCGGAGCGGGTGCAAACGATCTCCGGCGCCGTGGGCAACATCACCCTCTTCGGGATCATCTCGGCGTTCATCGTGATGGCACTCGTGAAGCGCATCAACGTGTACGAAGCGTTCATCGAGGGCGCGAAGGAGGGCTTCTCGGTCGCGATCCGGATCGTGCCGTACCTCGTCGCGGTGCTGGTGGGGATCGGCGTGTTCCGCGCGTCGGGCGCGCTCGACTATCTCGTGACCGGCGTCGGCAACGGGTTCGCCGCGCTCGGCTTCCGCACCGACTGGGTCCCCGCGCTGCCGACGGCGCTCATGAAGCCGCTCTCGGGAAGCGGCGCGCGCGCGATGATGCTGGATGCCATGCAGACGCACGGCGCCGATTCGTTTGCGGGACGCCTCGCCTCGATCTTCCAGGGCGGCACGGACACCACGTTCTACATCCTGGCGCTCTACTTCGGGTCCGTGGGTGTGAGGCGTACGCGCCACGCGGTGACGGTGGGTCTCATCGCGGACTTCGCAGGCATGATCGCGGCCGTCTTCGTCGCCTACGTCTTCTTCGGTTGATCTCGGGATGAACTCGGCCGACGCGGTCGCCCCCGACGATAACGGGCTCGTGCTCGCAGACATCGCGCCGGGCACGGTTCGCAGGATCCACCTCGTCGGCGTGGCCGGCACCGGCATGGGTGCGTTCGCGGGGATGCTGAAGGCCGCCGGATACGAAGTGACCGGGAGCGACGAGAACGTCTACCCGCCCATGAGCGACATGCTGGCCGCCTGGGGGATCGAGGTGCTCACGCCGTTCGCTCCAGAGAATCTCGAGCGGGCACGCCCCGACCTCGTGATCATCGGAAACGTCGTCCGGCGCGTGAACCTGGAGGCGGCCGCGGTCCGCGAACGCCGCCTACCGCAGATGAGCTTCCCGGCCGCGTTCGGCGCGCTGGTCGCGAAGGGACGGCACAGCGTGGTCGTGGCCGGAACGCACGGGAAGACCACCACATCGGCGCTCCTCGCGCACGTCCTCGTGCACGCGGGCCTCGACCCGACGTTCCTGGTGGGGGGCGTGACGCTCGACTACGGCGGCAACTTCCGCCTCGGCCGGGGCCCTCACGTCGTGGTGGAGGGGGACGAGTACGACACGGCGTACTTCGACAAGGGACCCAAGATTCTGCACTACCGCGCGCGCACGGCGCTGCTCACGAGCATCGAGTTCGACCACGCCGATATTTACCGGGACCTCGCGCACTACGAGAGCGCGTACGAGCGCTTCTGCGACACGCTCCCGCGCGGGGGATGGATCGGCGTGAGCGCGGCCTACCCGCGCGCCGTGGAGATCGCCCGGACGCACGGGGAGGCGAGCGTCGTCACGTACGGCGTGGCGCGCGCCGCGGATGTCGAAGCCCGCGATGTTCGCTTCGGCGAAGAGGGGGCCCGCTTCGTCGTGCGCGCGGGGGACGCCGACCTGGCGGACGTGCTCCTCCCCATGTCCGGCCGCCACAACGTGGAGAACGCGACGGGCGTGTTCGCCGCCGCGCGCGCCCTCGGCGTCCCCGCCGACAAGATCGCGGCCGGACTCGCGAGCTTCCGCGGTGTGAAGCGCCGCCAAGAGGTGCGCGGGGAAGTCCGAGGCGTGCTCGTCCTCGACGATTTCGCTCATCACCCCACCGCGGTGCGCGAGACGCTCTCGGGCATCCGCGCGCGCTACCAGGGGCGCCGCATCTGGGCCGTCTTTGAGCCGCGCTCCAACACCAGCCGCCGGAACATCCACCAGACAGAGTACGCCGCGGCTTTCGACGACGCGGACGTCGTCGTGCTCAAAGTGCCCGAGCCGCACGACAAGGTGCCCGCCGATGAGCGGCTCGACGTCGACACCGTCGTTCGGCAGATCGCCGCGCGCGGCATCGAGGCCCGCGCCGAGGCGGAGGTGCCCGCGATCGTGGAGATCGTGGCGAGCGGCGCGCGCCACGGGGACGTGGTGCTCGTGATGAGCAACGGCGCGTTCGGCGGGCTGATTCCCCTGCTGCTCGAGGCGCTGGAGCGGTAGGCGCTCCGCGCGGCGCCCCGCTGCGGTTAGCCGCGGTCACCCAGCAGGCGCTGGATCTCCTCCACGAGCACGTCGAAGGCCGCGGTCCCCGGATGAATCAGATCGAAGTGGTCCGCTCCTTCGATGAGTCGGGCCCTCGCACCCGGGATCGCGCGGGTCTGGCTCACGGGCACGATTCCGTCCGCGGCGCCGTGGATGAGCACCACCGGCACAGGATGCGGCAACGCTGCCGGCGAGGCGAGTCGGTATCTCTCGCTCTGGCTCGCGGGCGTGCCGCCCATCAATCGGGGCACCGCCTGCTGACAGCCCCCCTGCTCGGCGAACGCCGCGAGGTCGGAGATCGCCGCGAGGCCGACGACGCCGCGGGGGACGAGCGGCGCCTCCCGATAGAGCGGGTGCGACGGCTCGAATGCGCCGCGCGTCGCAGCCCAGAGGGCGAGGTGGCCGCCGGCCGAGTGGCCGACGAGCACGACACGCTCCGGGTCGAGCGCGGGGTCGTTCTCGTCCTTCAGTAGATCGAGAGCGCTCGCCACATCCTCGAACGTGCCCGGCCACCCGGCTCCCGGCTCGCCGACACGCCGGTACTCCGGCGCCCACACGGCAAAGCCCTCGGACGCGAGCGCGGTCGCGAGCGGCTCGACGTGGTCGACCCCGTACGTCGAGAACCAACACCCCCCGTGAAGGAGAACCACGACCGGTGCGGACCCCGCGCCTCCATCTTGAGCGAGCCACCCGTAGACTCGCTGACTCGGCGCGCTCCCGTACGCGTGCTCGCGGTCGGGGGCGCGACGCGGGAGCACCTGGACGCTCTCGAAGCTCACGGGCATGGGAACCTGGGCGGTCGCTTCCTGGACGCCCGAAGCCCCAACGGCGAGGAGCACGCCGAGGGAGAAGAGCGCGAGAGGCTTTCGGGGATGCACCCGGCCGCGAATCCTACCCTTCTCCTTCCACTGCACTGAACGAGCCCGCCCACACGACGTCTGTGCGCGCACCGTCATCGATGACGAACCCGGTGAGCTCGAAGCTCCCCGTGATGCGCCCCTGCTCTACGGTCATGATCTCGAGCGTCCCTGACTCGGCCACGAGCATCGAGTTCTCCTCGCGGGCGCGCACCGCACCCCAGCTGAAGAACGACCGACTCCCAGACGCGAGATCCTCCTCCATGGTGCGGTACGCGAGCCGCGAGATCCGGTAGCTGCCGGGGGCGAGGTCCCCGCCGAACCATCCGAACACGAGGCAGTGACCCTCGAGTGCCTCGTCGTATTCCTCGAGGGAGAGGAACGTCCCCTCGGCGCTCCGGTTCAAGATCGCTGTTCCGGCGAGTGCGTCGGACTCACGCCGGATGGTCGACTGCGAGCCTTCCGTAAGTCCCTGTCGCCGCGGGTTACACGCGACCGCCAGCTCGAGGCCCATCTGCTGGGCCTCACGTTCCTCGGGCGTGAGCGTTGGCCCTGCGCCGGACTGCGCACGTGCCGAGGCTGGCATCAGCATGGCCCCGGCGAGGGCGACCCCGGCGAGGGATCGAGGCAGGGTGCTCATCGACATCGGTGGAAGGTACGCGGGAACGGCCGGACGACCAGCCAGCCGCCACGCGCTTTGGCCGGTTGATCCCCCCGGGCCCTCGGAACCATCTTCCCCGCCCCATCCGCTGGTCCGGCCCAAGCCCCGAGCCCCATGAGTCTTCGCCCCCGCTTCCGAGCCCCGACGCTGGCGACGGCCGTGCTCGTGGGCTCGGCCGTGCTCGCGACGGCCGCCGGCGCGCAGGCGCAGGCTGGGGGCTCGGCTTCTGGCGCGTCCGGGGGAATGACCCGCGACGCCGCCGGCGCCGCGACCGTCCGCGCGGTGCGCGTCGCCGAGCCGATCCGCATCGATGGCGTGCTCGACGACGCTCTCTATGCGAACACCCCCCCGATCTCGGACTTCGTGCAGGCCCTTCCGGTGGAGGGCGGTGATCCGTCGGAGCGCACCGAGGCCTGGGTCGCCTTCGATGATGCAAACGTCTACGTCTCCGCCCGGGTGTTCGACCGCGCGCCGGAAGGCGACTGGGTGGCGAACGAGATGCGGCGCGACTCACCGGCCCTCGAGCTGAATGACCAGTTCGGCGTCTTCTTCGACACCTACCTCGATCGACGCAACGGCGTCGGGTTCTTCGTGAACCCGCTCGGCGGCTTCGCGGATCTCCAGATCACGAACGAAGAAGACGCGAACTTCGACTGGAATCCGATCGCGGAGATCCGCACGGGGCGCTTCGACGGGGGATGGACCGTCGAGATGGCGATCCCGTTCCGCTCGCTCCGCTACCGCGCGGGACAGGACCAGGTGTGGGGCGTCCAGATGCGGCGCTCGATCATCCGCAAGAACGAGTGGAGCCACCTGACGTCGCTCCCCGTCTCGGTCGCCGGAAACGGGACGCGTGGCTCGATGCGCGTGTCGATGTACGCCACCCTCGAGGGGATCCAGCCGCCACCGCCCACGAACTTGAAGCTCGATGTGAAGCCCTATGGGATCTCGGGACTCCGCACGGAGCTCGCCGCCACGCCGCAGATCGAGAACGACGGCTGGGCTGACGCCGGGCTCGACGTGAAGTGGGGCATCACCGAGAACCTCACGTCCGACCTCACCTACAACACCGACTTCGCGCAGGTGGAGGTGGACGAGCAGCAGGCGAACCTCAGCCGCTTCGGCCTGTTCTTCCCGGAGAAGCGCGAGTTCTTCCTCGAGGGCCAGGGGATCTTCGAGTTCGGCAACGGCGGCCGCGGGCCGACGAGCGCCGGGGGAGGCGGCCCACCTGGTAGCGCCAACGTCAGTAGTTCGGGCCGCTCGCGCGGCGGCCGCAGTGCGAACGCGCCGGCGCTCTTCTACAGCCGGAGGGTCGGGCTCCAGAGCGGTACGCCCGTACCGATCCTCGGCGGAGGGCGCATCACCGGCAAGCTCGGCGCGTTCGATGTCGGCGCGGTAGCCATCCGCACGGACGACGAGCAGACGATCGGGGCGGAGCCCACGACGTTCACCGTGCTGCGGCTACGTCGCGACGTGTTCTCCAGGAGCAGTGTCGGCATGCTCTTCGAGGACCGCTCGCGCTCGATCGCTTCGCCGAGGTGGGGGCTCGCGGGCTCGAACCAGATGTACGGCGCGGACGCCAACTTCGCGTTCCTGGAAAACCTCCAGATCTTCGGCTTCTGGGCGAAGAGCCGGACCGACGGGCTCGCGGGCAACGACCAGAGCTACCGCGTGCGCGTCGGGTGGCGAGGCGACACGTGGAGCAGCTCCATCGACCACGTCGTCGTGGAGAACAACTTCAGCCCGGAGGTCGGCTTCCTCCGCCGGACCGACTTCCGCGAGACCAACCTGTTCGCCCGCTTCAGCCCCCGGGTACCGGCCGTTCCGGCGATCCGTCGAGTGTCCTTCGCGCCCCTCATCAGCTACGTGGAGAACGAGCGCCGCGGCTACGTGGAGACCCGAAACCGGGGAGGGCGCATCGAGTTCGAGTTCGAGAACGGCGACTGGCTGACGCTGAACGCGACGGACGCCTACGAGCGCCTCTCGGAGGACACGAACATCTCGGGCGCGCTGATCCCCGCGGGCGCCTACTCGTTCAAGGACGCCGACGCGACGTACTACTTCGGGCCGCACCGCCGGCTCTCGGGCAGCGTCGCGGTGACGAGGGGGAGCTTCTACTCTGGCAACGTGACTTCGCTCGGCATCACGCAGGGCCGCGTCGAGATCCTGCCGCAGCTCTCGCTCGAGCCGAGCATCGAGCTGAACTGGGTCGACTTGCCCGATCTCCAACAGTACGACGGGCAGTTCGATCAGCACGTGGCCCGCGCGCGCGTCACCTACAGCCCGAGCCCGCGTGCCTTCGTGAGTGGGCTCGTCCAGTACAACACTGCCTCCGACACATTCGGCACGAACGTCCGTCTGCGGTGGGAGTGGGCGCCGGGCAGCGAGGTCTTCGTCGTCTACACGGAACGGCGCGACACCGACGTGCTCGACCGTTGGTCCGAGCTCGCGGGCCGATCGCTCGTCATCAAGGCGACCCGGCTGCTGCGGTTCTGAGCGGCGGACTCGCTAGAGCCCGTACGCCAACCCGAGCCGCGTGACGATCGTGGTCCCGTTGCCCGCGTCGCGGTTGTAGTACTCCTTACCCGCGGTCGCACCGACCTCCGCATTGAGGCGTGACGTGAGGCGGATGAGGAGGCCTCCGCCTCCGCTGATCGCCGCTCCGTCGACCTTCGTCTCGACGCCCGCCACGTCGAACTTGGCGCTGAGGCTCATGAAGCGCACCGAACCGTAGAGCGCCGCGAAGTCGCCGATCGATCCGAGGATGAGCCGCGGCTCGACGAAACCGCCCGTGTACGTGACCGTCACGTTCCGCGCGAGGAGCTGGTTCTCGAGCGCATGCCTCGTCGATTGGAATCCGAAGCCGATCGAGAGCGCGCTGGGGTTGTAGCGCCCCTGGAACTCGATGCCCCCGCCGAAGCGGAGCTTGTCGTTGGTCACGCTGGTGAGCTCGACCCCGAGCGCGGAGAGCTGGATCGACCAACGCTGGGCCGTCTGGGCATGAGCGTGGGAGGCACACAGGAGCACGGCGAAGGAGACCACTATGGACGCTCGGCGCAGCATGGATCCTCCCCTTGGGTCGGCCACGTGATTCACGACGAATCTGTGGAAGTCGCGGGGGAGGATGCCAGCTTGTCCTGTGGATCCGAACGGCGGGTGCAGCGTGATGTCGGGCGGCGGGGTGTCCTGCTAGGACGACACCGACCGACCCATGGCGCACCCTATACGCGACCCGTACTCGTAGTGCGGAAGATCTTTGAGATCCGCCGAGATCGACGCGAGCGCGTGCCGCAGGAGCAGCGTGCCGAACGAATAGTGCCTGCGGAGATCCATGTTGAAGCCGGCCTCGCCCGCCACGAAGCGTCGGCGCGGACGCACGCCATCGAGGCGCGAATCGGCATGAATGTGGGCGAAACGACGGCGGCACTCGTTCAGCACGGCCGCCATGTGCTACTCAGGCGTGGCACGGCGTAGCTCTCCGAGAGCGGTGAAGTCCGTGACGTCCTGGACGATCGAGACGCGAGCGAGCGAGCCGCGGCTCTCGAAGTGCAAGTCGAGGATGCACATTCCGTCGATCGCTTCGGCGATGGCCAGGCCCCCGGGTTCCGACCCCAGCGGTGGCGTCGCTGGCCGCGTGTAGTTCGCCGGCGGCTTGCAGTACACGGCCACGACGGGCTCGTCGTACCGGACGATCACCCCGGTGCCGAGCGCCTCACCGACAATGCCCTCGCGGCCAAACGTGAACGAGGAGAGCGGAGCGGGCCACGGCACGCGCGCGAGATCCGCCCCATCGATCACGGCCACGCTCAGGCCGGCCTCGCGCACCAGGTGAGCGAATGGAGCCGCGCGAGCCGGGTCGGACGCTCTGAGCACCTCGGGCGCCGCGAAGCCGATCTTCAGGCTCGCGTCCGACAGCTCGAGTCCTAGAACGTCGGCCACAGCCTGGTGGCCCACCTTGCCGTGCGGTGGGCCCGAGACGACGAGCGCTTGACGTTCCAAGAAGAGAGGTCTCCGTGGGGTGATCGGCCGGAAAACTACGAGGTGCGCCTCCGAAGCGCAGGGCGAAGGTAGCGCTCGCCGTCGCTACCTGCGGTACCCGTTCAGGAAGGCGAACACGTCGTCGATGTTGTCCCTGCCCGCGCTGAAGTGCGTTCCACCGCGGACCTCGATGTACCGGTAGTCCATCCCGAGCTCGGCCATCTTGGCCACCCAGCGGCGTGTCCCTTCGACATCGACCGACTCGTCGGCGTCGCCGTGGATGACCATGACCGGTAGGTCGCGCGCGGCGACGACCGGGTCCGGGCTCGAGTAGATCGCGGGCGCCATCGGCGCGATCGCGGCCCAGATCCCGGGATACTTGATGCCGAGGTGCCACGTGCCGCCACCGCCCATCGACTGCCCGATCAGGTACGTGCGATCGGGGTCCACGTTGAAGTCACGTTTCATGATGGCGAGCACGGCCATGACGTCCTGCTCGCTCAGCTCGCCCAGGTTGGTGGGGAGCGCATTGACCTCTCGGCTGGTGTTGCCGGGGCCACGGCTTCCGTACCAGCCACGCTCGTTGTAGCCCATCGGCGTGGCGACCAGGAAGCCGTACTGCTCGGCGAGCTCGGCCAGCTCGGCGTATTCCATCATGTACATCTCGCCGCTGCCGAGGCCGTGCAGCGCGACGACCAGAGGCGTGGGCCGCGCGGCGTCGTAGAAAGTCGGGACGTACACGCCGTAGGGAATCTCGACGCTCGGCGCGGCGGGCAGCGAATGCGTGCGGATCTCCACGCGCGCGAGCGCATCCAGGTTGGTCCGCGAGCGCGCGGGCTCCGGAGCCGGCTGTGCGAAGAGGCTGCCGGGGAGCGCGAGCAGCGGCCAAGAGATCAGCAGAGCGCGATAGACGCGCCCGATGGGCTTTGCGGACATCGGTGACCTCGACTCGTCGAGGCGGCACGAGCACCGGGCACCCGCGTCGCGTGCAACTCCGAGCCGAATGTGCAGGGGCGCTCAAGGGGCCGGCAAGCCGCAGGCGCCCTGGACTCCGCCGCTCTACGGCCGCGGGCCCGCCCTACCGGTACTCTTTGGCGAACCCGTTGCGGGAGTTGGTCACCGTGAACGAGCCGTCGGCACGCGCCGACACCTGAATCCAGTAGGCCTGGCCGTTGTGCGCGGGAGCGGGCGGCGCGCCCTGTCCCGTCGGAGCCGGAATCGGCGCGATGGGCATCGAGGAATCCGCCGCGTCCACACCGTTGGCGATGAAGAGCCCGGGCACCGTGTACTCCTGGCCGCTCAGCTGCGAGAAGTGGAGCTGCCAGAGGTCCTCGAGGCCGGGGGCCGAGTGGATGACGCGCATCGCGCCCGGCTGACCACCCTTCCGCGTGCCGTTGTTCATGATCGCGACGCGCGGTTCGATGGCGTGCACCAGGACCGCGTCGTTCGAGATCGGCTGACCGTGGTGCGACACGACCCAGAGGTCCACCGTCCCGATCGGGTTGTTGGGGCACATGAGCGCGTGCTCGGTGTTCGTCGTCAGATCGCCGAGGTGGAGCAGGCGGAACTCGCCGTAGTTCACGACGATGCCTACCGACTGCGCGTTCTCGCCGGTGTCCTCCGCCTGCGGTACGAACCCGGCGCAGTAGGGGTTGGGTGCCCCGCCGCCGGGAGCTGCGCGGTCGATCACCCGCTTGGCGGAGGCGAGTACCGTGATGTCGAGCCCGCCCACCGCGATGCGATCTCCCGGCACGACCACCGTGCGGCGCGCGGCGCCGAAGAGCCTCGGGTAGGTCGTGTTCAGGAACTCGACGGCCGCTGCCGCGTTCGGCTCCACCGTGGGCCCGTGATCGATGTAATGTCCGATGGGCACGCGGCTCGCGAGCTCCTGCGTCGCGCCCCAGTGATCCCCGTGCCAGTGCGTCGTGACGAGGTGATCGATGCGGTCGACGCCGGCGTCTCGCATCGCGTCCAGGATGCGCCCCGCGTCGCGCGTCGCGTTCTGGCCGCCGTTGCCCGTGTCGACGAGCAGCGTCTCACCCGCGGGGGAGACGAACAGCGTGGCGCCGCCGCCCTCGACGTCGATGAGGTAGATGCCCAGCGACTGCTGGGCCTGCATCCCCGTCGGAGCGAGACAGAAGACGAGGAGGAGCAGCGCGGCGCATCGAGGTAGCGACATCATGAGCATCATCCTCCCTTCCCGACGAGCGGCGCGCAAGTCGACATCTCCGGCTTGTCGCCGGGGGACGGCACGCGGTCTATGCTCCGCGGCCGATCATCCCCCATCACGAGGCGAAGCCCTATGGCCCTCTATCTTTACCAGCTTTCCTACACAGCGGAGTCGCTCGCCGCTCAGATCAAGGATCCGCAGGACAGGCTCGAGGTGGCGGCCAAACCCCTCATCAAGAAAGCCGGCGGCAAGCTGATCGCGGGCGGGTTCTCGTTCGGCGAGTACGACGTCAGCCTGATTATCCAGGCCCCGGACGACGAGACCGCGGCGGCTGTCGCGCTGGCCGTGGGCGCTGGCGGGGCTATCCGCTCCTCGAAGACCACCAAGCTGCTCTCCGGGGAGCAGTGGGTGGCTTCGCTGAAGAAGGCGAAGAGGCTGGCCAAGGCCTACACGCCGGCGACCTGAGCCCCGATGTCGGCGGCTACGGCCTGAACACTTCCCGGTCGAGCCAGACGATGTTGTCCCAGCTCAACACGCGCTCGGTGCCGTCGAACAGACCCGCGTAACTACCCTCGCCGGCCGTGAACGAGAAGCTTCGCACGCGGTCCGGCGGGTCGGTGGTGACGTTCCGGAGGATGTCGAGCACCTGCTGCTGCCTCGAGATCTCGTAGGAGCTCGGGTTCGTCGCCGAGTGGAATCGGACCTCCCGCGCGGCACCCCGGTTGGCGACGCCCCTCTCGAACGAGATATGCATCTCCAGACGCTCGCCGCTCGCCGCGGTGAAGACCCAGTCCTGGACCTCGACGATGGGCCCCGGACCAGTCGTGGTCATGCGGTGGAGGGTGTGCGTGGTCGCGGGCAGGTAGACGCCGAACGGACCGGGCGCGTCCGCGGGATCCGCGGTGATGCCACCGATGACGAGCTGCACGTTGGCGCCGGTCGGGTCGGTGACCGGGACGGTCAGGTAGACGAGTAGATTCGATCCGTCGCCGACCGGACGCCCCTCCCCGTCGTTGATCGTCATCCGCTCGATGAAAATGACGCGCAGGTTCGCGTCCTTGGCAGCCCCCTGCGCGGAGATGTTCGTTGTCCATCCGGCGGGTACCATGCGCGCGATCGCGGCCGGCGGCACCGCGAGGTCGAGCTGGAAGCGCGCCTCGAGGCTCGACTCGACGAGCGTCTGCGCCCGGGAGACATCCGGCAGGAGGAGCGCGGCTCCGAGCGCGAGGAGCGCCGGCGTGCTACGCGAATGGCTGCGGATCGACATGGCGGATTCTCCCGGCGAACGTGAGTCGCCGGGAGAGTAGTCGTGCGTCCGCTAGACCGCCAACTCAGTGGGGCTGCGGGCTGGTGCCCATCTGGCTATGGACCTGGGCATGCTGCTCAGGCGTCAAGGTCGCGAGGGCCTCTGTGCGAGCGCGCTCGAAGATCGCGTTGAGCGCCGTCGTCTGCGCCTCCGTCAGCGCCAGGTTCGACGGGCACGCGCCGAGGAGCGCTCCGAAACCGGCGGCCATCGAGCACGCACCTGCCGTCATGCTCCCGGCGCCCTGCTGTCCCTGCATCCCCTGGCCCTGCATGCCCATGCCATGCATCCCGGGCTGGCCGGCTTGGCCGGCCGTGTCGCCATGCATGCTCATCATCATCTGATGCATTTCAGTCATCATCGACTGCATCGCCTGCATCCGCTCGTGCATGCCCTGCATGGGATCCGTCGGCTGTTGTGCTCCGACGCCGGGCGCGAGCAGGCACGCGAGCCCGGCCGTACCCATCAGCACCACGGCACTGAATCGTCTCATCGTGATCTTTGTGATCATTCTTCGATCCCTCCGTTCCTGAGCCACACCGACTGCCCGGGCCAACGACGCGGCCAGATGCGGTACTTTACCAGACGACACGCGCCCGGTCCGTCGGGCGAATCCCCTTAGGCGACGTGGGACAATGCGCATTCTCAAGGGCAAGCACGCGGAGCGGCACCTGACCTCGCCGGGGGGCCAGGTCCGGCCGACCCCCGAGGCGGTGCGCGACCGCTGCCTCACCCTCATCGAGACGGATCTCTTCCGCGCGCGAGTCCTCGATCTGTTCGCCGGCTCGGGCGCGCTCGGGCTCGAAGCGCTCTCCCGCGGCGCGTCCAACGTCGACTTCGTGGAGAACGGATCCTCGGCCCTCCACGCGCTCAAAGCCAACGTGGCCGCGCTGCGCGAGATGAGGCGGTGCCGCGTCTTCAAGAAGGATGCGGTGCAGTGGATCGAGAGGCTGGACGCGGGTGCCTACGACATCGCCTTCGTCGACCCCCCGTACGGCTCGGCGAAGCTCGACCGCGTCGTCACGCGCTGGCTCGAGGTCCCGTTCGCCGACGTGCTCGTGCTGGAGCATGACAAGGATCACGCGATCGATGCCCAGGCGGCACGCAAAGGGAAGCGCTACGACTTCGAGGGGCCGACGCGCATCTCGATCTTGAGGGCGTGAGGGCCGGCAGCAGCCGTCCCATCTCGACATTCCTTCGGCCCGCCGTGGTCGCCAACATCAGGGCAGCAGAAATGGACTGGTGCCATATATGGTAACCACCTATGTTGCCTCATGACCTCCGTGAAGACGACGGTGTACTTGGATTCTGCGGACTACCGGCGCCTGAAGGGCGTCGCCGCCGCCGAAGGCAGATCCACAGCCGAGCTGATCCGCGCCGCGGTGTCGGAGTATGCGCGCAAGCGCAGCGGCCGCGCCTTGCCCGCGAGCCTCGGCGCGGGACGCAGCGGCGACGGCGCGCTCTCCGAGCGCGCGGAGGATCTGCTGAGGGGGATGGGCGAGGACGCGTGATTGTCGCCGACACGGGCGGCGTCATCGCCCTGATAGATCGGGACGACAAGTGCCACGAGGTCCTCCGCCGGGCGTTCGAGTCCGCACCCGAGGATTGGCTGCTGCCCTGGGCGATCCTTCCGGAGGTCGACCACATCGTGACTGCGCGCCTCGGTCGCAACGCCGCGTTGCGCTTCCGCGAGGACGTCGGCCAAGGCCTGTTCACCGTGGAATGGAACGGCGCGGCCGACATCGTCCGGGCCCTGGAGCTCGATGCCCTTTACGCCGACCTCGACCTGGGCCTCGTGGACGCCGTGGTCATGGCGACTGCCGAGCGCGTTGGCGCCCGGGCCATCGCCACCCTGGACGTTCGAGACTTCGGGTCCGTCTCGTTGGCCGGCGACCCCGAGCTCTGGCCGAGGGACCTGCCGCACCGCTGAGGAGCGCTTCGGCCCCTAGAACGGGTTGGTCGCGAATACCGAGAACTCGGGCACGAAACCGCGGCTGTCGATCTTGAGCGCGCCCACGATGGCGTCGGCGATCTCCTTGGGACGCAGCTTCTTGTCGGACTCCCCGCGCGGGGCGCCCGCCTTCGCGGCGAACTGGGTCATGACCTCGCTCGGGTTCACGAGCATCACGCGCACGTTGTGCTTTCGCAGCTCCTCGCGCCAACACTCGGTCATTCCGCGCAGCGCGAACTTGGAGGAGCCGTACGCCGTGCGGCCCGCGCTCCCCTTGAGCGCAGAAGTCGAGGCGATGTTGATCATGTCGCCGCTCCCCTGCGCGATGAACTGACGCGCGGCCTCGCGCGCCATGAGGAACGGACCGAACACGTTGGTCCGGTAGATGCTCTCCATCTCCTCGAGCGTCGTGTCGACGAGCGGCTTGAAGATGCCGAAGCCAGCATTGTTCACGAGGATGTCGAGACGCCCGTGGCGCTCGACGACGGACTTCACGGTGCGCACCGCGTCCGCCTCGACGCCCGCGTCGGCCGCGACCCACTCGGCGCCGAGGCGCGGCGCGACGGCACGCAGCACGTCCTCGCGCCGTCCGGTGATCGTGACCTTGCACCCCTCATGCACGAAGGCACCGGCAATTGCGTGCCCGATGCCTTCGCTACCGCCCGTGACGAGGGCTACTGCGCCCTTCAGGTGCATGCGAACCCTCCGCGGTGGTTACTGGATGGAGCCGGGCCGCCGCGGGTGAGACCGGCGGTCAGTCCTTCTGGAACGTGTTGTGCGCGAGGTCGTAACGCACGCCCCGGAGACGCTTGACGCCCGCGGTGGTCTTCTTGTAGACCGCCTTCAGGGCCTCTTTGGCATCCTTCTTCTTCCAGAAGTAGGGCGAAGGCGTGCCGTCGGGCCTGACGATTTTCACTCTGGACATGGCGCGGCTCCTAGTTCGGGACTCGGATCCGGAGCACGCGAGGCCCTCAGGTCCGTGGCGACTTAGCTCAAAGGATACCCGCCTGAGCGGCCGAGGGTCCCAATGGCTTCGCCCGGGCCCACTTACGGGCATCCCCTGACACGTCCGAGCCGGTTTGCGCTACCTTCCCGGCGCGGGATCCTACCTTGAGCCTCGGTTCCGAGGCCTCAGACACTCGCTTTAAGACTCTGCGCCAGCTTAATCGTGCCGGATCTACCGGCCGGCCTGCTGAGCGCCACGATCGACGGACAATCCCTTGGCTTTTGCTGCACTCAAGCTGCACCCATCACTCCTGCGCGGAATCGAAGATCTCGGTTTCGTGCGCCCCACACCCATTCAGGCCGAGGCCATTCCTCACGGGCTCGCCGGTCGCGACCTACTCGCCTCAGCGGCCACCGGAAGTGGCAAGACCGCGGCCTTCCTACTCCCCATCCTCCATCAGCTCCTCGACCGACCCCGCGGGACCACCCGCGCGCTGGTGCTCGCGCCGACCCGAGAGCTCGCCCTCCAGATCGTGGACGACCTCAAAGGACTCGCGCGCCACACGGGCCTGAGGACGGCCGCCGTGCATGGCGGCGTCGGCATGGGTCCTCAAGAGAAGGCCTTCCGCACGGGCGTCGAAGTCCTCGTCGCCACGCCGGGGCGTCTACTCGACCACTTCCAGTACAGCTACGCCGCGCTCGCGGGGCTCGAGTACCTGGTGCTGGATGAAGCCGACCGCATGCTGGACATGGGCTTCCTGCCCGACATTCGGCGCGTGCTCAAGCACATCCCCAAGCCTCGCCAGACATTCTTCTTCAGCGCGACGATGCCCGCCCCGATCGAGGCGCTCACGCGTGAGATCCTCAGGACGCCGGCCAAGGTCGCGCTCCAGGCGAAGGCGGCACCGGCCGAGCGCGTCGTGCAGGCCGTGTATCCCGTGCCGACGAGTCTGAAGGGAGAACTGCTCATCCAGCTCCTGAAGAGCAGTCACATGGACGAAGCGCTCGTGTTCACGCGCACCAAGCACCGCGCCGATCGCCTGGCGAAGCTGCTCAACAAGGCGGGCATCACCGCCGACCGCCTCCACGGCAATCGCTCGCAGGCGCAGCGCACCAGGGCGCTCGACGGCTTCAAGCGGGGAGAATTCCAGGTCCTCGTCGCGACGGACATCGCCGCGCGTGGCATCGACGTGGAGGCGCTCGGCCACGTCGTGAACTTCGACGTTCCCGCGGTGCCCGACGACTACATCCACCGAGTCGGCCGCACGGCGCGAGCCGACATGGCCGGCGAGGCGTTCACGCTCGTCGCGCCGGAGGACGAGGCCGATCTCACCCGGATCGAGCGCGCGCTAGGCGCCAAGATCCCGCGAGTCCGCCTCGAGGGCTTCGTCTACACGGCGGCACCCGCGGCACCCCTCGAGCAGCCCCGCGGCGAGCGCATCGCGGCTATCCGCGCCAAGAAGGCGGAAGACCGTGCGCGCGGCGCGGCGAAGGCGGCTAAGAAGGCGGCCGCGGGGACTCCCACTCCCAGCCCCAGCGCGCGCCCGCGTCGCCGTCCATTCGGGAGAATGCGCGGCGGGCGGTAGGTCGGCGCGGGACGGCAGGGCGTACGGAGCGCTTCAGCGCGGCCTATAACGCAGCGCGAAGCGTACGCTCGTGACGCCGGGCACGGCGCGCACGACGGCGCCAAGGCTCTGTTGCACCGTCCCGGCGCCGCCGGGCGTCGCGTTGCCGCCGCAGGCGTCGCAGAGCACGGACCCGGTGAGTGTCACGAGGCCGTCCCGCACCTCGACGGCGAGGGAGTCCGCAGGCAGGTCAGCCGCGCCCGCGAGCGCGGCCTCGACCCGAGCGCGGAGCGCCTCGTCCGGCCCCGCCTGCGCCGCGACCGGGGGGGGCAGGCACGCGGCGAGCAGCATCGCGAGCGCGAGCGCGCTGCCACGCCGCGAGGGCACCGCCTCGCCTTGCTCGAGCGCGCCGCCCCGGCGACGGAAGGTCGCGATGCGCGCTTCGACCTCCCGTCGGAGTTGCCCGTCGCCGAGCCATTGCCTGTCGAGCACACGGAGAACGTCTACGCCACCCAGGCTGCGCTCGAGATCCTGGAAGAGCTCGGCCACGGTCTCGGCCTCGATGACGGTGGGCGGCTCGCCCTCCCAGGACGGAGGAGCGTCGTGGACCCGCGCGGGTGCGCCAGCCGCGGCCTGCGCGTCGACGTACCGCACGTAGAGCCGCTCGCACGAGAGCTCGAGGACGCGCCGTCGCCCTTTGACGCTGAGCCGGAGGAACGCACGCCGGTCCATCGAGCCCTGACTCATCGAGAGCGCTCGCTCAGGCACGTGCCGCGAGTGCGAGCACGGTGCGCTCGACGACGCGACGCGTGAGCGGGACCTTGTAGGCGTTCTTCGCGAGCGGGCGCGCGCCCGCCACGGCTGCGGTGCCGACCTCTCGAGCGAGTTCCGCGGTCACGCGCTCGCCTGCGAGCAGCGCCTCCGCTTCGGGAACGCGCCACGGAATCGGCGCGACGCCGCCGAGCACGATGCTCGCACTCCGGCACACGTCGCCGTCCATGACCATCACGACGGCCGCGCTCGCGAGTGCGTGCGTCCATGCCTCGCGGTCCATCACCTTGTGATAGGCGCTGCGCGTGCCGGCCGCGGGGGCCGGAACGTCGACTCCGATCAACACGTCTGCGTCCGCGAGCACGTTCTCGCGCAGCGCGTCCTGGCGCGGGAGCACGAAGAAGTCGCCGCCCGAGACCACCCTCTCACGCTCGGGGCCGGCGACGCGGAAACGGGCGCCGAGCGCGACGAGCGCAGGCGCCAGATCCGAAGGATGCACGATGTAGCTGGGCCCGCCGCCGAAGATCGCGTGGAGCTGATTCTCTCCACCGGCGGAGAAGCAGCGGTCGCCCCCGGCTTTGAAACAAGGGAAGCCGTTTCGGAAGTACCAGCACCACGGCCGCTGCGCGACATTTCCCGCGACGGTGCCTACGTTGCGGATCTGTGGTGTGGCGACGGTCTCCGCCGCCTCGGCGAGGGCGGTGAAGCGTTCGCGCACGAGCGCGTTTCCGACGAGCGCGCTCAACGTGACGAGGCCGCCGATGCGCAGCGTGCCGTCTCCCGCCGACTCGATGCGGTCGAGCCCGGCGATGCCCTTGAGGTTCACGAGGACATCCGGCTCGCCGGCTTCCGCGCGGCTCGGGATGTGATCCTTCATGAGCTGGAGCAAATCGCTCCCGCCGGCGGCGAACGCGACCGAGCGCCCCGCGAGGGTCGCCTCCCGCGCGAGCGCGACGGCTTCCTCGACCGAGCGCGCGTTCCGGTTGACGAAGGCCCTCATGCGAGCGCCTCCAGCAGCCGGCTCCGCGTGATCGGGAGATCGTGCATGCGGAGCCCGGTGGCGTTGTAGATCGCGTTCGCAACCGCCGACGGCGACAGGATGATGCCCGCCTCGCCGACCGTCTTGGCGCCGAACGGCCCGTAACCGTCGTCGGTCTCGATGAACGCGACCTCGATCTGGGGCGCGTCGAGATGCGTGATGTGCCGCGCCCCGTAGTAGCCCGCGGTGAGCGGTTGGCCGTTGCGCGCGTCGTAGAGCAGGTCCTCGTGGAGCGCCATGCCGATGCCCTGGAGCACGGCGCCGCGGATCTGGTCGCGTGCCGGCAGCGGGTTCAGGATGCGCCCCGACTCGTGCACCGCTACGTACTTGGTGATGCGCACGTGGCCGAGCTCGACGTCCACCTCCATCTCGACGAAGTGGGCACCGAAGCAAAGACGCTGTTTCCCCTCTGTGCTCGGGTTCGGCGTGGCCGACGCGATGAGCACGCCGTCGCCCGCGGGCATCCCCCGCTCGGCGATCTGACGCTTCAAGTCCCGAGCGGCTTCGACGACCGCGTAGCCGGTCATGATCGTGGTCCTGCTCCCGGACTCGCCGACCGAGTAGGGGCAGCGATCGCTATCGCCCCACACGACCTCCACGCGCCCGAGCGGCACCCCGAGCTCCTCGGCGGCAATGAGCGCCATGGTGGTCTTCGCGCCCGGCCCGATGTCGGTCACGCCGACGTAGAGCGTGTAGAGCCCCTCGCCATCCACGCGCAGGATCGCGCTGCTGGGGCCCACGCCCGAGCGGAACATCATGAACGAGAACCCGGCGCCGCGCTTGACGGGACCCGCGTCCGCGGCGGGCGTCGAACGCCACCGGCTCCCCCAGTCGAAGAGCTCCGCGCCGGTGCGGATGCACTCCTCCATGGAGTAGTTGGTGAAGCGAACCTGCTCGGTGGGCCTACGCATGTTGCGGAGCGCGAAGTCGACGGGGTCCTGCCCCACCGCATAGGCGATGTCGTCCATCATCGACTGGATGGGGAAGTAGCCCTGGGGCTCACTCGGCGCGCGGAAGTTGCCGGCCACCGCGCGGTTCGTGTGCACGGGATAGATCGTGCGGTCCACGTTCGGACAGGCGTAGGCGTCGATGCCGCTGAGGCCGCCGGACCTCCGCAGATACGGACCCATGCCGCTGAGGGCGCGCAGCTCGATCGCCGTCACGGTGCCGTCGGCCGCCACACCCACGCGCAGATCCTGTACCGTGCTCCAACGGCCGTGCGTGCCGAGCCAGTCCTCTTTGCGCGACAGCTCAACCAGCACGGGCGCACCGGCCTCCTTCGAGAGCGTCGCCGCGATCAGATCGAAGTAGTAGCTGCCGTTCTTGTCGCCGAACCCGCCACCCATGTAGTGGCAGATGACCTGAACCTGGTGATCCTCGAGGCCCAGATCCTTGGCGTTGTCGTGGCGGCAGTTCGAGATGCCCTGCGTCGGCGTGTGGAGGATCAGCTTGTCGCCCTCCCAGTGCGCTAGCGCGGAGCGCGGCTCGAGCTGCGCGTCCTGAGCGAAGGCGGTGGTGTAGCGGCCCTCGAACACCCGCGCAGCCGCGGCGAACCCTGCCTCGGGGTCTCCCTGACGGCCGCCGCTCGGGCGTGCCTCGTTGCGCCCGTTGAGCGCGAGGTTGCCCTCCGGCCAGATCTGCGGCGCGCCCGGGGCGAGCGCCTCCTCGACGTCGAGCACGAACGGCAGCTCCTCGTACTCGACCGTGATGAGCCGGATCGCTTCCTCCGCGACGTGGCGATCCACGGCGGCGACAGCGGCGACGGGCTCGCCGACGTTTCGCACCGGATTGTCGAACATGTAGCGGCGGTGGAGGGTGATGTCCTTCGCCGCGTCGCTGTACTGGACGCCGCCCGCGATCGAGCCCGAGCCGTAGACGACCTCGTGCGTCTCGTGCGTGATGATCGCCCGCACGCCCGGGAGCGCCCGCGCTTGCGACACGTCGATCGAGAGGATGCGCGCGTGCGGGTGCGGGCTCGTGAGTACGCGCGCGTATAGCATTCCCGGCAACCGCACGTCGCGTGTATAGGTCGCGCGTCCGGTCACGCGCTCCAACGCGTCGATGCGGGGGACGTTGTGCCCGACTGTGTTCAGCGGCGCAATCTGAGGGGGGGACTGGCGCGGACTCACTCGCCGCCTCCGGTGGACGCCGCGCTGCCCGAGGCCGCGAGCACCGCCTCGACGATCGCGTTGTAGTTCGAGCACCGACACAGGTTGCCCACGAGCGCCCTGCGCACCTCATCCGCGGTCGGGCGCGCGTTGCGCTCCAGCAGCGCGGTCGCGGCCATGAGCTGGCCGGGCGTGCAGAATCCGCACTGGGGTGCGTTGTGCTCGATGAACGCCTGCTGAAGCGCGGAGACTCGGCCGTCGCGCTCGAGGCCCTCGACGGTCCGAATCGACTTTCCGTCCATCCAGACGGCGAGCGTACTGCACGAGTAGACCGGGCTTCCGTCGACGAGCACGGTGCACGCGCCGCACTCGCCGCGCTCGCAACCGAGCTTGGTGCCGGTGAGCATCAAGTGGTCGCGCAGGAACTCGTTCAGGGTCCAGCGGTCCTCGACCTCGAAGGCGTGCTCGACCCCGTTCACCGTGAGGCGGATGGCGGTGCGGGGGGCGGCGGGGACGGCCTGCTGGACGACGGTCGGAGCGGTCGCGTCGTGCCCGACCGAGGGCGCCACGCCAGCGGCGACGAGCGCGGCAGTGCTGCCCCCGAGGAAGTCGCGGCGCGTGAGGTCGCTCGCGCCTGGGCCCGCCTCCGGCTCCTCGGAAGGGACCGTCCCTACCGGAGCAACACCGTTCCGCTGTCTGCCTTCCATGCACGACCTCGAGGCGTCAGGGCCCTCGTGATCATACGGCGGGGGCGGCGGCTCCGCACCCAGAACGGCCACCACGGCAAAGGCCCCTCCGGCAGCGCCGAAAGGGCCTGACCGCGGCGGACGCCGGAGGCGCGATCGTCGTCCTGGAGAGGACGGTGGGTGCCTCGCGTGGCCTGGAGGTCTAGCTCCGGCCCCTCTGCCGTGCCGCGGCGCCCGAGAGATCGGCAACCCTCGACCTGAGTCTGCGCTCGTGTTCGCCGAGCCCGGCCGCGTTGGCGAACATTTGCGTAGCGAACACGGAGTCCCCACCGGAGAGCGCACGCGTGCCGGCCGACTCCAGCGCGGCGACCGCAGCGGGCAGATCGCCCAACTGATATTGGAGGTTCGCCGCCAAGAAGAGATCCTGACGCGCCTGCGGATCCTCGTGCTGCCTGAGCGCCGCCGCCGCAAGGTACAGGCTCGCCGCGTCCGCCCAAGTCGCCGGCTGCTGGTGCAGCCGTGCGGCCTCGGCCTCGATCTGTGAGGCGCGAACCGGGTCCGCCGACTGACTCCTCGCTTCCGCGGGTACGAAGAGCGCCGCCGCGAGACCGAGCCTCGATACCACCCACACCATCCGCATCGTCCCCATCCCCCACCTCCTCACGAGTGTGACCGCCGGCCCTCCGGCGGCTGGACCATCGACGGTAGGACCCGGCGAGGGGCGGAGAGGGTTGCACCACCATCCCGGGCCTGGCGATCCGCCGCGGACCCCTGGTACTGTGGTTGGGTAGGCGCGGGGCATTCAATTCAGGAGGACCGCATGAGAAAACGACATCTGTTCGATCCGAGGCTGACGCTCGCCTTCGCGCTGGCGCTGGCAGGCGCCGCGTGCGCTGGCAGCGACAGCATGTTGGCGCCGAATCACGGCCGCGTGCACTTCGTTCTCGGCTCCGGCGACGGGGCTGTGGCCGTCGGCGGACCCGCCGCGGGCGAGTCACTCGATGGCAGCGGCACCACCACCGGCGTGACCGATCCCCTCCATGGGGACGGGGACGGGCCGCCCCGGCCGATGATCAAGACGGCGAACGTGACCTTCTCGAGCGTCCTCGCCCGCAACGTGGACGGCGTGCTCGTCAACGTGGACACGGACTTGCCGGTCAAGGTCGACGTGCTGAGGCTCGAGGGCGGGCGCCAGATCCAGCTACCGGATGGCGACCTTCTGGCCGGGACGTACGATCAGGTCGTCGTCGTCATGACCGAGGTCCAGATCGTACTCGGGAACGACACGCCGCTCACGATCAACCCTCCGGGCGGCGGTTGGACGGCGATCGTGCCGCTCTGCCCACCGGTCGAGGTGGAGGACAGCGGAACGTCGACGGTGTCGCTCACGCTGGAAGTTCGGAACTCGTTCCTGTGGGGCGGAGACGGATTCCACTTCGAGCCGCGATTCAGGCTGCCGCTCGCGTGCCGGCCCGTTCCCCCACCGCCGCCGCCGGCTCCGTAAGCACTCGAGACGCTGCAGCTCGTGGCAGCATGGATGAGGAGGGCGGCGGCACTGGCTGTCGCCCTCCTCTGCGTTCTCCCCCTCCACCGCCTCCTCACACCCGAGCGTAACGGGCCCGCCGGGGCGGACGCGCTCGCGCGTGCCGACCCTCTCTGGGGCCTCACGTTCTGGGGCTCCATCCTCGTGGCGCTGGTCGGCCTCATCGGGGGCGTGCTCACGCATCGACGGCTCGTAGGCACCGCGGGAAGCGCGGAGACCGCAGCGGTTCCAACCGGCGCGGAGGTTCCGGGCAGCGCGGCCGGCCCCGGCCGGGCAAGTGCCCTGGCAGTCGCGCTGGTCCGCGCGCTCTCGCAACCTACGCCGCGCACGTTCGCGCTCGGGGTCGCAGGTCTCGCGGCCGTGCTGGCGGGCGCGGTCGCACTCGGGCTGCAGCAGCGGCTGCTCACAGGCGTGGACGAGATGGCCGCGCTCATCCACGCGCGCTACCTGGCGGGCGGCATGTTGGCGGGTCCAATGCTGCCGTCGTCCGAGGCGTGGCTGATCCCGAACATGCTCGTAACGCAGGCGGGCTGGGTCTCCCAATACCCGCCCGGCCACCTGCTCGCATGGGCGGCGTTCGTGCTCGTCGGACTCCGCTGGGCGGCGGGGCCTCTGCTATTTGCCCTGATGGTGGGACTCGTCGCGGCGTCGTTCGACCGCCTCCTCCCGCCCGAGAGGCGCACGCACGGACGCGTGGCCGCTGTGTTCCTGGCCGTGAGCCCGTTCATGCTGCCCCTCGCAGCGGGCTCGCCGTCGCACGTCACCGCAGGAGCGGCCGGAGCGTTGGCGCTCTACGCGGCGCTCCGCGCCGCGGACGGCCGCGTGTCGTGGGCGCTCGTCGCGGGCGCCGCGGTCGGCGGGATGGTGCTCGCCCGTCCGTGGACCGGCCTCGTGCTCGGGCCGACCCTCACGCTGGGCGTCTGGCTCGAGCGCGGAGGGATCGCGCTCGTTCGCCGTACCGTAGTGCCGTGGATCGTGGGCGGCATTCCGTTCGCGCTCCTGCTCTTCGCGTTCAACAGCGCGCTCTTCGGTTCACCGCTCACGCTCGGCTACGCTGCGCTGAACGGACCCGCGCACGGCCTCGGCCTCCACGCGGATCCGTGGTCGTTCCCGTACGGGCTGCGGGAGGCGGTCGCGTACTCGGCGTCCGATGTGACCCAGTTCGGCGCGATGCTCCTCGAGACGCCCGTGTCACTCGTCCTGGTCGCGGCCGCGTACCTCGCGCTGGCTTCGCGGCTCGCGTCCGGCGTGTCGGTGGTCGCGGCGTGGGCGCTTCTCCCCGTCTTCGCGCAGGCGATCTACTGGTTACACGCACCAAGGATGCACTTCGAGGCCACGCCCGCTTGGATCCTCCTCGCGGTCCTCGCCGTCGCGGACGCGCACGAGCGCGCGGGGCCCGCGCTCCGGGCGGGGGTGCGCTGGGGCGTGGCAACGACACTGCTCGTGGCGGCGGTCGCTCTCGTGCCGACCCGCATGCGCTCGCACGCGTGGCCCGCGGAGACGCTCACGCGCATCACGATCCCCGAGGGAGCGGCCGACGGCGCGCTCGTGTTCGTGCACGCCGCGTGGGACGAGCGTCTGGCGGCCATGCTGCAGGCGTCGGGCATGCGCGCCGATTCCATCCAAGCCATCGTGCGCCGGAACGACACGTGCCGGCTCCACGAGTACGCGCTGGCGCGGTTGGCGGGAGTCCCGGCCGCGAGCCTCCCCGCGATCGACGGAGAGCAGACGCCCACACCGCCGGACGGTCTGGCCGCGCTCCAGACGCCGCGCGGCTCCGTGGTATGGCGAGGCGAGGGAACTCCGTGGCCGGAAGCGTGCGTGCGCGAACTCATGGCGGACCGCTTCGGATCGGTCGCGCTCGCGCCGCTCCTCTGGCAGGGCGACCTACCCGGGCTCGAAGGGGGCGCGCCCATGTTCGTGCGTGACCTGGGACCCGCGCGCAATGAAATCGTGCTTGCGAGCTTCCCCGGACGCATGCCGCAGGTGCTGGCGTACCCGGCGATGACCGGCGGGCCGCCCCTGCTCGCTCCCTACGACGAAGCGATGGCGACTCTGTGGGGCCGTCCGTAGACCCGTCGCCCCTCAGCCCCCGAGCGGCCGCCAGTTCTCCGCCGGTTGGATGCGGTTCCCCTCCCCTCCCGGCACCCAGATGACGACGGCCTTCACGGGTCCTTCGAGAACGCGGTGCATGATCTCGTCGGTCGGCTTCACCACGGCGACCATACCCGGCTCGATCCGGTGCTCGGTTCCGTTGACCACGTGGCCGAGCACGCCCTCGATCACATAGAAGATCTCGGTCGCGCCGTGGCGGTGCCCCGCCGACGGGTTCAGTGCCCCCGCCGGAAACGTGATCTCGGCGACCTCGATCTCCCCGCTGCCGAGGTTCGACGCGTCGAGAAGCATCTTGATCACGGTGCCGCTCCCGAGCGTCAACTCCCGCGTGCCCGTGCTCGAGCGCGAATAGCTTCCGGCGTCCTGCGCCGCGATCGGCGCGACGCACACGAGTGCGACGCTCCATGTGGCGAGCACCGACGACCACCCACGGCTCATCCGCATCCTGACCCCTGTCTGAAGGGACGTCCCGGGGCCCACCATGGACCCCGTCCGGTCCTCGGGCAAGCGCGCCCGGCGACGCGGGCGCAGCGACAGTAGATTGCCAGCCCGCACGGAATCAGCCGCGAATCAGCCGCAAGGAGTCCAGCCATGGACACGAGCAACCCCACCCACGTCTCTCGCAGGACCGCGCTCGGCGCGATGGGCGCCGCGATGGCAGTGCCGGTCGTCGGCCCGGAGGCCGCCCCGGTTCGCCGCAGCGTGGAGGGCAAAGTTGCGCTGGTGACGGGCTCCGGCCGGAACCTGGGCGGCACGACGGCGCTGGAACTCGCCCGCCGCGGCGCGGATGTGATCGTCAACGCCCGCTCCAACCGCGCGGAGGCCGAGAGCGTGGCCGAAGAGGCACGAGGCTTCGGCGTGCGCGCCATCGCACTCCTGGCCGATGTCGGTGTCGAGGATCAGGTGAATCGCATGGTGGCCGATGCGCTCCGGCAGCTCGGGAGGATCGACATCCTCATCAACAACGCGGGCTTCCGCGGGGGACGCCCCATCACGGAGATGACCACCGAAGAGTGGCGCAACGCCGCCGCGGTGAACTTCGACGGACCGTTCTTCTGCTCCCGGGCGGTCATCCCAAGCATGATCGCCAACCGCTGGGGACGCATCATTACCATCTCGGGCACGAACTCATGGCACGGCCAAGCCAACTGGGCGCACGTGTGCGCCTCGAAGATGGGCGCCGTCGGCATGACGCGCGCGCTGGCAGTCGAACTCGCGCCGCACAACATCCTCGTGAACCACGTCGTTCCCGGCGCGTATCTCGCGACTCCCAACGTGGCACGCATCCCGCTCGGCCGGATCGGGCTCGATCAGGAGCTCGCGAACACCTACGCGTTCCTGTCGTCCGAGGAGTCGAGCTACATCACGGGCCAGACGTTCCACGTGAACGGCGGAGAGCTACGGGTCTAGCGCGGCCTCCGTGTGACGTCCGTGCCGTCGAAGTAGACCGTCGAGCCGACACGTGTGCGGTGCAAGGTGAGCTCGTAGACCATGGCGCCGAGCTCGACCGACGTGCTGATGGGGTCCTCTGCGAACGAGACCTCGCCCGGCTGAGGTCCGGTCGTGAGCACCTCCGAGAGCACGCGGCCGTCGAGCCCCGCGGGCACGGGCTGGCCGAGCAGCGCGAGCGTCGTCGGGAGGATGTCGATGTTCCCGGTGGACACCGGCGAGAGCACGTTGCGCTTGATGCCCGGTCCGGCGGCGATGAACGTCGCGCGCACATCCCACGGGCTCGAGCTCCCGTGGCCCGCCGTGCCCGTCGTGAGCACCTCGCCGCGCCACCCGAACTCGTTCTCGAGATCGCTCCATCCGGCGCTCGTCAGGATGTCGGCCGAGCGCGCGTGGTCCCACCCGATCGCCTGGAAGGACACCGTTCCGGTGTAGGCACCGAGCACGGCATCCGGTTCAGTCCCGCGAGTGAACACCGGACCGATCCAGTCGGTCTGCTGGAGGAGCCTCACGATCGCGTCCACGCGCGCCTGGCCACCTTCGCGGACGTGGATCGCGTCTCCTGCGACCACGACGTCCGTCGACTGCGCGGACTCCTTGAGCCCGGCGTTCACGAGGAGCTGGTTGACCGAGATCTCGCCGTTGTGCGTCGAGAACCCGTGGTCGGAGGTCACCAGGATGTTGGTGTGCTCAAGCAGCCCGCGCTCGGCGAGTCCGTCGAGCAAGCGGCCGATCTCCACGTCCAGCTGGCGGAGCGCCTCGCGCATGGCCGGCGAGCCGATGCCATCGGAGTGCGCGATACCGTCCGGCTCGGTGAGCCAAAGCGCCAGGACGTCGGCATCCGCGCGGTCGACGCCGATGCGCAGGAGGACGTCGATCGCCCACGCGGCGAGGGGCACGGCGTTCGATCCCTCGGAAATCTCGGGGACGGGTTCGACCACCTCGGCGACGATGGGCGCGAGCGAGTCGGGAAGGGTGAACTCGTAGTGCACGAGGCCCGCCCCAGCGCCGGTGTGGTTCATGAGCAGGCCTGAGCCGCTCGACCCCGACGATGCGGCGAAGTACGTGAAGCCCCGCTCGGTGAGCAACTCACCCAGCGAGGGCGCCGTCAGCAGCACGCCGTTCGTCGCCTCGTCGATCAACCGTAGGTCGGCCGCGACCGACGCATTGAGCGTGCGCGAAGGCTCGACCTCCGGCAGGTACACCGAGTTGCCGAGGAGCCCATGCCCGCCCGGCAACCGCCCGGTGAAGATGGATGGTCCGTTCACGCGCGTGACGGTGGGAAAGACCGCGTGGTGCGCGAGGCCTCGGAAGCCCTCCCGCGCGAGCGCGTTGAGCCGGGGCATGATCTCCTCGGTCACGTAGTCCGGCCGGAGCCCGTCGACGACGAGGATGAGCACGCGGTCGCGCTCGACCGGCTCCGCGCAGCCCACGGCGCCGATGGCCAGTGCGAACACACCGAGGCGGGCGATCCAGGACCTCACATGACATCTCCTGCAGGGGGCGGTGCTGGGGGACATCTTCCCGGCACTCACGCCCCCGGGCAAGGCGGGCGCCTTGAGGGCGCCTCCCGCCACGCCGTACAAGGTCATGGCGCCTCACCCACGGAGTCGACGCCGGCGCCGTGCGCCCCCTTGTTGGCGGCCTCCATGATGCCGGGTCCGCCGCCGGTGATGATGGCGCACCCCTCGGCCGTGAGCGCGGCGGCGAGGCGCTCGGTCGCCTGGTAGTACTCGTCGGTCGGCGGAAGGCGCGCAGACCCGAAGATCGAAACGGCCCATCCCAGGTTGGAGAGCTTGTCGAAGCCCTCCGTGAAGTCGCTGATAATGCGGAACATCCGCCAGGACTCGTCCCCGCGCAGGTCCTCGATCATGCCGGCCGATCTCCTATGGCCGCGGTGGCTGCATCTGCATCGGCCTCCGTCATGATAGGGGAGCATGACACGAGGCGGCCACTGCGGAACGCGGGCGGCATGCCATCTTCCACTCACGATGCCAGGTCCCAACCTCACGATACGCCCCTCGAGCGCCCCACGCCTCGAGCTCGCCGACCTCCGCAAGGGATACGAGGAAGGCGGCCGCACGCACACCGTGCTCGACGGCGCCAGCCTGCAGATCGCGCCGGGGGAGCGCGTGGCCATCCTCGGGCCTTCGGGATCGGGGAAGTCCACCCTGCTCAATCTGATCTGCGGCATCGATCTCCCGGACTCGGGAAGCGTGACGATCGGAGACGTGGACCTCACCGCGCTGTCGGAGGTCGAGCGCACGCGGTTCCGCAGGCGACATATCGGCTTCGTCTTCCAGTTCTTCAACCTCCTCCCGACGCTCACAGTCCTCGAGAACCTTCTGCTGCCGCTCGAGCTCAAGGGCGCCGTAGGCGCCAAGGATGAAGAGCGCGCAGGCCGACTGCTGGAGCGCGTCGGTCTCCTGGATCGCGCGGACACGTTTCCGGATAGGCTCTCGGGCGGCGAGCAGCAGCGCGTTGCGCTCGCGCGCGCTCTCGTGCACGAGCCTGACCTCGTGCTGGCCGACGAGCCCACGGGCAACCTCGACGAGGACATGGCCACGCAAGTCGCGGAGCTGCTCGCAGATCTCGTACGGGGAGAGCGCGGCACGCTGGTCGTGGTGACGCACTCGCGGGTCCTCGCCTCGCGCATGGACCGCGTCTTCCGACTGGACCACGGGCGGATCGTCGAGGATGCTCGGTGAGGCTGCTCACGAAGTCGAGCCTTCGCCATCTCCTGCACCACCGGATGCAGCTCGTCCTCTCGGTGGTGGGTGTCGCGCTCGGCGTGGCGGTGGTGCTCTCGATCGATCTCGCGACGCGGAGCGCGCGCACCGCGTTCCAGATCTCGGCTGAGACGGTATCGGGTAGAGCGACGCACCAGATCTCGAGCGAGGTCGGCCCGATCGACGAGCGGCTCGTGGCCCGCCTGCGGAACGAGCCCGGCCTCCGCGCGTCCGCGCCCGTCGTGGAGGGGTTCGCGTCCTCCGCGCTCCTGCCGGGCCAGGCGCTGAGGATCCTCGGCATCGATCCGTTCTCCGAGGGGGCGTTCCGGCCGTTCGTCGTCGCCGGGCCCGCGGCGCTCGACGTCGGCTCGTTCGTGACCACCGCGGGCGGCGTGGTCCTCTCGGCCGTGACCGCGGCCCGCGCTGGGGTCGCCGTGGGCGACTCGCTGCCCGTCCTGGTCGCGGGGCGCTCCTGGAGCCTGCCGGTGATCGGCACGCTGGAGCCGACCGACGAGCTCACGCGCACCGGGCTCGCGGACGTGCTGCTCATGGATATCTCCGGCGCGCAGGACGTGCTCGACCTCGCGGGCCGGCTCACCCGAATCGACCTGCTCGTGCCCGAGAGCGCAGACTCCGCGCTGCTACTCGAGCGCATCCGCGCGCTGCTCTCCCCAGGTGAGACGCTCGCCACCGCGGGGACACGCGCGGCGACGATGGCAGGCATGATCGACGCGTTCGACGTGAATCTCACCGCGCTCAGCTTACTCGCGCTGATCTTCGGCATGTTCTTGATCTACAACGCGATGACGTTCTCGGTCGTGCAGCGCCGCACGCTGCTCGGGCGGCTGCGCGCGCTCGGCGTCACACGCGGCGAGATCCTCAGGGTGATCCTCGCCGAGGCCGCCTGGATCGGCGTCGTGAGCTCGGGCGTAGGGCTCGTGTTGGGCGTCCTGCTCGGACGCGGGCTCGTCCGCCTCGTCACCCGCACGATCAACCACCTCTACTTCGCCGTATCGGTCGAGCGCATGCAAGTCGAGCCCGCGCTCCTCGTCAAAGCCGCCGCCCTTGGCCTGGGCGCTACGCTCCTGGCGGCGTTGCCTGCCGCGCTCGAGGCCGCCTCCTCGGAGCCGCGCCTGGCGATGCTCCGCTCGGTGCGCGAGGCCAAGTCGCGGCGGATGATCCCTCGCGCGGCCGCGGCCGGAGTGGTCTCGATCGCCTTGGGCTCGCTGCTCGTTCTGCTCCCCAGCCGCAGCCTGGGACTCAGCTTCGCCGCGCTCTTCTTCATCGTCGGGGGCCTCGCGCTCCTCACGCCCGCGGGCGCGCTCCTCGGCATGCACCTGTCCCGACCGGTGCTCGGTCGGGTCGCGGGCTCCCTCGGGCTCATCGCGTCCCGCGGGCTCATGCGCTCGCTCAGCCGGACGGCGCCGGCCATCGCGGCGCTCTCCGTCGCGGTGTCCGTCACGGTGGGGCTCGGCGTCATGATCCAGAGCTTCCGGGGCACCCTGGCCGAGTGGCTCGACGCGACGCTGAGCGCCGACGTCTACGTGTCGCTTCCAGGCCCCACCGCCTCGCGCGCGAGTGGGACGCTGCCGCCCGAGTTGATCGCGTCGTTCGTGGCCCACCCCGATGTCGTGGGGCACAGCACCTATCGTGGCATCGACATCGTGGACGGGGTCGGCGCGTACCGGCTGGTCGCGCTCGCCCTGGATCCTCGCGGCGAGGAGACGTTCGACTTCATCGAGGGCAACGCCACGACGATCATGCGCGCGTTCCAGAGTGCCGAGGGCGCTCTCGTGTCGGAGCCGTTCGCGTTCCGCCGCCGGGTCGAGGTCGGCGAAGGGGTCGAGGTTCCGACGCCCATGGGGCCGCAGGATCTGACCGTCCTAGGCGTGTTCTACGACTACGGCTCGGACCAAGGCGCGGTCATCGTGAGCCGCGAGCTCTACGACCGCTTCTTCGACGACTCGGGCGTCACGTCTCTCGCGCTCTTCGTGCGCGCTGGAGCCGACTCCGAGGCCGTCGTCCAAGATCTCCTGACGAGGGTTCCCGCGGGCACCACGGTCGTCGCGCGGACGAACGACGTGCTCCGCACGGCATCGCTCGAGGTCTTCGACCGGACGTTCGAGGTCACCGCCGTACTCAGGATGCTCGCCTTCATCGTCGCGTTCGTCGGGGTGCTGAGCGCGCTCATGGCGCTCGAGCTCGAGCGGGCGCGCGAGTTAGGAGTGATGCGCGCGTGGGGCCTGGAGCCCGCCGAGTTGCGGAGGCTCGTCCTCACGCAGACGGGCCTGATGGGGCTCGTCTCGGGCGCCCTCGCCGTACCCATGGGGATCGCGCTCTCGGCGGTCATGATCTTCGTGATCAACAAGCGCTCGTTCGGCTGGACCCTCGACATGCAGGTAGGCCCAGGCGTGCTCGCGGAAGCCCTCGGCCTCGCGCTCGTAGCCGCACTCCTTGCCGGCGTATATCCCGCATGGCGGATGTCCAAGACCTCGCCCGCCGTGGCGCTGCGCGGCGAATGAGCTCGCCTCAGAACTTGGTGCAGTCGATCACGAACCGGTACTTGACGTCCCCTCGGACCGCCCGATCGAACGCCCCGTTGATCTGGTCCGGAGTGATTCTCTCGATGTCGCTGGTGATCCCATGCTTGCCGCAGTGATCGAGCATCTCTTGAGTCTCGGCCAGTCCTCCGACGAGCGACCCCATGATGCTCCGGCGCCCGAAGATGAGCGGGAATGCGGCGATCGAAAACGGGGTCGGCGACGCGCCCACCATGATCAGGGTGCCATCCCTCTTCAGGCAGCCGACGGGCCCGTTCAAGTCGTGTTCGGCGGAGATCGTGTCGAGAATCACGTCGAATCGGCCCGCCAGCGCCGTGAGCGCCCCCTCCCCACTCGTCAGCACGAAGTCGTGCGCCCCGAGCCGCTGTGCATCCGCCTTCTTCGAGGGCGAATGGCTCAAGACCGTGACCTCCGCGCCGAAGGATGCCGCAAGCTTCACGCCCATGTGACCGAGTCCGCCCAGTCCCATGACCGCCACGCGCGTCCCCTTGGAAACACCCAAGTGGCGGAGGGGAGAGTAGGTCGTGATGCCCGCACAAAGGAGCGGAGCCGCCCCGGCCGGGTCGAGCGTCTCGGGAATTTTCAGGACGAAGGCCTCGTCGACGACGATTTGGGTCGCGTAGCCACCGTACGTGGGCGTCTTTCCGTCCGCCTCCAAGCTCCCATAGGTCATCCGCACCCCGGTCTCGCAGTAGTTCTCGAACCCGTCGGCGCAGCTCTTACACTTCCTGCACGAGTCGACGAAGCAGCCGACCCCTACCTGATCCCCTACGCGATAGCGGGTGACTCCGATGCCCACCTGTTCGACTCGGCCCACGATCTCGTGTCCGGGAACGCAAGGGTACGTCGTGAAGGCCCACTCGTTTCGTGCGAAGTGAATGTCGGAGTGACAGACGCCGCAGTGCTCGATCCGGATACGAACGTCCTTGGCCCCTGGGCTCCGCCGCTCGAAGGTCCACGGGGAGAGAGGGGATTCGGGCGACCGGGCTGCGTATCCTCGGACCTGCATGGATCACTCCTGGGTTCACGCCGTGGGTGGGTCCGCTCGCGGATGGGCGTGACACCCGCTGGAAAGGGTAACGGCGGCGGCTGGCTTCTCGTCTTCCTGGCAGCCGCCCTCCTCGGCGCATGCGGCGGCACGGACCGAGCGTCGGAGACTCGCCTCTCGCTCGCCGAAACCCTCGCAGGCGCCGACACCGCCGGGTACGAGCGGGCGCTCGCGCCGCGAGACTTCGACTTCCCCGCCGACCACGGGCCGCACCCGGGCTTTCGCACCGAGTGGTGGTACGTCACGGGCAACCTCACGTCGACCAGCGGCCGCGACTTCGGGTTCCAACTCACGATCTTCCGCAGCGCCCTCGCGCCCCGCATCCCCGACTCCCGCTCGGCCTGGGCTACGAATCAGGCCTACATGGCGCACTTCACCGTCACGGACGTGTCCGCGGAGCGCTTCCACGCGTACGAGCGCTTCGCACGCGGCGCGGTGGAACTCGCGGGCGCGACGGCGGACCCATCGCGGGTGTGGCTCGAGGGCTGGACCATCGAAGGCACGACGTCCGAGCCGTTCCCGCTGAGGCTGCGCGCCCGAGAGGGAGACGTCGCGCTCGACCTCGCGCTCGAGGCCGGGAAGCCCGCCGTTCCGCAGGGCGATCGCGGCCTAAGCCAGAAGGGCCCCGGGCCGGGAAACGCTTCCTACTACTACTCGCACACGCGGATGCCCGCCGCGGGCACGCTGGTCGTCGGAGGCGACACGCTCGCCGTGAGCGGGTTGGCGTGGCTCGACCGCGAGTGGAGCACGTCCGCTCTGTCCGAAGGCCAGGTCGGATGGGACTGGTTCGCGATCCAACTCGATGACGGTTGGGACCTGATGGCCTATCGGCTCCGTAGCGCCGACGGGAGCACCGATGCGTGGAGCGACGCCGTGGTGGTCGATCCGCTCGGCGTGCCCACACGACTAGCGTGGGGCACCCAGATCATCATGGAGAGCACCGGCACGTGGACCTCCCCGATCGACGACGCCGTGTACCCGTCCGGATGGCGGGTGACGGTTCCCGGGCACGGCTGGAGCCTCGCGGTCGAGCCTCGTATCCCCGATCAGGAGCTCGACCTGGCGTTCCGGTACTGGGAGGGCGCGGTCTTCGTGCGGGGAACCGGAGAGGGCGGCGCCCCCGTCGAGGGCCGCGGCTACGTTGAGCTTACGGGATACGCAGGCGAGGCGCCCGAACGCTAGCACCCGTGGGAGCCGACACCGCGGCGCCTAGGCCGCGAGGAACCCCTCCAACCTCTCCCGGATAATGCTTCTCGCCTCGGCCATGATCCGGTCGATGAGCTCTTTGCACGTCGGGATGTCGTGGATGAGACCCGCCACCATGCCGCAGCTCCACACGCCCGCGTCGAGGTCGCCGTCCTGGAGCACCTTCCTTCCTTGTTCTCCCGCGACCAGGTGCCGGATGTCTTCGATGGTGACGGCGTCGCCCTTCTCGCGCTCGATACGCAGCACCTCCTCGGTGGCGGCGTTGTTCAGCACGCGCTCGGTATTCTTCAGGGAACGCATGACGAGCCGCGTCTGGAGCTCGTCCGCCTCCACGAGCCTGCGCTTCACGTTCTCGTGCACGGGGGCCTCCTTCGTGGCGATGAAGCGCGTGCCCATGTTCATGCCGTCCGCGCCGAGCGCGAGCGAGGCGACGAGACTCCGGCCGTCCGCCATGCCGCCCGAGGACACGAACGGAATCGTGAGCTCCTCCGCGGCGCGAGGGAGCAGGATCATGTTGGGCACGTCGTCCTCGCCGGGGTGCCCGCCGCACTCGAAGCCGTCGACGCTCGCGGCGTCACACCCAATCCGTTCGGCCTTGAGCGCATGCCGCACCGACGTGCACTTGTGGATCACCTTGATGCCGGCGGACTTGAGCGCCGGCAGGAAGGGCTCCGGGTTCCGGCCCGCGGTCTCGACGATCTTCACGCCGCTCTCGACGATCACGCGCACGTACTCGGCGTACGACACGTCGCGGAACGAGGGCAGGATGGTGAGGTTGACCCCGAAAGGTCGGTCGGTCATGGCTCGGCACCGCGCGATCTCTTTGGCGAGGTCCCCGGGCGTGGGCTGCGTGAGCCCTGTGAGGATGCCGAGCGCGCCCGCGTTCGAGACCGCAGAGGCCAATTCGGCGTAGCCGACATAGTGCATCCCGCCCTGGATGATGGGATGCTCGATTCCGAACAACTCGGTGATGCGTGTTTTCATGCGGAAGCTATACCTTGGCCCTTCCGGATGGGCCAGCCGTCGGAGGCGGATTCCCGCGCGCGGAGCTTACCATTCGGCGAGATGGGGGCGTACATTTAGGCGGTCAAATCGCGTTTCGGACAAGGATTGGACAATGGATCGGAAGTGGGTGTATCTGTTCACGGAGCTCGAGGCCGCGGAAGCCACCCAGGCCGACTGGGAGGGCGTGCGCGCGCTCCTCGGCGGCAAGGGCGCGAACCTCGCCGAGATGTCCCGCATCGGTGTGCCGGTACCTCCCGGCTTCACCGTCACCACGGAAGCGTGCATCGCCTACCTCGCGGAGGAAGGCCACTTCCCGCCCGAAAGCTGGGAGCAGGCGCTCGAGGCCCTGAAGGCCATCGAGAAGGCCACGGGCAAGGAGTTCGGCAACCCCAAGAAGCCCCTGCTCGTCTCCTGCCGGTCCGGCGCGAAGTTCTCGATGCCCGGCATGATGGACACGATCCTGAACATCGGCCTCAATGACGAGGTCGCCGAGGGGATGGTGAAGCTCACGGGCGACCCGCGCTTCGTGTACGACGCCTACCGCCGCCTGGTCCAGATGTTCGGCACCGTCGTGCGTGAGATCGACGACGAGGTGTTTGAGGAGGTCATCGAGCAGCGGCGCGAGGAAGCCGGCGTGGCCACCGACCCCGAGATGGGGGCCGAGGACTGGAAGGCCGTCACGAAGCGCTTCAAGGAGCTCGTGAAGATCCATAGCCACTCGCCGTTCCCGCAGGATCCGATCGAGCAGCTGCGCGCGGCGACCGAGGCAGTCTTCGCGTCGTGGAATACGAAGCGCGCCATGGACTATCGCAACGCCTCCGGCATCCCGCACGACCTCGGCACGGGCGTCAACATTGTGACGATGGTCTTCGGCAACATGGGCGAGACCTCGGGCACCGGCGTCGTCATGAGCCGTAACCCCTCGACCGGCGAGCCGGGGTTGCACGGCGACTTCCTCGTGAACGCACAGGGCGAGGACGTCGTCGCGGGTACGCGCCAGACCTTCGAGATCTCCGCGATGGCCAAGCGCTTCCCCGCAGCCTACAAAGAGCTCTGCGACATCTCGGACAAGCTCGAGCGGCACTACCGCAACATGCAGGACATCGAGTTCACCATCGAAGCCGGCAAGCTCTGGCTCCTACAGACCCGGAACGGCAAGCGCACCGCGCAGGCCGAGGTCCGGATCGCGGTCGACATGGTGGATGAAGGGCTCCTCGAGCGTGAGGAGGCCGTGCTGCGCGTGAGCCCCGAGCAGGTGGACTTCTACCTGCACCCGCAGTTCGACGAACACGCACGCAAGAACGCGCGACTCATCGCGCAGGGCCTGAACGTGTCGCCCGGCGCCGCAGTCGGTGTGATCGCGTTCGACGCCGACACCGCCGAGCGGTGGGCGAAGGTCGAGGGCAAGGCCGTCATCATGGTCCGGCCGGAGACGAAGCCGGACGACGTGCACGGCATGCTCGCGGCGCAGGGCATCGTCACGAGCCGCGGCGGACGCACGAGCCACGCGGCGCTGGTCGCCCGTCAGTTCGGCAAGCCCGCCGTCGTGGGCGTCGAGGCGCTCGAGATCAATCTCAACGATCGCGAGGCGAAGATCGGCGACCTGACGATCCGCGAGGGCACCGAAATCTCCATCGACGGCGCGCGCGGCGAGGTGTACCTCGGCGCGCTGTCCAAGGTGGTGCCAGACATCCAGGACGCGTGGCTCAGCCGGCTCATGGATTGGGCGGACGAGTTCCGCACCCTCGAGGTCTGGGGCAACGCCGACTACCCAAAGGACGCACGCCGAGCGCGCAGCCTGGGCGCACAGGGCATCGGGCTCTGCCGCACCGAGCACATGTTCTTCGAGGAGGATCGTCTCCCCATCATGCGGGAGATGATCATGGCCCGCACGAACGCGGAGCGCGAGAGAGCGCTGGACCGTCTGCTCCCGCTCCAGAGGGGAGACTTCGAGGGCCTCTACCGGGCCATGGACGGCCTGCCGGTCGTCGTCCGTCTGCTCGATCCGCCGCTGCACGAGTTCCTGCCAGACCACATCGAGCTCATGCGCGATCTGGCGGAGGCCAAGCTGAAGCTCCAGCACCTCAGCACGCTGCGCGAAATCGACTCTACGCTCGAGGAGATCCGCGCGAAGCAGGACTTCCTGGCGCGCACGGAAGAGTTGATGGAGACGAATCCCATGCTCGGCACGCGGGGCGTTCGCCTCGCGATGCTGCTGCCCGAGCTCACTCGCATGCAAGCGCGCGCGCTCTTCCAAGCCGCCGCCACCTGCATGAGCGAGGGCGTCGACGTGAAGGTCGAGATCATGATCCCGCTCGTGTCGCACGTGAACGAGCTCAAGATCCAGCGGGACATCGTCGCCGCCGAGGCGCGCCAGGTGATGGACGAGGAGGAGCGCGAGATCCCCTACAAGCTCGGCACCATGATCGAGATCCCGCGTGCGGCGCTCATGGCCGACGAGATCGCTGAGCATGCAGAGTTCTTCTCGTTCGGCACGAACGACCTCACGCAGACCGTGTTCGGCATGTCCCGCGACGACGCCGAGGCGGGCTTCCTGCTCCAGTACCTTGAGGACGGAGTGCTGGAGGACAACCCCTTCCAGACGATCGATCAGGACGGGGTCGGGCGGATCATGCGCATGGCGGTCGAGTTGGGGCGGAAGATCCGCCCCGGCCTCGAGATCGGCATCTGCGGCGAGCACGGCGGAGACCCGCGCTCGGTGGAGTTCTGCCACAGGATCGGGTTGGACTACGTAAGCTGCTCGCCGTTCCGCGTGCCGGTGGCGCGCTTCGCCGCCGCGCAGGCCGCGGTGCGAGAGTCGGGCTGGAAGCCGATGCCCGCGGCGCCGCGCGACATGCAGCGCCCGCAGGCGAAGGGCGGGAAGGCCGGCAAGGCGACCAAGAAAGAAAAGGCGACGGTCGCCTCGTAGCGGCTCGCGAGCTAGCCGCGGGCCCCCGTCGCGGAGCTCGCGGTGCTACGCTCCGCGCTTGCCGATGCGCTCCACGAGGGCGCGCATGGTCGCGCGGGTCTCTTCGCCGAACCAGCGAGCCGCCGCCTCGTCATGGCTCGCTTCGCTCACGTCGCGGAACTGCGCCGCGAGATCGGCCCGCGCGGTCCGGCGGGTGTCGCGCATCGCCGCGCGCGGCAGCGCGATGAGGCCTTCGGCCCACTTGATGGCGCTGGGCACCACCTCTTCGACGGGCACCACGGCGTCGACCAGTCCGATGCGCAGCGCCTCCTCCGGAGTGACGAGCGCTCCGGCGATCAGCAGCGCGTCGCCCTGTCGGGGGCCGACGAGCCGTTTCATCGCGTACTGGAGCATGGGCGGCACAGCGAGCCCGACCTGCACCTCGTTCATGCCGATCTTGTAGCGGCCCGCGGCCATCACGCGCTGGTCGCAGAACACGGCGAGCACGGCGCCCGCGGCGGGAGAGTGACCCGTGAGCGCGGCCGCGACCGGTACCTCGGACGCCGCGACCTCGCGAAGCAGTGTATAGAACGCCCGGAAGAACGCGCGCATCTCGTCCCGCGTGAGCGTCAGCAGCTCGGGCACGTCGAGTCCTCCCGTGAACAAGCCCGGAGCGCCGGAGATGACGATGGCTTCGGCGCCCGCCGCGGGCGCGGCGGTGATCTGCTTGGTGAGCTCGGCGACGAGCGCGGGGTTGAACGCGTTCGCGGGCGGGCGGTTCAGCCGGAGCTCGCGAACCCGGCCGTGGTCGGTCACGTCGATCAATTGTCACTCCCTCGAGGATGGATGCTCGGACACCGAGGTCCCGGGGAGCCTAGGGTCCCGGACTCGATCGTGACAGGCATCACCTACGCGGCATCACCTACGCGAAAGCCCCAGGCGGTGAACCTCCACGTCCTCGTAGATCCCCCTGCTCCGGGAGGCGACCCAGGCGACGAACGCACCGAGCGGGGCGCCCAGAAGCACACCGGAGGACAGACCTGCATTGGCCACATCGCCACTTCCGTTCGCGGAGGCTCCGAGAGCGCCGACTAGAAAGCCCAGGGCGAAGCCCGCCCCGGACCCCAGGACCACCTCCGGCGCAGACACAGGTTTGGTGCCGATCCTGCGCTGCACCGTCCGCAAAGCTCCGGGATCGATGAGGAACACCTTCTGCCCCCGCCTTCCCAAGAGCTGATTCTCGTCGGAGCGCACGACGTCGAACGACTCAATTCTCACGACGCGAAACGCCGTGAACGTCGGCGACTGTTCGAACCACGCGACGCGCACATCATCGCCGGGTGCCAAGGCCACCGTCGACTGGGCGACGGCCGGGCTCGGGGCGAATGCCAGCAGCGCCAGCGCGAGTCTCGCCATCGGGTGGTGGTGCAGGCTGTTCATGGGGGAACCTCGAGGCAGGTCGTTTTCGGTTGCCGAACGCTACCGGCGCCACTGCCCCTCGCCCCATACGTGGGTCGACGTAATCGACCGCCTGCGTGACGTAGATCGCAACGCGGCGCACGGGCCTACGTCACCCGCGGGGTCGTCTGCGTCCTCATACGTAGAGATGCCCCCGACGCGAACAGGCGTCGTTCTCCCATGAACGCGCAGAAAGGACCCCGTCAAAGGAGAACGCCGATGTTCCGCTCCATCAGCATCCTAGCGCTGGCTACTCTGCTCAGCGGCCTCGGCTTCGAGCAGGCCTCCGCCCAGACCGATCCGATTCCCGAGGCGATGAGGGCCCGCGAGCTCCCGAGGCAGCGGCTGTCGGGACCGCGGTTCGGCTTCACGACCTTCACCGGCGACGTGGCACGTTACCGCAGCGCGATGGGGAAGGAATCGATCATGAGCCAGTTCGGATGGCAGTTCGAGGGTGTAGTCAACTCAAGTCGGAAGAGCAGTATTCGGGGGTTCCTCGCGGGCCGGCGCGGGGCATCTCACTCGCCGAAATCGCTGCAAAATCAGCGACGCCTTTACCCTCGAAAATGCCACTACTAGGGCCCGAAAAGCTTACCCTGACAACACCGGAGCGGGCCACTCGCTCCATCGCGCTCTCCCAGTCTTCGATCAACTCGCCGTTGCCGTGCGCGAACACGATGGTCGGGGCGGTGGCCCTGGCGGGGGCGCCGAAGAACCAAGCCTCGGCGCTGCCGAACGACGCGTCGAGCCAGGCCTGCGTCACGCCGGGCGGCTCGGTAGCGGTCGCGCGAAGCGATTCCCGGGAGGCCCCCGGAAAGGCCAGCCGTCGCTGGAGTGCGAACATGAGCACCCCGTAGATCAGCAGGGCCAAGCCGACGCTGCGCACGAGCGCGAGCACCATGGAAACCCACTTCCTCGGTCGACGAGGTTGCTGCATCCGGCGAAGATCGCGGGGCGTGGCGGCGGCTCGCAATCGGCGATACCGTACCGCTCATGGTCACCCGCCGAGACTTCCTGGCAGCATCCGTCGCCGCCCCGCTCGCGGCGCGCGTCCGCGTCCAGCCCGCGCAAGCGGGCCGCATGGCGCTCGCCATGCACCAGAATACCTCGCGAGGGGCCGGCTTCCGGGGCTCGCTCGAGGGGTGGGCCCGGGCAGGCATCCGCAACGTCGAGCTGAACGACGGCCTTCTCGACGGGTTCCTCGAAGGGGACACGCTGGTGGGGGCCCGAGCGCTGCTGACCGACCTGGGCCTCACGCCCGTGTCGGCAGCAGCGGCGCTCCAGGACATCTGGATTCCGGGGCCCGCGCGCGCGGAGTCGCTTCAGACGTGGCGCCGGCGCTGCGAACAGTTCAAGAGCCTGGGCCTCGAGAGGATCTACGCCCCCTCGCTCACGAACCGACCGGTGACACCCGAGGATTTCGCGGCGACGCCCGCCTGCATCCGCGAGGCCGGCGAGATCGCGCGGGAGTTCGACTTGGTCGCGATGATCGAATTCACGCGCACCTCGACGCACCTCGCGACGCTCACGTCCTCACTCGAGATGATCCGCGCGGCGGATCATCCGAACGTGCGGCCCATGCTCGACTTCTTCCACTTCTGGTCGGGGCTCTCGAAGTTCGAAGACCTCGATCTGCTCGAGCCGGGCGAGCTCGCTCATGCGCACTTCCAGGACCTGCTCGCTGGGCCCCGTGAGTTGATCAACAACAACTCGCGGCTGATCCCCGGAGACGGCATCGCGCCCGTCGTGCCGATCATCCGCAAGCTCGTCGAGAAGGGATACGCCGGGGCGCTGTCGGTCGAGCTCTTCCGGCCCGAGTACGTGAACGGAGACCCATTCGCGGTCGGAAGCGAGATCCGCACCAAGTGCGAGGCCGTGATGCGCGCAGCGGGGGTGCTGTAGTCTCCTCGCGGGAGTGCGCGATGCGTGGGCGCCGCCGCACGCCGAGTCTGCTGGCGGTCCTTACGCTCGGCCTCACCGGCTGCGCCGCGCCCGACGAGCCGACTCGCACCGTCGTCGACGACGCGGCGCTGGCCGACACCACGCAGGGCGACAACTGGCTCGGGTTCGGCCGCACGTCGAGCGAGCAGCGCTTCAGCCCGCTCACGCAGATCACCGATGCGAACGTCGGCGGCCTAGCGGTCGACTGGTACCTGGACCTGCCGGGCGACAAGGGGCTCGGCTCCACACCGCTCGTAGTGGACGGCGTACTCTACTTCATCGGCAGCATGAACATCGTACGCGCCGTGGACGCGACCTCGGGCACAGTGCTCTGGACGTACGATCCGCGCGTTCGCGAGTACGCGGGCAGGCTGCGCGCCGGGTGGGACCTGAGCCGCGGCATCGCGTACTGGAACGACAAGGTCTACGTCGCCACGTGGGACGGGCGCCTGAACGCGGTCGACGCGGCCACGGGTGCCGAAGTCTGGAGCGTGCAGACGATCGACCCGGAACTGGCGATGTACATCACCGGCCCGCCCAAGGTCTTCAAGGGCAAGGTGCTGGTGGGCAACGGCGGCACCGAGAACGGGCCCAGCCGCGGCTACGTCACCGCCTACGACGCCGAAACGGGCGAGCAGGCGTGGCGCTTCTGGATCGTGCCCGGCAACCCCGCGGACGGATTCGAGAACGACGCTATGCGCATGGCCGCCGAAACGTGGACCGGCGAGTGGTGGACCCACGGCGGGGGCGGCAACGCCTGGCACGGGTTCACGTACGACGCCGAGCTCGATCAGCTCTACATCGGCACGGGCAACGGATCACCCTGGAACCAGAAGGTCCGCAGCCCGGGGGGCGGCGACAATCTGTTCCTCTGCTCGATCGTCGCGCTCGATCCCGATACGGGCGAGTACCTCTGGCACTACCAGACGACGCCCGGCGAGACGTGGGACTACAACTCGAACATGGACATCGTGCTCGCGGACCTGGAGATCGAGGGACGTGAGCGGAAGGTCATCCTGCACGCGCCCAAGAACGGGTTCTTCTACGTCATCGACCGCACGAACGGCGAGCTCATCTCGGCGGAGAACTTCGTCGAGACCACTTGGGCGTCGAGCATCGATCTCGAGACCGGCCGTCCGGTCGAGGTTCCGGGTGCGCGCTACGAGAGCGGGATGGCGAGCGTCACGCCGACGGAACTCGGTGGGCACAACTGGCACGCCATGTCGTTCAACCCAGAAACCGGACTCGCCTACTACCCCGCGATGCACCAGGCGCGCACGTACACGGACATCGGCATCGACCCGGCGACCTACCGCGTGACGAACTGGCTCGTCGGCGTTGGAGTCGGCGGAGGCAACACCGGCTCGACGCACCCCGACGGCTTGCTCAGCACGCTCCAGGCTTGGGACCCGGTGCGGCAGGAGCTCGCCTGGGAGATCCCGCTCCCGGGTCTCTACAGCCCCGGAACGATGACCACCGCCGGCAATCTCGTCTTCCAGGGTCGCCTCGACGGCGCGTTCGTCGCATACCGCGCGGATACGGGCGCGGAGCTATGGACGTACGACCTCGGGCTCGGCATCCTCGCGCCCCCGATCACCTACGCCGTCGACGGCCGGCAGTACGTGGCGCTGCTCGTGGGATATGGCAGCTTGGCGGCGCGGGGCACCGAGGCGGCGGCCCTGGGTTGGGCGTATGGTCTTCACACGCGTCGGCTCGTGACGTTCTCGCTCGAGGGCACCGCGACGCTGCCGCCTCAGCCCCCGCCCTACATCCCCGGTCCGATCGATGCGCCCTTCGAGGTGGACCGGGCGCAGGTGGGGCGCGGCGCCGTGGTGTTCGGGCAGCAGTGCAGCCTCTGTCACGGCGGCGGCGCCGTGGCCGGCGGCCTCACGCCCGATCTGCGCGCCTCGCTCATCGTGACGAGGCTCGAGGACTTCGCGAGCGTGGTGCGAGACGGCGCCCGCGCCGTGAACGGCATGCCCGCGTATGCCGACATCTCGCTCGACGAGCTCGTCGCTCTTCAGCACTACATCCGCGCTCGTGCCGAGACGGACCTCGCGGCGCAAGCGGCCGAAGAACGCAGGTAGCGCGCGCGACGCGGCCCCGCGGCCGCCACCACTGCGCTCCTACTTCTTCGCCGGCGGCTGCGTCGCCTGATCGAAGCGCCGCACCTCGCCGGGGCGACGATCCGAGCCCAGCGCGTCCATCCACAGCGGATATGCAGGCGGTACGCGGCTGACGTCGTCGAGCACCTCGAGGTCCTCGTCCGTGAGCGTGAGGTCGACGGCGCCGAGATTGTCGTCGAGCTGTGTCAGATTGCGCGCCCCGATGATGACGCTCGTCACCGCGCGCTGCGCGAGCACCCACGCGAGCGCGACCTGAGCTACGCTCGCTCCGCGCGCCTTGGCCACCTTGGCCAGCGCGTCGACGATGCCGTAGCCCTTCTCTTTGTCGACCGGAGGGAAGTCGAACGTCTTGCGGCGACCCTCTCCCGTCATGTCCCTGGTGAACTTGCCCGAGAGGAAGCCGCCCGCGAGCGGGCTCCACACGAGCAGGCCGACACCCTGATCTTGGATCAGGGGGATGGTGTCCCACTCGAGCTCACGCCCCACGAGGGAGTAGTAGTTCTGTGTGGACCTAAAGCGCTCGAGGCCCTCGGCCCGCGAGATTGCGAGCGCCTTCATGAGCTGCCACGCGGGCAGGTTGGAGGACCCGATGTAGCGGACCTTCCCCTGCCGCACGAGGTCGTCGAGCGCGCGCAGCGTGTCCTCGATGTTGGCTACCGGATCTGTGCGGTGGATCTGGTAGAGATCGATGTAGTCGGTGTCGAGCCGTTTCAGGCTCGCCTCGACCTCCCGCATGATGTGAAGGCGAGAGAGCCCCACGTCGTTGGCGCCGGTGCCCATGCGGCCCCGCACCTTGGTCGCGAGCACGACGTCGTGCCTCTTTCCGTAGAGTGACCGGCCGAGGAGCGTCTCCGACACGCCCGTGGAGTACACATTCGCGGTGTCGATGAAATTGATGCCCGCATCGAGCGAGCGTCCGACCAGCGAGTCCACCTCGGCTTGGCCGAGGCCGCCGATCGTCTGCCAGATCTGGGCGCCACCGCCAAAGGTCATGGCGCCGAGGCACAGCTCCGAGACGAATACGCCTGTGTCGCCCAGCACTCGATACTTCATCGCTGCCTCCAACGAGGGTGAGGAGAGCGGACGGTAGGGGGTGGGGTGGCGCCGGACAAGCGACCCCACGCGGGCGTCCCCGGTGGACCGCAACCAACTCCGGCCGTAACGTGTGTATAGAGGGTGTAGCCACTTCGCGAGGTGAATGACGGCGCCATGACGAGATCCTTACTCCTGGTCTGTGGCCTATTCCTGGGCGGCCATGCCGCCCTATCCGCCCAAGCGCCGTTGAACTTCAACGAGCTCATCGAGCGGCGCGGCGTGTACCTCCTGCGGGGCACTCTCGAGCCGTACACGGGCCCGGTGGTAGCGATGTGGGACGCGGTGCTCGTCCGGGAGCGCGGTACGCTCCTCAACGGCCGCTGGGACGGCGTGCACGAGACGTACTACTTCGAGGGTCAACTCGAGGTGCGCGAGTCGTGGCGGAGCGGCGTGCTGCACGGGCCGTTCGAGTCGTTCTTCCGGGAGGGCGCTCCGTCGGACAAGGGCACCTATCGGGATGGCCTTCTGGAGGGCCCCTACGAATCGCACTGGTCGCGGGCCATGACCATGTCGCCCCACGCGAACCACATGCCGGACATGGGCCCGATGGGGGAGCTCGCCGAGCGCGGCAACTACGCCGCTGGCCAGCCGTGCGGGGAGTGGTACCGCTGGGTTCCGCAGGATGGGGGCGGCCTGCGCGCGGAAGACCCGATCACCTACGCGCCCTGCCCGTAGCCGACCCACCGCGCCCCTTCCCTGGGGCGCCATCCGCATTACAATGCGCTCCCCTCACACCAGCACATCGGGAGAACGCACGTGGCGGACGGCCTCATGGTGAGTAGCAAGCGCGCTCAGGAGCTCAAGAAGGAAGCGGTCCACCTCCCCTCCTGGGACGTGACCTTCCGGCAGATTTGGGACCTCGAGCTACTCCTCAACGGGGCGTTCGCGCCGCTGCAGGGATACCTCGGCCACGCCGACTACGAGGGCGTCTGCAAGGGGATGCGGCTCGCGGACGGAACGCTCTGGCCGATGCCGATCACGCTCGACGTCACCAACGAGTTCGCCGGAACCCTCCAGATAGGTAGCCGAGTCGCGCTCCGGCACCCCGAGGGCATGGTGCTCGCGGTGCTCACGGTCTCCGACGTCTGGACGCCGGACAAGAACGCCGAGGCGCAGAGCGTGCTCGGCACAGCTGACGACGGCCATCCCGGTGTTTTCGAGTTGAAGAAGAGCCATCCCACCTACCTGGGCGGCAAGCTCGAGGGCGTTGAGCTTCCGACTCACCACACGTTCCGCCATCTCCGCCATACGCCTGCCGAACTGAAGGCCGAGTTCAAGCGTATCGGTTGGAATCGCATCGTCGCGTTCCAAACGCGCAACCCGATGCACCGCGCGCACGCCGAGCTCGCGCGTCGCGCCGCGCAGATGATCGAGGGCAACCTGCTGATTCACCCCGTCGTGGGCATGACGAACCCGGGCGACGTCGACTATTTCACCCGGGTGCGCTGCTACGAGGCGGTGCTCAAGCACACGCCCGCGCACTCGGCGATGGTGAGCCTGCTGCCGCTCGCGATGCGGATGGGCGGCCCCCGCGAGGCGGTCTGGCACTCGATCATCCGCAAGAACTACGGGTGCACGCACTTCATCGTCGGCCGCGACCACGCAGGTCCGAGCGACCCCAAGACCGGCAAGGGATTCTACGGGCCGTACGACGCGCAGCAGCTGGCCGAGAAGCACGCGAAGGAGGTCGGCATCGAGGTCGTCTCCTTCGAGGAGATGGTCTACTTCGAGGACAAGGGAGAGTACTGGCCGGTCTCCAAGATCCCCGAGGGCGGGCGCATCCTGAACATCTCGGGCACGGAGCTTCGTCGCCGTCTGCGCGACGGCTCCGACATCCCCGAGTGGTTCACCTATCCCGAGGTCGTCAAGGAGCTCCGGGACCGCTACCCGGCGCGCTCCCACCAGGGCTTCACGCTCTTCCTGACCGGCCTCTCGGGGTCCGGCAAATCAACGATCGCGAACGTGCTCATGGCGAAGCTGATGGAGATCGGCACGCGGCCCGTCACTCTGCTCGACGGCGACCTGGTGCGGAAGAACCTCTCGAGTGAACTCGGGTTCTCGAAGGAGCACCGCGACCTCAACATCAAGAGGATTGGGTTCGTCGCGAGCGAGATTACCAAGAATCGGGGCGCCGCGATCTGCGCGCCAATCGCACCGTATCGGGCTGTGCGCCGCGAGGTGCGGCAGATGGTCGACGCCGTGGGCGCGTTCATCGAGGTATACATCTCGTGCCCGATCGAAGTCTGCGAGCAGCGCGACCGGAAGGGCCTCTACGCCAAAGCGCGCGCGGGGCTGATCAAGGGCTTCACCGGCATCGACGATCCGTACGAGGAGCCCGAGAAGGCCGAGATCGTGATCGAGACCGCGAAGCTGAGCGTCGAGGAAGCAGCCGCGACTATCCTGCTCTATCTCGAGAACGAGGGGTTCATCGCTCCGGAGGTTGAGCAGGCGTAGGAGAAGCAGAGCTGAGTTCCGCCGCGACCCGCTCCACCTCGCGCCACACACGCAGCAGGTTGCCGCCCCACAGCTTCGCGATGTCTTCCTCGGAGTAGCCGCGGCGGACGAGTTCGAGCGTCACGTTCGGCGCCTCGGACGCGTCGTCCCAGCCGTAGACGCCGCCGCCCCCGTCGAAGTCCGAGCTGATGCCCACGTGGTCGATGCCGATGAGGCGGACCGCGTAGTCGATGTGGTTCACGAAGTCGGACACGTTCGCGGGCGGGAAGTGCAGATCGAGCATGTCGATCCCGCGCTCGTAGTCGAACCTGTCCTGCGAGGCCATCCCCGCGATGCTGTCGAGCCCTGGTCCGCCGACGAAGCCGTGCGAGTAGCGCAGATCCGCGAGCTCCTGAGCCCGCTCCGGCGGCTGCACCTTCACGTAACCCGCAAACGCGACGGTCTGCATCACGCCCCCGTTGTCCCGGAGCGCGAGCAACGTCTCGTCGTCGAGGTTCCTCGCGTGCGGCTGCACCCCGGCCGTGCTGGAATGCGACGCGATCACCGGGGCGCGTGAGACTCGAATCGCATCCAGCGCCGCGTTCTTCGAGATGTGAGAGATGTCGACCATCATCCCCAGTCGATTCATCTCCGCGACGACCTCCTCACCGAACGCGCTCAGGCCGCCGTGCTCCTCCGGCACATCGCCCAGCGGGTCCCGCGGCTGCGCCGAGTCCGCGATGTCGTTGTGGCCGTTGTGCGCGAGCGTCATGTAGCGTGCGCCGCGCCCGTAGTAGTCGGTGAGCAGCGACAGGTCCCTGCCGATCACGAAACCGTTCTCGATGCCGATCGCCGCCACGAGCTTGCCCGAGGCGTTGATGCGTTCGACATCGTCCGCGGTGTACGGGATCTCGATCTGGTCCGGGTACATCACCTCGGCCATCCTGTGGATCGCTTCGAACTTCGTGACCGCCCCTTCTTGGGCGGCGCGGTAGTTGGCCGGAGTGCGCTCCGTCTGCCCCACATAGACGATGAAGAAGCCGGCATCGAGCCCGCCGGCCCTCATCTTCTCGAGGTTGACCTGACGGTCCGCGTTCAGCGGATCGACGGCCGGCGTGGCGAAGTCGAACCCGATGTCGTCGTGCGTGTCGATGGTGAGCACCGCGTCGTGAATGGCGCGGGCGCGCGTCTCGAGGTCGACCTCGGGTGAGGGCTGCTCTGCCGGACCGCAGGCGGCGAGGGCTGCCAGGAGCCCGAGAGCGTATAGGCGTCGGAGGGTCATGGCGCCAAGCTACTGGATGCCGTCGACGACCCGGAAGACGCTCGTCGGAGCGCCCGGAGCCGCCGGCACGAGAAACACGACCGACTCATCTCCGACGAAGTCGGGGAACGCGAGGCGGCTCGCGCCTCCGCTGCCCGGGACACTCGTGGTCGTGCCGGTCTGCCGGTCGAAGACGAAGATGCCCTCGCCTCCCGAGCTTCCCCGCCCGCGACGCGGCGTCGCGAACGCGAGCTTCTGGCCGCTCGCGTGCCACGCCACCTTGCTCGTCGCCGCGCCCAGGTCCAGCACCTCGCGGCAGCTCTGGCCCTCGAGGATCTCGAAGACCTTCGTCGTGCCGGTCGTCTCGTCCCGCGCAGCGACCTCATGGCCGGTCTGCGACATGATAGGCGTCGAGAGCGCATAGCCCGCGCACGGCACGATGGGCTCCCCCACGGGCCGCACGCTCGATGCACCGGTGGCCGGATTCACGCGCACCTCGTAGTCCCGATACATGAGGCCCTCGAACCAGCTCGTGAGCACGCGATAGAGCGTGCGCGACTCGCCCTGTTCCAGGATGCCCACGGAGGGGTACTGGTCGCGCATGCGCAGGTCCGTGAAGATCGGCTCGACGGCCATGCTCCGCCCCCGCTCCGTGGCCTCGAGCACCTCGCGTCCGTCGAAGAACGTGAGCCCGCCGTCGCCCGGTCCGGGCGTCACGAAGTAGCGGCCGTCCGGGCTGGGCACGAAGTCGATCCAACCCGGAGCGATGCGGTTCTCCCCGTCCGCGAGGTCGAGGAAGTAGATGCTCCGGTCCGACTCGTAGGCGAGGAGCCGCGTGCCGGGTACCCAGCGGAAGTACGCTCCCGGGAGCCCGACCGCCTCGTAGTCCGCTGGCGCCTGGGGATCGGCAGGCTGCACGGCCAACCGGGCGAAGGGGGTCGGTGCCCCGAGGCCACCCCCGGACGCCCCCTCCGCCAACCGCGACGACACGAGCGACGCGTAGGCGTCCGCGCTCTTATACCCGAGGATGGCGGTGCCGATCACGTCGCCCCCGGCATGGACCACGAGCGCGGGAGCGTGCGCCAGCACACCCGCCTCCAGCATCGCGTCGGCGAACGAGATTCCCGCCGCGGACGGGTGACCCCCCTCTGCGTATTCCTGGAGATCCTCGGTGGACGTGAGCGCGATGCGGAGACCGAGGGCCCGCGCCGCCTCGACGACGTTCGGGATCCCCGAACGCGAGAGGGGCATGCGCGGGGTCCACAGGTAGACGATCCCGGAGCATGCCGGACCGCACACCCCTGCGCCCCGAGCCAGATCCGCGAGCGACGTCAGGGAGTCGACGCCGGCGGGCAGCGGAACCAGGTCGTAGGCGGGTGGAGGCGCCGCCGCCACCCGCTCGTCGGCCCAAAATCCGAGCCCAATCAGTGAGACCCCCAGGACGGCGGCCGCTGCCGCGGCGCCCCATCCCGCCCGTTTCGACGACGTCATGGAAGGAACTTCCCCCCGGCGGGGCGCCCTTGGCAAGCGGCATTTGGCGAGCTGGCGATCATCGTCCTTCCAGCCCCGCCAGCGCTTCGGCTTCATTTCAGTCCTGCCCTGGACGCTCAACGACAGGCTCGGCGCGCGTGTCCTCGCAGCGCCCCCAACGCACGGAGTCCTCATGAAGGTCCCACTCGATCGGGTATGGTGTAGTCTCGCGGCCCTGGCCGCGATTACCGGCGCGGCCCTCCCGCTGTCGGCCCAGGAAGGACCTCACAGCCACTCCAACTACCTGATCCCAGCCGTTCAGGTGACCCAGGGTCCCATCGTGGACGGTGTGCTCGACGACGCGGTGTGGGCGTCGGCCGCGGTCATCGACGACTTCGTGCAGCAGGAGCCGGACGAGGGTGCTGATGCGACCGAACGCACCGAGGTTCGCATCCTCTACGACGCGCGGACGCTCTATCTGGGCGTGCGCGCGTACGACTCGAGCCCGGCGAGCGTGACCGCGACCGAGATGCGGCGCGACTCCAACCGCATTCTCGACGAGGACAATTTCCAGATCATCCTCGACACGTTCATGGACTCGCGCTCGGCGTACATGTTCGTGACGACCCCGCTCGGCGCTCAGCTCGATCAGCAGGTCTCCAACGAAGGCGAAGGATCCCGTGCAGGCGGCGCCTCGTCCAACATCAACAAGGACTGGGACGGGGTGTGGAGCGTGTCCGCGCATCGCGACGCGGAAGGATGGGTCGCCGAGATCGCCATCCCGATGGTGACGCTCCGCTTTCCGGAGTCCTCCACGCAGAGCTGGGGCATCAACCTGATGCGGAATATCGGCCGCAAGAACGAGCAGGCGTTCTGGGCACCGATCCCGAGGGCGTACAACATCACACGCGTGAGCATGGCCGGCTCGCTCGACCAACTCCAGTCCCTCAACCGTGGCAGCGACCTCCGCATCAAACCGTTCGTGACGAGCGGCGCGACCCGAGTCTCTGAAGCGGGCGTGGTGGACAACGACCTCCAGGGAGACATCGGGCTCGACGTGAAGTACGGCGTCACCGCGGGCCTCAACCTCGACGTCACCGTCAACACCGACTTCGCGCAGGCCGAAGTCGACGACGAGCAGGTCAACCTCACGCGCTTCCAGCTCTTCTATCCCGAGAAGCGCGACTTCTTCCTGGAGAACGCGGGGCAGTTCAACGTGGGTTCCGCGACCTCGCAGAACCGCATCGTCGATCTGTTCTTCACACGCCGCATCGGGCTCTTCGGCCGGGACAGCAACGTGCCGATCCTCGGGGGGGCGCGTCTGAGCGGTAAGGTGGGCCGCAACGACATCGCGATTCTGGACGTCCAGACGGAGAGCGCCTTCGGCGTGTCGGGCGAGAATTTCCTCGTGTCGCGCTACAGCAGGAACTTCCTCTCTCGCTCCCGGGCGGGCGCGCTGTTCATCAACCGGGTCGAGACCAAGGGCGGCCGCTTCAACCGCACGTACGCGGTGGACTTCGCGTTGGCTCCGCACCCGAGCATCAGCGCCACCGGCTTCCTCGCGAAGACCCAGACGGAAGGGCTCACGGGCGGGGACATGGGCGGCTACGGCAACCTGATGTGGCTCGACCAGAATTGGCGGATCTTCGCCGAGTACGCGGACTTCCAGGACGACTTCAACCCCGAGGTCGGTTACCTCCCGCGCAACGGGATCCGGACGTCCAAGATCCACCTCGAGAATACTCCGAGGCCGGGGATCCTCGGCATCCGGGACATGTCGCCGATGTGGAACGTCACGTACACGACGGACCAATCGAACCGGCTGGTCTCGATGCGCTTGCACCACATGGTGGGCACGCGTTTCAACAACGGCGCGAACCTGACCGTTTGGTACAACAACTACTTCGAGCGGCTCGACAACCCGTTCTCCTTCAACGGCGTCCCGGTGGCGGCCGGCGACTACAGGTTCGGGGAGTGGTACGCCAACTTCTCGAGCAATCCGGCCCGCCGCTTGTACTACCGGCTGTCGTACTCGCCGCAGGACTTCTACGACGGCACGCGCACGGACTACTCGGCATCGTTGGGCGCGCGCCTCAACGATCAGCTGTCCACCGAGGCGTCCTACTCACGCAACGAGGTCGACCTCGATGCCGGGGCGTTCAAGCTGAACCTGGCTTCACTCCGTGTCGACTACGCGGTCACGCCGACGATGACGCTGCGCGCGATCTCCCAGTACAACTCCTCGACGAGGCAGATCGGCACGAGCGCTCGCTACCGTTGGACCTACCGGCCCGGAAGCGACATCTACGTCGTATATGACGAGGTCCGGCGGGATCCGCAGGGGCTGCCGCTGTACAACGAGCGGCGCCTCATCCTGAAGTTCACGCACCTGCTGTCGCGCTAGGCTAGGCGGGCGCCATTTTCGGCGCCGACACTGCGAGGGGGCGGGCCGGGCCGCCCCCTCGTGGCAAAGACCGATTCTTTGGCCGGAGGGTCGACTCGTGCCAGCGGCTCGCTTGCGGTCATGACTCGAATGTCTGATGCCTGAACATCCGATCATTCTTTTTGATGGCGTGTGCAATCTTTGCGATCACTTCGTGCAGTTCGTTCTCGCACGGGATCGGAGAGGGCGGTTTCGGTTTGCCTCGCTGCAATCTCCCGCGGGGAGGCAACTACTCGAAGGACTTGGAGTCGGTCCGCACCTGGACAGCGTCGTGCTGATCGCCGACGGGGTGGCTCACACAAGAAGCGATGCGGCACTGCGTATCGCTGCCCGGCTCAACGGTCTGTGGCCGGTCCTGAAGATCCTCCTCATCGTTCCACGGCCGATCCGCAACTGGGCTTACGATGTGGTGGCGAAGAACCGCTACCGCTGGTTCGGGAAGAACCCGGCCTGCATGATCCCCACGCCTGAAACGCGCGGCCGCTTCCTCTCATGAGCGCACCCAACAAGCCATCGCGATTCTTGACCGCAGAGTGGCGGCATCTCGCGATGCTGAACTACCACATCGATCCCGCCGCGCTCCGCTCGCGCGTGCCGCGCGGGACGAAACTGGATTCCTGGAACGGCAAGACGTTCGTCAGCTTGGTTGGGTTCATGTTCCTGAACACGAAACTGCTCGGAGTGCCCGTGCCGTTTCATCGCCACTTCGAGGAAGTCAACCTGCGCTTCTATGTCCGGTCCCGGGGCGAGGAGGGCTGGCGGCGCGGCGGCGTCTTCGTGAAGGAAATCGTCCCGCGCTGGGCCATCGCCGCGGTCGCGCGACTTTGCTACGGCGAGCGCTATGTGTGCGTGCCTATGCGTCATCGGCTCGAGACCGACGCTGGGATTCTCCGGGAAAACGGGGCGGTGAAATATGAGTGGCGACATCACGCGGAGTGGAGCCACCTAGAAGTTCGCGCCACTGGCCAACCCGCGGTCCCGCAGGCCGGTTCGGAGGAGGAGTTCATCACCGAGCTTACTGGGGCTACGCCGTTCAGCGCAGCGGCGGCACGGTCGAGTATCGGGTGGAACACCCACAGTGGCGAGTGTGGCAGGCGTCCTCAGCGACCCTGCAATGTGATGCCCGAACTCTTTATGGTTCCGAGTTTCACGAATGCTTGAGCGGGAGACCCAGCTCTGCCTTCCTCACGGAAGGCTCCGCCGTCACCGTCAATCAAGGCACCGCGTTGGCCGTGCTTCGGCCCCATGACTCCTTCATCGACTCTTGAGTGGCGATCGGGAACCCTTCGCGCGAGATGCCCTCAGCGAATGCCCGTCAGCCTTTCGCTCAGCTCGCGCAGCTGGCGGCGGGCTTCCAGGTCGTAGGCCTGAGCGTTCGCGCGCGCAGGCCGCATCTGGTTGAAGTATCCGCCCGTGCCGACGTCGCCTGTCACCAGGTTCACCACGGGATCTGCGCCTTCGTCGACGGTGGACTGCGGGGCGATCCCGGCCCTCTGCACCATCGCCGTGTCCATGAACGTCGCGGGGTGCAGCGCGTTCACGAGCACGCCCGTTCCGGCGAGCTCCTCGGCGAGGTCGAACGTGAACATGATCTGCGCGAGCTTGCTCTGCCCGTAGGCGCGGACGCCGTCGAACTCACGTTCGAGCATGACGTTGTCGAAGTCGATCGGGTTCTGTGCGCCCGAGGCCACGTTGACGATGCGCGCGGGCGCGCTCTCGATGATCGTGGGCAGTAGCATGTGCGTGAGCAGGAAATGCGCGAGGTGATTTACCTGGAGGCGCAGCTCGTGCCCGTCCTGGGTGACCATGCGCTCGTTGGGCGCGCGGCCGAAGCCGGCGTTGTTGATGAGCAGGTCGATGCGGTCGTAGTCGCGCAGGACTGCCTCGCCTAGCGCGCGCACCTGCGCGAACGAGCCGAAGTCCGCCTGGTAGAAGCGCGCGGTTCCGCCCGCGCGCTCGATCTCGTCGACGACCTCCATGCCACGCGCCTGGTCGCGACCATGCACGATCACATGCATGCCCATCGCCGAGAGACGCGTGGCGAGCTCACGGCCGAGGCCGCTTGTGGATCCGGTGACGAGCGCGACCTGCTGCCCGGGACGGGGGGCGGATTGGGCGTGCACGGCCGTGGGCGTCACGGCCGCGGCCGCCGCGAGTGCGACGAGCAGTGGAGTGGCTCGCACCGCGAGCCATGGGCGGCTCGGTCCCACACGGACGTCTCGATCGCTCGAAACCATGGCCGCACCTCGCTTTTCTTCGACGCCCCATTACACTCTCCGCCGAATAGCGGAGCCGGCCCTCGAAAACGCAACCCCACTCGAGCGTTCGAACATGAAGGCGGCGTTGAAGGTGGTCCTTTCCGTGATCGGGGTCCTCGGCCTGGCCGTGGGAGGCTTCTACGTGTGGGCCAACATGAGGGTGAACGGCCTACGATCCCGCACCATCGAGACGCACACCGTCGACTTCCCCATTCCGTTCCCGCTCTCCGAGGCGGAGATGGCGGCGCTCTCGTCGCCGGACAGCGCCGATGCGGTCGCCCTCGGGGGCGCGATCGAGCGCGGGCAACACCTCGTGGGCTCGCGGTATCTCTGTGGTGAGTGCCACGGGACCAGCTACGGCGGAGGAATCATGATCGACGACCCGATGCTCGCGCGCATCCGCGGCCCGAACCTCACCACGGGCCGGGGCTCGGTGACCCTCGCCTACGGGCCGGCGGATTGGGACCGCGCCGTTCGCCATGGCGTCGCGCCGTCCGGGCTTCCGACGATCATGCCGGCGGAGGACTTCCAGCTCATGTCCGACCAGGAGCTCGCGGACGTGGTCTCATACATCCGCTCCATGCCACCCGTGGACAACGAGGTGGTGACCGTCGATATGGGGCCCCTCGGGATCGTGCTCGTCGCGCTCGGTCAGCTCCGCTTCGCTGCGGACATCATTCCCACACACACGGCGGCGCACGCCAGCGTGCCCCCCGCGACCGAGGTGACGGCGGAGTTCGGTCAGCACCTCGCCGGCGTCTGCACGGGCTGCCACCGGGCAGACCTGTCGGGCGGTCCCATCCCGAGCGGGGAGCCGAGCTGGCCGCCCGCCCGCAACCTGACGCCGCATGCGGATGGGTTGGCTGCCTGGACCTACGACGACTTCACGAGGGCGTTGCGCGAGGGCAAGCGGCCCGACGGAACCGACCTCCAGCTTCCGATGTCGATGATCGTGAACTACACGAAGAACATGACCGAAGCAGAGGTGCAGGCGCTGTGGGCGTATCTGCGGAGCTTGCCAGCGGTGGCGACGGGGGGGTAGAGGGGGCCTACCCGCCCGCCCGCACCTCCCGCACGATGAGCCCGTGCTCCGCCCTCATCCGACGGTCCAGCATGCAGAGGGGCGCGCGCCGCGCCGCGCTGTGTGCCGCGAGCAGCCGGTCGAACGGATCCCGCGTCCAGGTGAGCGGCAACGCCTGCTCGATCAACGAGAGGAGCGGCACCTCGTCCACCACGAAGCGCGGGTCCTGGCCGATCGCCGCGGCGAACTCGCTGCTCTTGGCCTCGATCCTGCCCACCTCCGCCAGGAACTGGATCTCGAGGAACGACACGGGCGACACGCCCCACGGACGGTATCGCTCGAGCCAGGGGAACTCGTCCACGCGCGGCACGTCGAGAGCGATCCAGAGGAGGAACTGCGTGTCGAGCAGGAGCTTCACGGCGCGGCGCGGTCGCTCGGCTCGAGATCGCCCTCGGGTCCCCACTCCCAGCTCCAGCGATCGGCGTCTTCGACGTTGGGCGCGCGGATGAGGCCCGAATAGTCGGGCACCGCCTCTCGGCCCTTCGGCTGGGGCGCCCTTTGCAGGAGGATCGTCCTCCCCCCGCGCTCGATCGACACGACAGCCCCCGCGGCGACTTCGTCCAGCAGGCGAAACCAGTCTTTGCGGGCGTCGCTCGCGGTCACGCGCTTCATATGTACAACGTACATGTGGCCTGCCGCACCGCCATGCGAGCCGCGACGCACGTGCTCCTTTCGCTTTCGCCCGCCCGGTGGGCAGATTGCCCCTGATTGCCAAGCTTCACTCGTATGGAGGACACCGTGATGCACCTGCCCAAGAGTGCACGCAGCGCGTTGGTGGGAGCGGTCGCCCTGGGCGCCGCTGCGGCGTTCCACGGCCACGCTGCTGCCCAAGTCAGCTTCGCGGCGGCGGGCACAGCCGCCGAAGTGACCTACGCGAAAGACGTGGCTCCGATCATCCAGAACCACTGCATGGTCTGCCATCGGGAGGGCGGTATCGGGCCGATGAACCTCGTGACGTACGAGGACGCCCGCCGCTACGCCCGCCGCATCCGGGAGCAGGTGGGGAACGGGCTGATGCCGCCGTATTACTACGACCGCGACATCGGCATCCAAGAGCTCCAGCACGACTGGCGCCTGTCGACCGAGCAGATCGCCACGGTGATCGCTTGGGTGGACCAGGGCGCTCCGCTCGGCGATCCGGCCGACATGCCGGCTCCGCCGGACCTCATCGCCACGGATGAGTGGGCGTTCGCGCCCGACTTCGGTCAGCCCGACGTGATCATTCAGTCGACCCCGATCGACGTGCCGGCCATCGGTCAGGACATGATGCACTGGCCGATCGTTCCGTCGGGCATGACCGAGGACCGCTGCATCAAGGCGATCCAGGTGAAGCCCGCGGGGAACGCGAAGGCCGTGGTGCACCACGCGAACTCCACCTTCCGGCTGTTGAACGACGAGGGCGAGCTCGAGAGGACGGGTGCGCAGGGCGAGCACGCGACCGAGTACGCGATGGGCAAGCTGGGCGAGCTCGTTCCGGACGGCGTATGCCGGCTGCTTCCGGCGAACGCGTACGTCGCCTGGGACATCCATATGTACCCGGGCGGGATCGGGACGAACGCCGCTGCCGAGGTGCTCGAGGACAACATCGTCGAGCTGGGCCTCTGGCTGCACCCCGCGGGCTATGAGTACGAGTACCGTCAGGACCTACGGCTCTATGGCATCCGTCAGGGCGAGCTCGTCATGAAGCCGCACGGCACGACCATGACGCAGGGCTTCCTGACGTTCGACCACCCGGTACGGATCGACAGCTTCCAGCCGCACGGCCACCTGCGCCTGCGTTCTGCGTCGCTCGAGATCCTGTATCCCGAGACGGGCCGGATCGAGGTCATCAGCATGATCTCGAACTGGAGCGCGATGTGGCACCAGAGCCATATCTACGAGGATGACGTCGCCCCGATTCTCCCGGCGGGCGCGGTGCTCATCATGAAGCAGTGGTACGACAACACGGAGAACAACCCGAACGTCGTGGACCCGGACCTCTGGGTCGATGCCGGCAGCCGCACCTCCGACGAGATGTCGCACGCCTGGATCGCCGTGACGCATCTCGACGAAGAGGGTTACCAGGAGTTGCTCGAGGAGCGTCAGGCTGCTCGGGAGCGGAGGGTCACCGATCAGGACTGATCGCCGCTCTCACCCCGCCGACGGGCTCGCCGGCGCCACGAACCTCCGCCAGCCGTAGTACACCGGCACGCCCAGGGCCACGATGATCAGGCCGAGCCCCGCGTAGCGCTGCTGCGCGGGCTGCACGAGAAGGTTCACGCACAGCAGTCCGGTGAGCACGACGTAGAGACCCGGCACCCACGGATACCCGACCGCCTTCACGGGGCGCTCGGCGTCGGGCCGGCGCGCGCGGAGCAGGAAGATCCCGACCGCCGTGAGCATGTAGAAGAGCAGCGCCGCGAAGATCACGTAGTTGAGCAGCTCGCTGTACGTGCCCGAGAGACACAGTACGCACGTCCAGATCGCCTGAGCGACGAGCGCGAACGCGGGCGTACGGTAGGTCGGGTGCAGCTCGCCGGTCCGCTTGAAGAACAGGTTGTCGCGCGCCATCGCGTAGTAGACGCGCGCTCCCGACAGGATGAGGCCGTTGTTGCATCCGAACGTCGAGATCATGATCGCGCCGGCCATGATGTAGAGCCCCCCGTCGCCGATCATCGCCTGGAGCGCCGCGGTGGCGACGCGGTCCTGCGGAGCCGTCTGGATCTCGGCGCCCGTCAGCACGTTGAGATACGCCGCGTTGGCCAGGAGGTACAGCACCGTCACGGTGAGCACGCCCACGGCCATGGCGAACGGCAGGTCCTTCGCGGGATTCTTCATCTCGCCCGATGCGAACCCGACGTTGTTCCAGGCGTCCATCGAGAACAGGCTGCCCACCATCGCGGCGCCGATCACGGGCAGCAGCGCGAGCGAGAACCCACCGGTGGGCCCGAAGCCGGCGCCGAAGTTCGCGGCGATCGCGTCGGCGTTCCGTCCGATGGTGATGCCGAGCAGGATCAGGCCGGCGACGGCGGCGGTCTTCACGATCGTGAGCGAGGTCTGGATGAGGGCGGCGGTGCGAACGCCACGCACGTTGATCCACGTGAGAACGATGACGGACGCGACCGCGAGGAGCCGCTGAGGCGACAGCCCGACCTCGATCGGTCCGCTCCCGAGGTTGATCGTCGTTCCGAGGAACACGTCGGGAGTCAGAGCCGGGAAGAACACGGCGGTGAAGCGCGCGAACGCCACCGCCACCGCTGCGATGGTCCCGGTCTGGATCACCATGAACAGTGTCCATCCATACAGATAGCCGAACAGCGGCGAGATGCTCTCCCTCAGGTAGATGTACTGGCCGCCCGCATGGGGATACATCGCCGCCAGCTCGCCGTAGCTGAGCGCGCCCATCAGCGTGATGATCCCGGAAAGCGCCCACACCGCGAGCAACAGCCCTGGCGAATCGACCTGGCGCATGATGTCCGCCGCCACGATGAAGATGCCGGAGCCGATCATCGACCCGACGACCAGAGCCGTCGCGTCGAGTCGGGTGATGGCCTTGACGAACTCGTGGGGCTGCGTCGTCGTGCTCATGTCGGCATCTCCATTTGCTCATTGAACGAGCGGGCGATCCACGCGAAGGACAGCCCAGCGATCGTCAGCAGGACGAGACCGCCCGTCCACTCACCGAACACGCACTTACCGATGCCGAACAGGGTGGCGTACACGGCCACGACACCCGCCACCCAGTTCGTCCACGCGAGCGCCCCGCCCGGGATCTCTTCCCGGCCGAAGCCCGCGGCCACAGATACGCGCGCCCAGCCGGGTCCGCCAGGGCGCACACGGCGGTAGAAGCTCTCGAGCACGGCGTCGGGCTCTGGCTTGGTGAGGAACGTCACCGCGAGCCAGACCACCGTCGTGACGCCCACGGTGATCAGCATGATCGTGGCGTCGGCGTTCGGGTCGCCCGCGGCGAAGCGCGCAGGGATCGTGGCGGTCGCGATGGAGGCCACGATCAGCGACGTGATCATCGCGCTGATCTCCGACCATGCGTTGATCCTCCACCAGTACCAGCGCAGGATCAGCACGAGGCCCGTGCCCGAGCCGAGCGCCAACAGGAGCCGCCAGGCCTGCTCGATCGAGGTGAGCTGCCAGGTGACCAGGGTCGACGCGAGGAACAGGAAGACGGTGGCAACGCGTGAGACCGCCACGTAATGCTTCTCCGTCTCGTCGCGCCTGATGAAGCGCTTGTAGAAGTCGTTCACGAGATAGGACGCGCCCCAGTTGAGCTGGGTCGCCACCGTGGACATGTACGCGGCCGCGAAGCCGGCGAGCATGACGCCGCGCCACGGCGTGGGAAGCAGGTCGACGAAGGCGTGCACATAGCCGGCCTCGCGGTCTTCGAGGTTCGGATACAGGAGCAGCGCGGCGAGCCCGGTCACGATCCAGGGCCATGGACGGATGGCGTAGTGCATGACCTGGAAGAAGAGCGTAGCGAGCACGCCATCGCGCTCGGTCCGCGCGGAGAAGATGCGTTGCGCGATGTACCCGCCGCCGCCAGGCTCCGCGCCCGGATACCAGGCGGCCCACCATTGCACCGAGAGGAAGACCGTGAGCGTGAGGAGCGGCATCCAGGCGTACGCGTGGATGCCGTCGCTGATCGAGACCGGCATGACGGAGAGCGCGGCCGCCTCGCTACCGAAGTGCGCCGTAACCCCCGCCTTGAGGGCATCCATCCCGCCGACCGCATCGACTGCGTACACCGCGAGCACGATCACCGCGGTCATCTTGAGGACGAACTGCATGAGGTCCGTCCACAGGACCGCCCACATACCCCCCGCAACCGCGTACGCCATCGTGATGACGAAACAGATGCCGACCGCGAGCACCGGCGAGACACCGATGGAGATCCCCAGGATCTTGATCATCGCGCGGGTCACCCACCCGAGGATGATCAGGTTGATCGGGATCGCGAGGTAGAGCGCACGGAAGCCCCGCAGGAAGGCCGCAGGCTTGCCGGCGTAGCGGATCTCCGCAAACTCGACGTCCGTCATGACGTTCGCGCGGCGCCAGAGTCGCGCGAAGAGGAACACCGTGAGCATCCCGCTCATCACGAAATTCCACCACAGCCAATTCCCGGCGACTCCGTTGGCCGCCACCAGCCCGGCAACTACGAGCGGCGTATCCGCAGCGAAGGTCGTGGCCACCATCGACGTGCCGGCGAGCCACCAGCTCGCCTTGCGCCCCGAGAGGAAGTATTCGCTGAGGCTCTCGCCGCCCTTTCGCGTGAACGCGAAGCCCACCGCGGCCGTCAGGCCGAAGTACGCAGCGACGATGACCCAATCAATGGGTTGCATGGGCGGAAGGATACGCCAGGAGGGGACGGCGGTTCAACATTCAGGACCCCTCCCCCGTAGGGACGTGTAGGGAAACTGACCCATGGCCGCACCGATCTTCACAGGTAAAGTCCAGCCGGCTCCGGACCGGAGAGCGGGCTTTGCTGCGCTTTCGCTGCTTCTGCACGGGCTCGGGTTGGCGTTGCTCATCCTCCTCACCGGGCGCGGCCCTGCGGCCGTACCTGGGGGGGGCATTGGCCTTGGCGCTGGCGGGGGAGGCGGCGGGGAGATGCACTTGGTCTACCTGCCCCGCTCCGCTCCACCACCGCCTCCGCCGGAGCCGGAAGTGCCTGCGGTCATCGAGGTCCAGGTCGAGCTCGTGGTGCCGACGCCCATCGTGGAGCCCGAAGTGATGGTGACGCCCGACTCGGTGCCCACCTCCGCGCTCGCGCGGCCCGCGTACGACGTCGCCGCTGGGGCGGGCGCGAGTGGCGTCGGAGCCGGGACCGGGACCGGAGCCGGTCCGGGAGCGGGCACGGGCTCGGGTGGAGGGACCGGGGATGGCATCGGCCCGGGAAGCGGCTCGGGCCGCGGACCCGGCCAGGGAGGAGGCGAGGTCGCCGGACGCCCGCCTAGACTGCGGATGCTCCGGCTGCCCCGCGCCCCGAGGTCGATGCACGGCAAGAGCGTGGCGGTGCGGCTCGTCGTGGAGAGCACGGGAGTCGTGAGTGACGTCGAGCTGATCTCCGAGACGGGCGACGACGACTTCGACGACGACATCCGCCGCACGGTCCTGGCATGGCAATTCCACCCGGGGACGGACGCCGCGGGCCAGGTCGTCAGGACTGCCTACGAGGTGGTTCTCAGCTTCTGAGCGTCTGATCCGCGGATTGACGCGCTGGCCATGCCGACGCCGACGGTGATCGCGGAGCCGATGAGCGAGAACCACAGCCCGTCCACGAGACGCGGCGTGACGCCGAACGTCTGAGAGGCCCAGAGACCCGTCATGACCACGATCGCCGTGGCCATCGCGATGATTGCGTCCTTCTGGTCGGCCTTGCGTGAGATCACTCCCAGCAGGAACCCACCCAGCAGCCCCCCGTAGGTGAACGAGGCGATGTTGAGCGCGATCAGCACGACCGGCGTTCCCTGCTGGATGAACTGGAATGCGATCGCGCCCACGATCAGCACGACGCCGAAGAAGAGGGTGAAGAGCCTCCCCATCCGGAACATGTGGTCCGCCTCGCCCGACCGCCCGGAGAGCGGCCCGTAGAGGTCGAGCGTGAGTGCGGAGGCGAGCGAGTTGATCGCCGAGGCCTCGGATGACATCGCCACGGACATGATGCCGGCGATGACGAGGCCCCTGACGCCCGCCGGCATGCCCTCGAGGATGAACGTCGGAAAGATCTCATCGGGGGTCGCGAACGCGCGCCCCTGGTAGTACGCGTACAGCGCTACGCCGAGGACCAGGAAGAGCGTGAACTGCGCCATGATGAAGATCCCGCTGCCGATGAGCGCCTTGCGAGCCTCACGCAGGTTCGGCGACGCAAGCATGCGCTGCACGATCAGGTGATCCACGCCGTGCGAGGCCATCGCCAGGAACGCGCCGCCGATGAGGCCGGTCAGGATCCAGGGCGCGTCCCGGAAGCCTCCCCCCAGGTGGATCACCCGCAGCTTGTCGAGCGGCTCCGCCGCGGCGACGACGCCCGACCAGCCGCCCGGGATGACCTGGAGCAGGACGATCAGCGCCGCGATCGCGCCCGACAGGTAGATGAACATCTGGAGCACGTCCACATACACGACGGCGCGGAGACCGCCGAAGTACGTGTAGATCAGCGTGCACGAGCCCGTGATCACGATCGCCTGCCAGTACGGGATCCCGATGATCAGGTGAATCGGGATGGCGATCGCGAAGAGCCGAATGCTCGACGCGAGCGAGCGCGTCACCAGGAAGATCATCGAGGCGAACCGCCGGGCCAGCACGCCGAAGCGCTTCTCGAGGAGCTGATAGGCCGTCGCGAGCTCGCCCCGGAAGTAGCCGGGCAGCAGAACCGCCGCGACGGCGATCCGCCCGAGCAGGTAACCAGCGGTCAGCTGCACCATCCAGAGATCGCCCGTGTAGGCCGTGCCCGGCACGCTGATGAACGTCAGCACGCTCGTCTCGGTGGCGATGATCGAGAAGCACACCGCCCACCACGGCATGGCGCGGTCCGCCAGGAAGTAGTCCCTCGAGTCCTTCTGGCGCCGGCCCAGCCAGGTGCCCCACAGGGTCACCCCGACCACGTAGACCGCGATCAGGGTGAGGTCGAGAGCGGAGAGCGCCGTCACGCTCGTGCCCGCGGGTGTCCTTACACGCTACACGTCATGTCCCGCGCGCAGCACATCGGCGACTTGATCTTGCCGTGGCCCTTCGGGCACTTCGACACTGCGACCTTGGTGCCGTCGTCCTTGGTGATGGAGTCATGCACCAACTCGGCGTCGCACTTCGCGCACGTCATGTTCACGCTCATGCCGCATACTTGGCAGGTGTAGGTCGGCGTTGCCGTTGCCATGGGGTCTCGGTCCTGGGTTGTTGGATCGATCGTCGGGAGGGTCGAGCGAGGCGCACGTTACGCAGACAGCCGTCCCAGCGCCACGACCTCACGGTAGACGTCGGAGTTCTCGGTCACGAAGTCCCAGATGTCGTCCGGCGTGGCGGCCCCGGGCTCGACCCCGAAGTGCTTGCCGGCCTCCGCATAGGCGTAGGCTACCACCCACGAGCAGATCGGGTAGCGATCCTGGTTGGTGAGCCGGCGGAACACGTACGCGCCCTGGAGCACCCAGTCGGCCCAGTGCGCGAGCAGCTTGAGGTAGCCATAGCGGCGGCCGACGTATGTCTCGGCCTTGGCGACGACCTTGGCCAGGTCGGCGGCGGCGAGGTTGAGCGGACGGAACACCGCGACCTCCTTGTGGGCGCCCGCGTACCGAGTCCACAGGCTGTGGCGCTTCACCGTCGCGAGCGCCTCGACGATGACGCCACTGTGCGTCGCCTTCGTGCGGCGCTCGCCGATGCTGCGCGTGAACACACGGATGGCCCAGCCGACGAGGCCGCCGCTCTTCATCAGGACGATGTCGCCGGGGGCGAGCAGGATGCTGCCGGTCATCGTCAGTTGACGGAGAGCACCAACGTCGTCGGGCCGGTTCCGACGCCCCAGGTCCCGATGGGTATCACCGGCAGGTTGGGCGTCGTGAACGAGCCGGAACGCGACGCGTACGTCATTACGGTGAAGGCGTCGCCGATGGTCGGTACGAAGGCGTTGATCAGGCCGATGTTGAGGGTTCCGCCGAGCGTGACCGCGCCGGTCACGGCGAGCCGGTCATAGAGCGTGCCGGCCGTAAGGCCGCCGATCTCGAGGTTGACGACACCGTTGGTGACCAGGCTGCCCGTAATCTGGAGGGAATGCGCAGCGCCCGGCGCGACGGTCAGGCTTCCCTGGTTGTCGAGCGTCGCGTCGATCGTGCGGAGGCCGCCCGCCCAGACGAGCAGTGAAGCCATGACCTGATCGCGGAGCTGCGGGAGCATCGCGCGCTGCGCGCCGGCCGGAGGCGCCGGACGGTTCGGTGCCCGTCGCTCCACCACGGTCAACGTGGACGTGAGCGCGACGCCGCGCGCGATGAGGTGATCAACCACGTCGGTGAACTCCGCGCTCTCGAGATCGATGTCGAGGTAGCGCAGGTCCGCACCTTCAGGACACTCGTCGGGGCGCTTGCCGAGCACCCAGTCTGTCGCAGCGAAGAAGCCGTGCTCGAGGTTGTCGATGCCGAGGTCCGCGGCCTCGCGGTACGTGATCGAGCAGAGGTGGCCCGTGACCTCGAGGCCGCGCGCATGCGCGGCTTCGATCGCGGCACCGAGCGTCGCGCGGCTGATCAGGTTGTAGGCCTTGAAGGACGTGACGCCCTGATCTGCCCAGAAATTGACGAAGGCGCGCGCCTGTTCGGGCGTCGCGAGCTGCGGCATCGCTCGGACGAAGCCGTTCGGGCCCTCGAGGTACGGACCGGTCACGTCCATGTGCGGCCCAGGAATGCGACCCTCCTCCACGTCCTGGCGGACGCGGAGGTCCGTGTAGGTGTCCACGCTCCCCCCGGTCCGCATCGTCGTGACGCCGCCGGCGAGGTAGAGCGGCGGGAACGACACCTCATTGGTGTTGTAGCGGAGATCGCCCGACGGATAGAACAGGTGCTCGTGCAGCATCACGAGCCCGGGGATGAGCGTGAGGCCCGCGCCGGAGCACCCGTCCCGTCGATCAGGCGCACGCCACGGATGTGCACGCGCGAGGACTCGAGGGCCACGAACGCGCGCACCTGCGGCGACAGGACCTCCAGCTGTTGGGAGGCCGCCTGCGACGCGATGAGAAACGCGATCACGGCCAGCGCGGGAACGCGACGAAGCGCAGAAGTTGGCAGGGGCGCCTCCATCGCCGTGCTCGTGTGGGCCGGGGTGAAGCGCCAACTATAGACGACGGGTCGGCACCAGGCGAGCGCCCCTGTCATACGGCGCCCCCGCCTAGGTCACACACCCTCGGAACACCGACCTTCCAAGAACCCCGAGGCAGGGAGAACTGCTCGATGCCGACCCCACGGATGATCCGCCTCTGCACGCTCGCGGCCCTCGCTGGCTTCGCGTCCGCGTGCGAGTCCACCACCGCGCCCGACTTCGGGCTCGACTTCGATGCGGCCGCCGCCGACTACGAGGTCGTCGACACGCTCTTCGCGTCCGCCGGCTAGGCGGGCTTCGCAGCACTCGGCGCCCGCACTCCCTTCGGCGCCTCCCCCGCAGGCATCGAGGCGGTCGCGAGCTTGGGGCTGTCGGCAAACGGGCGCTCCGGTCGGGGCTTCGCGCTCGCCCTCGCCAACCACATGCGCGAGGCCGTCGTCTCCAGCGGCACACCCGCCCTCGCCCCGATCATCTCGGGGACGCATCGCGGCAAGACGTTCGTGTACGATGCCACGCTCGACGAATACGTCGTGGATGCCCTTCGGACCGGTGCGCCGGCAACGGGCGTGCGGTTCGTCCTCTACGAGGTCGACCTCGCCGGCAAGCCGATCCTCGCCGAGGAGATCGGCTACGCGGACCTGATCGACGAGGGCGACACGAGTGCCGAAGACGTGGCGCTTCGCCTGGTCGTGGTGGCGAACAACGTCACGGTGCTCGACTACGCGACCACCCTCGACCTGACGCTGACCCGGGGCACGCTCACCGTCGAAGGTTTCCTCCAAGGTGAGAACGGGCTCCGGCTGGACTTCCACGTCGAGGCCGTAGGCACGCACCTCCTCAATCAGTCCACCCTAGACGTCACGTTCGAGTTGAGCGTGGATGCACGCAGTTTCAGCATCAGCGGAACCGTGAGCGGGATCGAGGAGGGCGTCGAGGGCGAGGGAGACGTCGACCTCATCGTGCATCACGGCAGCCACTCCGTGCGGCTCGAGGTCAGCGGGGCCGCCGGTCAGATCCAGGGGTCGGTCTTCGTGAACGACAACCTGTTCGCCACGATCTCGGGAAGCGCGAGCAACCCCACGATCCTTTCGGCCACCGGCGAGCCCCTCACCACCCGCCAGACAGTCGTCCTCCGCCACATCGTCGACGTCGTGGAAGACGTGTTCGACTTCCTCGAAGACCTCGTCGACCCGGTGGACGATATCGTGATCCTGGGCATCGTTCTCTAGCTAGATCCGTGGACTCCGGTCCGTCGCCGATCCATCTTGCGGCGGTCGCCGCGACGGCGGCGGACCGCTACATCGAACCCAATTGACCGAGTCACTCATGCGCTCCTCCATGCGCTCCTCGCTCGCTCTTTCGCCCGCCCTCGTGCTCCTCGCAGCCCTGGCTGCCTCCCCGCCCCTCCAGGCGCAGGAGTCGACCACGCGCGGCTTCAACGTGGGGGCCCATATCTCCGGACAGTCGCTCACTCCCCAGGACGGCGACCGCAGCAACACCGGCGGCCTCGGCATCATCCTCGGGTACGGCTTCAATCGGAACTTCGAGCTCTTCCTGCAATTCGACGGCGGCCAGTTCGACGTCGCCAACGCCGCAGTCGAAGGAGACTGGACGATGGTCCATGGCGACCTCGGCGTGCGTTACCATTTCGCTAATTCACTGCGCACCTGGGTCCCGTACGTCCAGGCGGCGTTCACCGGCCGAGACGTGAGCGTGACGAACGGCAGGGTCCACCAGGACACTCAATCGGAGGACATCACCCTCTCCGGCACGGCAATCACACTCGGCGGCGGCATCTTGTTCTACTTCAACGAGACGCTCGCGGCGGACCTCCAGCTCGCGCTGAGCGGTGGTCGCTTCACCGACATCAAGGTGGGGACTGTCACGTCCAACAACGCGGACCTCGACGCGCAGTCCACGCGCTTCAACGTCGGCGTGTCGTGGTGGCCGTGACGGCCTGAAGCGCTAGGCGGCGGCGCTCCGCAACCGCTCGAGCGTGGCCTGCTGCTCGGGGGTCAGCAGGTTCTTGATGCGCGCGAGCATCTCGAGGTGGGCCTGCTTGATCTGCTTCTCGGTCTCGAGGACGTTGTCCAACTGATCGAGCGCGCGGTCGAGGTCGATGCGGGGAACGGCCATCAGCTCGGTGAGCCGCTGCATCTCGTCGAGGAGGTCCCACTGTAGGCGCACCACGCGCCCCTGGAGCTCTTGGATCATCTGGCTGATCGCGTCGCGCTGCTCGTCGGAGAGCCCGACGGCTCGCCGGTGCTGCATGATGAGCTCAGGCGGGAAGAGCGCGTCGAAGAGCGGATCTTCCTGCACGGCAGGCGCCTGCGGCTGCTGCTGAGCGAGCGCCGGCGAGACGGTTGTGAGGCTCGCGGTCAGGGAAAGCAGCAGGGTCAGCCCGAGTCTGTTCATGCGTCCTCCCGCGGGCCAGGCGTCGTCTCCAGCTCCGGCCGTGCCGAAGGATCGAGGCCGCGCACCGACGTACCGATCGACGGCAGCGAGCGCACCAAGTCGATGCCCGGCACCTCGAGTAGCCCCGAGGTCGGGGACTGCCACACGCCTGCTGACGCTTCGGCGGAGTAGGCGGCCACCAGGCGCGCGAACTCGTCGTCCTCGCCGGGACCCCGGTTCGTGAGTAACACGCCGGCCACCGTAGCGGCGAGCGCCGCCGATGCCCAGCCGCCCACGCGCACGACGCGCCGGCGCGACCAGGTCGAACCTCCCTCCATGACCTCGAGCGCCGGGCGCGCCGCGGCCTCGGCTTGGGCGCGCGCCATCAGGGCGCCAAACTCCGGCGCTCCACCGGACCGCACGGTCTCGGCGCGCAGCTCCTGGAAGCGGTCCCTCAGGCCGTCGTCGACTCTTTGCTCGGTCATTCGTCGCCTCCGCCCACATCGCGTTCGGAGAGAAGGGATCTCAGCCTCTTCTTCCCGCGCTCATAATGCACACGCGCGGAGCCCACGGACACGTCCATCACCTCGGCCGCTTCGCGGATCGTCAGGTCCTGGTAGAACACGAGATGCAGCACCTCCCGCTGCCTGTCCGGGAGCTCCGCGAGCGCCCCGAGCAGGAGGCGACTCCGTTCCGCGCGTTCGGCGCCCGCGTCGGCGCTCTCCTCCACGTTCGTGGGGACCTCGCGCGCGAGCATCTCCGCGCGCTGCCGGTGCGACCGGGCGCGTCGCGCATGCTCACGCGCGGTCTGGCGGATCACGCCGAACAGCCACGTCCGAAACGCCGAGCGACCGCCGAAGCGGGCCCTCCCGGAGACCACTTTCATGTACGTCGTCTGCAAGACGTCCTCGGCGTCGGCGTCGTTCCACTCCGTGCAGCTCAGAGCCCAGCCGAAGCTGGCCTCGTGGAGCCGCTCGAGCAGGGCCTCCAGCTCGTCACGCGTGAGCTCGGGTACATCCATCCGAAGGTGGCTGTTTGCCCTGGCTCCGAGATATGTGACGGGAGCGGCGCATCTATATGACGACGGCCGCGCCGGCCGAGCGGTACGCCCCTACACTTCTCCCGCCCTGGCCGCCCGGACCAGGTTCTCCGCCGCCCGGAACGCGAGCGCCTGAATGGTCATGGTCGGATGGTTGCGCCCGCCCGTGACGAAACTGCTCCCGTCGACAACGAAGAGATTGGGCACGTCGTGGGCGCGGTGGTACTTGTCGACCACCGACGTCGCCGGATCGTTGCCCATGCGGCATGTGCCGCGGTTGTGCGCACTGCCGCGACTGTCGTTCACGGCACCGGCCCACACCTTCGTCGCGCCAGCCGCCTCGAGGATCTCGATCGACTTCTGACGGAAGAACTCCATGTTCTTGATGTCGTCGGGATGGCTCGTCGACGTGATGCGCATGGCCGGCAGGCCCCAGGCGTCCTTCACGACGGGATCCAGGTCCACGCGGTTCGTCTCGAGTGGCAGTTGCGTGGTGAAGCAGTTGAGGTTCATCCGATGCTGGGCCTCGTCCCGGAGCGCGCGCTTGTACCCGGCGCCCCACCGGGGCTGGCCGGGACTCAGGCTGTTGAGACCGAGGCTGATCGGCGTGTAGTAGCCGCGCGATGTGATGCGCCCGCCGCCGTAGAATCCGCGCGAGCGGTCCGACGGGACGAAGTCGACGATTGCCGCACCGGAGACAACCCCCTTGTAGTCGTTGAGCGGATGCTCGAAGAGCGCGCTCGCACCGGCGCCGTTGCCCAGCATGAGATACTTGCCGACCACGCCGCTCGAGTTCGCGAGACCGTTCGGGAAGCGGTTGGATGCCGACAACAGCAGTAGACGCGCCGATTCGCTCGCGTTCGCGGACAGCACCACCGCGCGGGCCGCCTGGAAGACCTGCTGACCCAGGGCATCGAAGTACACCGCGCCGGTGACCCTGCCAGCGTCGTTGACGCGGATCTCGTGGACGTAGCTGTTCGGACGGATCTCGCAGCGACCCGTCTCGACGGCGATCGGCAGCACGGTGACCGCGGAGCTCGAACGCGCGCGCACATGGCATCCGAAGTCCGAGCACATCCCGCAGTTCACGCACCCGGGGCGACCCATATAGGGCTCGGTGATGATCGCGAGCGGACCCGGAACGACGGTCAGGCCGAGGTTCGCGGCCGCGACCTTGAGAAGCGCACCCGACGACTTGAGCGGCACCGGCGGGACCGGGTACTCCCTCGTCATCGGCGCGACGAACGGCGAGTCCACGCGCAGCCCGGAGATGCCCATCTCCCACTCCGCCTGCGTGTAGTAGGGCGCGAGCTCCTCGTACGTGATCGGCCAATCGGCGAGCCCCGTCCCGGCAATCGAGCCGACGGTGCTAGCCTCGTTGAACTCCCAGGGCAGATGCCGCCAGCTGCTCCCACCATAGGTGACGGTGCCCCCGCCCACGACGCACCCGTACGAGTGCACGCCCGGTCCGGCGTCTTGGCTGGCGTTCCTGCGGAAGGTGTTCGGCTGGAGGTCCGGGTTGCTCATCAGCCGGTCTGCCTGAGCCGGATGCTCACTGAGCAGCTCGTCCTTCGTGTAGTCGCGCTCGTGCCCGTACTTCCCCCAGCCCCCCTGCTCGAGGACCACGACCGAGAAGCCGGCGGTCGAGAGCTGCTTGGCCATGATGCCGCCGGCGGCGCCGGAGCCGATGACGACGAAGTCGACCTGTTCCTGCGGTCGGAAGGTTTTCATTGCTGGCCTCCGGCGCCGAGCCTGACCGCGGCCTGGGGTAGGGCATCGTAGTACCCGAACGGCGCCTCATGCTGAAGGGAGTTGTCGTATCCGATCAGCTCCCAGCCCACGTTGCTGTGATTGCCGCCGTGGACGGGGTGGGCGAAGAAGCCCGTTATGGTGTGTGTACGGACCAGGTTGAAGAACGGACCCTGCTCGATCGCCGTGAGCAACTCGATCTGCTGGTCGAACGTGAGCTGTGAGAACCTGCGAGCGCTCGGGAAGCGGCTTCTCGTCTCCGCCTCCAGGTCGGCGAGCCCCTGCGTGTAATCCTCCTGCCGGTCACGCTCGAAGGTCACGAGCGCGCGATCGATGAAGTGGACGACACGGGCCTCGCGTGCGCCCGGGGTCTCGTCGGTCGGAATGATCTGGGCCGCCATCGCCTCGACCTCGACCGCCTGCTCAGGCGTGAAGAAGGCGAACTGGAGCTGCTGCGACTCCTCTGCCGCGAGCACATGCTCCTGGGCGGCGAGAATCGCGGGGTAGTTGGTGAGGATCCAGGCCCCGCCCAGGCCGGTCGCCGACTTGGTGAGGAACGAACGCCGAGATTTCCCTTCGTTGCGCATGGCCCCCTCCTGCGATGTTGTTCCGCCTGCTTGGTGCTACCGCCCGAGAGGGTCAGGTGTCAAGTACGAGGCGTCGGTCGGAGATCACTCTCCCGTCCATGTTGGGGGCTTCCGCCCCCCGCTCGAACCAAAAGACGCGACCGCGCGTCGGAAGTCCTCGCTTCCGAACACTCGGGCGACGAGGTCGTCCGCGTCGGGCAGGGTGGCGCGCCGCAGCCGCGCGACGGCGACCTTGCTTGCCCACATCGTAAGAGGCGCATGGCTCTGGAGTGTGTCGAGCACGCCCCCGAGCGTGCGATCCAACGCGTCGTCATCGCAAAGCTCGGCTACGAAGCCCGCCGCGTGCGCCTCGACGCCCTCCAGCAACCGAGCGCGCAGCAGGAGATCCAACGCCCTCGCCGGGCCGAGCTGCGCCACGAGTATCGACATGGTGTTCATCGACAAGCAATTGCCGAGCGTCCGCGCAATAGGAACCCCGAACCGGCTGGATAAGGTGGCCACGCGCAGATCGCACACCGCCGCGATCGCAAGCCCACCTCCGACGCAGTAACCGCTGACCGCGGCTACCGTCGGGACACGGACGTCCTCGAGCCGATTCAGCACGCGCGCGATCCGCCGCTCGTACGCGATTCCGTCGGAGCCGTCGTGGACGTCGCGAAACGTCGTGATGTCGGTGCCCGACACGAACGCCCGCCCACCCGCACCGCGCAACACCAGCACCTTCACGCCCGCGTCGCCATCGGCCGTCTCGCAAGCCGCATGCAGCCCCTCCCACATGTCGAGCGTCATGGCGTTGTGCTGGGTCGGTCGGTCGAACGTCACGGTCAGCACGGCCCCGTTGCGGTCGACGCGCAGGTTCTCGCTCATGGGATCACCGCCGCTGCCCGCGCTGCGACGAGTGCATCGACCTCGTCGTCCGTATAGCCGACCTCGCGGAGCACCTCGCGCGTATCGGCACCGAGCATCGGCCCGGCCGCACCGCGCCGCGGCGGAGTGCGGGAGAGGCGCAGCGGCGAGCCGATCTGCCGGACCGCACCGGCGACCGGGTGCGGCGCATCCCAGAAGAAATCGCGCTCTGCGAGGTGCGCGTCGTTGAACACCTCGCCGTAATCCGCAATCGGGGCGCACGGGACGCCGACCTGCTCCAGCCGCTCGATCGCCTCGGCAGTCGTCAGTGTCATGCTGGTTTCCTCGACGAGTGGGATCAGCTCATCACGGTGAGCGTGTCGCAGCGATGAGCTCGCGAACCGCGCATCGTCTCGCAGGCTCGCGAGGCCGAACGCCGCGCACAGCGCCGCCCACGTCTTCGGCGTGACCGCACCGAGCGTGAGCCAACCATCGGCGGTGCGGACCGCCTGGTACGGCGCCTCGCCCTGGTGGGCCGAGCCGAGCGGCCGGCCGACCTCACCGGTCCCGAAGAAGCGGCCCGCCTCCCACACGGCGAGCGAGACGGCGGACTCGAGCAGCGAGACGTCGAGGTACTGCCCTGCACCGCTGCGATCCCGCTCGCGCAGCGCCGCTACGATTCCGAGCGCCATGTAGAGGCCACAGACGAGATCGCAGATGGGCACGCCGACCTTCGCCGGCGGCCCTCCGGGCGCGCCCGTGATGCTCATCAGGCCGCCACGGGCCTGGGCCATGATGTCGAGCCCGGGCCGATCGGCGAGCGGTCCGTCCTGGCCGAATCCCGACGCCGACGCGTAGACGACGCGCGGGTTCGCAGCACGGAGGTCCTCGTACGACAACCCGAGCGCGCGCATCGCGCCGGGGCGGAGGTTCTCGACGACGACGTCCGCTCTCGAGGCGAGGCGCAGGAACGCTCGCTTGCCCTCCTGTGCCTTGAGATCGAGCGCAACAGAACGCTTCGAGCGATTCAGGCGCATATACGGTGAGCTCTCGCCGGAAACGAAGGGCCCCGACGCGCGCATGGGCTCCCCGTCGAGGCTCTCGACTTTGATCACGTCTGCGCCGAGGTCTGCGAGCTGCATACTCGCGAACGGCGCGGCCATGAAGACCCCGACCTCGAGCACGCGTATGCCCTCGAGGGCGGTCATAGCCAACCCGGCACCACCAGGACGAGCCACGCGGCGAGCGGCGCGAGTGCGACCATGGAGAAGCCCCACTGCAACAGGCGCCGGTACATCAGGTCGCGCAGCTCCGGCGGCGCGTTTGCCACGACCAGCGAGCCGCTCGTCGAAAACGGGCTCGAGTCGACGATGGAGGCCGAGATGGCGAGCGCCGCGACCAGTCCGATGGCGCTGATCTCCTGGCGTTCCAAGAACGGCACCGCGAGTGGGATGAGAGCGCCGAGAATACCCGTGGTCGAGGCGAAGGCCGAGACGACGCCAGCGATGTAGCAGATGGCGAGCGCCCCGACGAGGACCACGCTGATGCCCGCCACCACGTTGCCGAGGTAGTCGATGGTGCCGAGGCTCTCCATCAAGCTGACGTAGGTGACGATCCCGCAAACGAGCAGGACGGTGGACCACGCGATCTGGTCGACCGCGCCCTTGGCGCCCGCGGGGTGAACGGCGGACAGAAACACCGCGAGCACGAATGCGGACAAACCGACGTCGAGGCCGAAGAACAGCGCGCCGATCGCCAGCGCCAGCAGGCCCCCGACGGTGAGCGCGCGGTTCACGTCGAGCACGGGTGCGGCGGCATCGTCGGGCGGAAGCGCGCTCGCCTCGGGCGTCGTGGCCACCTGCTCGGTCGACGGGACTCCTCTACCGAACACGAACACGAGGACCCCCGCGACCAGCACGTTGAATGCCATCACGACCAGGAACAGCGTGGCCGGGCTGGACTCGAGGCCGTTCCGCTCGATGACGTTGTTGGTGATGGAGCCGAAAATGCCGATCGGCGAGAAACCTCCGGCGCTCGCGCCGTTGACGATCATCAAACCCACGAGCACTGGGCTGATCCGGTGACGTAGCGCGAACGCGATGCCGATCGGCGCGATCATCGCAACCGCGGCCGGGGTCGCCGCACCCACGCCGGCGAGCGCCGCGGCCACGAAGAACATGACCCAGGGCATCAGTCCGACTCGACCGCGGACCGACCGCATCGCTGCGTGAACCATCCAGTCGACGGTGCCGTTGTTCTTGGCGATGGCGAACAGGTACGTGACGCCGGCGAGCACGAAGAACAAACCACCCGGGAAGCCCCCGACGATCTGGTCCACCTTCGCGCCGGAATCGCCCGGCAGCACGAACATGCCGAAGACGAACGCCGCCGCGATGGCGAGGGCGCCCATGTGAATCGAAGACATGGTGGCGAGCAGAAAGACGCCACAGAGCACCAGGATCGACACCAGTTCGACGGACATGGCTACTCGCCCCCCAACCGGATCGGCATGGTCATGGCCCCGTTCCCGGCCGAGTCCCACGCCGCGAACCGCACCCAGGCCTGACCGGTCGCGTCGAACGGCACCGTGAACGTCTCGCGCCCGAACGCCGGCAGGTCGGTCGCGGACATCGTCCGCGTGGTCGTGCGGACGCCGTCTCCGTACACCACCTCGACGAAGTCGAGCGGAAACGTCCACTGCACCTCGGCCACGACGCGCATGTCGGCCCCACTCCCCTCGAAGCGATGCGAGGGGATGAGGACCTCACCCGACGTGACGAAGTAGTCGCCGCGCTCGAGCGCATCGACGATCGGCGCGTAGTTGCCCGGCTCCGGCAGCGCGCCGATGCGCAGGTAGGTCACGGGTCCGTTCGCGTAGATGTCGTCGCCCGGCTGCTTCGCGTACGTCTCCGTGATCGCGAGCAGCGCCTTCGGCCGGAGCGACGTCCGCGCGAGCCAGTTGTTCATGTCGTCGAGGAGTGGGATGACGCGCTTGTCCGAGAGCCGCGTCTCGGAGAGATCGGAGCCCATCCCCCAACGCCACCCCACGCCGCGATAGCGATCGCTCAGGAACTGGGGCGACTCACGGATCGCGTCCGGATAGCCGGTGGAGCCCTTCGTGCGCGGGTGAGGCATGTAGACCAGCATGTCCTCGGCCTCGATCATCGCCATCATCTCGGCCACGCTGCCGATGTTGTAGACCCTGCCGTACTCGGGGTGCTGCGTCACGAGCGGGGTGCCGGGCGCGCGCCCGTCCACATAGTGGACTGGGTGAGAGAACAGCAGGTCCCAGTGTCCGCCGAGGAGCGTGCTGTTCTCCATCTGCGGCATGACCATGAACGTGTCGTCCGAGTGGCGCTCCGCTCCGGCGAAGAGCCAGCGCTGCTCCTCGAGCTGCGTCGCCTCGCGCGGCCGATCCACGGGTCCCGCGATGTTGATGCCCGCCGAACGGAGGACCTCGAAGTCCGAGAGCCTGGAGTCCATGCTGCCGGTGGCCATCAGCGAGCGGCCCATGTCCGTGTGATAGTGGCTCCCCATCACCTGATAGCCCGCGAGCGGCCGGTACACGTCCCCGTTCGTGAACGCGAGCGCGGCGTCGAACGCCCGCTCAGGCTCGCCGAGCGCCGGGTAGAAGTACGCGGCCATGTGCTGCTCGGTGCCCGGGGGCGCGCTGTAGAGCGACCAGTTGGCGAGGTACTGCTCGACCACCTCCTGCTCGCCCTGACGGATGCCGATGCTGAACGATCCGTCGTCGTCCTTCCGGTACCAGTTGTAGCCGACGTTCGTCTCGATCTCGCGCGCCCAGAAGAACGTGTGCGGCGGAGGGAACGCGGCGATCGCCCCACCGCGCGTCTCCGCGACTACCACGCGGTTGGCCGCACGGACCGCCACGGGGTCGACGTTGGCCGGACCGCTCAGCCCATACGACTGCATCTGCGACGCGATGTCCCGCCAGTGGACTCGGCCACCCGCATCGAGGTCGAGGCCCGTGAGCCCGACGTCGTACTTGTACGCCACCGACGGCAGGCTCGTCGACGCGACCGCCTCGACCCGAAGGAGGTTGGTGCCCTCGTGCACGCTCAGCACGAGGTCCCCCGCGAACGATCCGAGCGTCATGCCGGGAAACGTCACGCTCATCCGCCGTCCGTCGGTCTTCACCGAGCAGCCGGTCGCGCGGTACGTCGCTTCGGCGCGGCGGATCTCGTCGGGCGAGCGGGGAAGACCCGGCTGCCCCGCCACGCCCGCAGCCGGAGGCGGGTTGCCGCCGCCGACCTCGGTGCGCAGGTCGAGCGGAGCATCCCAGAACACGTCCCACTTATAGCGGTCGACGATCTCCTGCGTGAGCGCCACCTCTAGCTCGCGCAGCGGCACGAGCTGCTGGTTGCTCATACGCCGAAATCCCTCGACGATGCGGAACTCGAAGCCAAGGTCGTCGCCCACGGTGACCCACTCCGAGCTCCTCGGCGCGAGCAGCGCCAACTCGTCGATGATCGGCGCGCCCTCGCGAATCGCGAGGCGGAGACTCACGCGCCCGCCCTCACCCCCGGCCCACTCGAGTGCGAGCACGCCATCCGAGAGGCGAGCGGTCGCGTCGGGGCGTCGCGTGTAGGCGGAGAGGTCGCAGGTGAGAGACGGGGCCTGCGCCGAGGCCGGTGACGGGGCGATCGCCAAGAGGGCGACAACCAGCGGGGTGGTGAGCGACGCGAGACGCGTTCGAAAGCGCGGCATGATCGGTCCTTGGGCGGGTCGTGCGACTCGGGGGATCTTACCGCTGTGGCGAGGGGGCGGGCCACGGGCGGGCGGCAAGCGCCCGCCCCGCCCCTCAGCCCCGCTTCTTCGCCAGCCCCAGCGGATCGTTCGGATCCACCCCCGGCATGAACTGCTTCTTGCGCTCGAGGTTCGTGAACTGGTAGACGAGGCCGAGCCAGTTGTTCACGATGGCCTTGGCGGTGTCGCCCCACGTGTTGTCGAGCTCCACCTCGATGGCGCGCTCCGGCATCTCGGGCACGGGCTTGCCGGCGTCCCGGGCCCGCGTCGCCGCCTGGACCCACCCGGACGCGAGCTCGGCGGCGCGCTTCGAGAAGTAGTGCTCCGGATAGGGAGGCGGCGCCGGTAGCTCACCTGCGAGGTATCGATGCACCTCGCGCTTGTACTCCTTGAGCAGGCTGTTGACGTCGTACTCGGGGTGGCCCTGGAAGTAGATGATGCGGAACTGGTCGGGGCTCGCCGCCATGTGCACCCCGCCCTCCTCGCTCTCGGCGAGCACCTCGAGCCCAGCGGCCTCGAGCTGGGCCCGCGAGATGTCGTTGTAGCGCGAGTGCGGGACGTCGAAGCGCGTGTTGATCTCGCGCAGCAGCGGGTGCTGCGGATCACCGACCCGATGGCTGTACACGCCCCACCGCTTCCTGGGCATAGGCTGCCGCTCGATGCCGTGGAAGTGCTTGAGCAGCGCGTGCGTCGCCAGGCACGAGCACAGCATCGAGGTCACGTTGTGCTGCGCCCAGTCGACCACCTCGATGAACGGCTTCCAGAACGCCTCCTGCGTCAGGTCCGGGGTGGCGACGTTGGCGCCGGTGATGATCAGCGCGTCCAGGCCCTGCTCGCGGAGATCCGGGAACTTGCTGTAGTAGCGCTCGATGTACTCCAGCGTCTCGGGGCTGCGCGACAGCCCGGGGAGCGAGAACGGGTACACGAAGAACTGCGCGATGCGGTTGCAGCTCCCCACGAGCCGGATGAATTGACGCTCGGTGGCCTCCAGCGCGGCGTCGGGCATCATGTTCAGGAAGCCGATGTGGAGCTCGCGAATGTCCTGGTGGACCGCGCGGTCGAGCGACAGTAGCTCGTGCCCCTGCGTGCGCAGGTGCTCGAACGTGGGAAGGCCGGAGTGTGCAACGAGAGGCATGCGAGGGAGAACCGTTTCCGGCTGGGGAAGTTCCCTGGAAACGGGCGGGGGCGGGGCTCGTCAGATCCTGAGGAGGCGGTTGACCTTGATCACGAAGCCGCGGTTCCGGAGCGTCGACCACCGGTCCAGCACGTCGGGATTGCGATCCTCGGTGTAGACGAGGAAGAGCTCGCTGCCAGGGGCCCACTCCCAGCGGAAGCGGAAGTTGGCGCTGAAGGTGTCGTTCCCCCCCGACCCGGCGTCGTTGCGGGCGAATGCGTACTGCACGAGGCCACTGACGTACGCGCGTGGCGACATCGTGTAGGTGACGCGCGTGACCGCGACGTGCTGATCGAAGCGCCCAGGCACGAGCGCGTTCGGAAGGTGGATCCAGTTGAACGATACGCCCGGCTCCACCGAGATCTGGGGCGTGACTTCGATGCGCCCGCCGCCGAGCCCGGCGGAGGTGATGGTGCCGCCGTAGTAGTGGCCGTAGCTCGCCGACACGTTGGCCGAGAAGAAGCGCTGCGGACCCAGGCGGAAGCTCGCCTGCGCCTCGTTGAAGGAGTATCGGCCCGCCGGAACCGTAGCCCCCGAGATGCGCGCGTTCGCGATGAGGTTTTCGTAGCTGTGTCCGAAGCCGGCGCTGAAGTTGTCGCTGTTCTCGAACAGCACGCTCAGCTGCCCGCCGGCGTCCCAGCTCTCGACGAGGCCGGACGCCTCGCTCTCGACGTACGTGCCGTTGGAGGACAGGGTGACCTGCCGGATCCAGGAGATCGACTGCGGACGCGGGCTCAGCCGCATGGAGGCCGACGTCTGGCGGAAGTCGTCCCGCCGCACGAACCCGATCTCCGGGTTGAACGCCGCACCGACGACGAGGTGATCGACGTTCACACCAAAGAGATCGTTGTCGTATGCGACGCGCCCCCGATAGCTGTCCTCGAGGCCACTCGAGCTCTCGGTGCGCGACTTCGCGAAGTACCCGAGCAGGCTCAGGTTCTCGGTCAGACCGAAGAAGCCGTCGACGCCCCATGCGTAGTTCGAGCCCGGGCCTGTGGACGACCTAGACCGGTTCTCGAAGAGCGCGCCCACCGTGCTCCGGCCAAAGAGGTCGCGGCGTAGCCGCGCGACGGAGAAGTTCGTGGATTTTGCCCCGACGCTGGACTCGTCGCCCGTTTGGATGCTCATCAGACCCACGTCGAACGAGCCGACCTTCCCCGTCACACGCCCACCCCCGAGGATGGGCACGGTTCGGCCGTTTTCGAGTCCGATGTTCCGGCTGTAGAAGAGCGTCGGGGCGCCTCCACCCCCTCCGCCACCGCCGCCGCCACCACCACCAAATCCGCCACCACCCGCGCTGAGGCCGAAGTCGAAGACGCCGCGGCTCTCGAGGAAGAACTCCCGCTTCTCGGGAAACGACAGGTTGAAGCGCGTGAGGTTCACCTGCTGCTCGTCGACCTCGACCTGAGCGAAGTCGGTGTTGACCGTGAAGTCGGCCGTGAGGTTTTCCGTGATGCCGTACTTCACGTCGAGCCCACCATCGGCGTAGCTGTCGTCCTGCGGCGAGGCAGTCACGTCGGTGCGCGAGCCTGCGATGCCGTAGGGCTTCACCTCCAGATTCCGGCTCGACACCGGGGCCTCGATCCCCACGAGCGTTGCGTACATGGAGACGCGGAACGTCCCGGCAGGGCCGTTGCCGCCCACCGAGATCGGGAGGGCGCGCATGTAGATCCACTCGTTCTTGGTCAGGACCGAGCGGCGGAACTGCACGCCCCACACCTGGTCACGCCCCGGCCGGTAGCGGAGAGACTTGAAGGGAACCGCCATCTCGACCGACCAGCCACCATCGAAGAGTGCGGTGCGGGATACCCAGATGGGGTTCCAATCCATGTTGGGGTTCCCCTCGTTCGTGATCTGGAAGTCGGTGAACCCTCCAATCGGGGAGACACTGAGACCCACGGCGTTGCGGCGGTCGTAGTATGTGTCGAAGAAGACGGCGAGGTGGTCGTTGGCGCGGAGCTGGGCAGCATCGCGCCGCATCTCGTTGGCGATCCAGCCGTCGGGTCCGGAGCTGTTCCACACCTTCGCCGACACGTACACGTTCTCGTCGTCGAAGGAGATCCAGGCCTCCGTCAGCTCGGTCGGCTCGGCGTACTCGACGGGCACGCCTTGGACGAACTCCCTGATGGCCGGAACACGCTGGTAGAACGGCTCGTCGATGACGCCGTCGATGTCGAGGGGCTCGTCGAGCCGGAACGCGCGCACGGTCGCGCCGTCCCTGCCGGCTTGGTTGATCGCGGCGCCCTCCCCGGGCGGTGGTGGATCGTCGATCTCGAGCGGCGCCGTGCCCTGCGAAGCCGCAACCCGTGCCGGCGGGCCTGACGGCGTTGCCGGCGCAGCCTCCGGCGGAAGAGAGGCAACGGGGGCGGGAGCAGGGGCTCCGGCGAAGGTCCTGTCGAGTGGCGAGATCTCCTGTTGGAGGATTCTCCACCTGCCGCCACTCCTCATGCGCGTCTCCGAGTAACGGAAGGTGCCTTCGAGCAGCACGCCGTTCGGAAGACGGAGCGCCCCTGTCACTTGGGCGACGGTGACCGCGGTCCTCCCGAGCACCTGGCTCTCGATCTCCTCCGGCCGCCAGTCGGTCCCCCGGCCCAACACCAGCCACTCGTCGATGCCGAGCTCGAGCAGTGCGTCGTACTCCACGAAGATCCGGGCGTCCGGCATGTACTCCCCGCGCAATGCCTCCTCGTCCCCGGCGCTCAGGGAAGCGAACGTGCGGAGAACGGCGTCCGCGATCTGGGCCTGCTGCGACGCGGCCGGGGTCGGCGAACCGGCCGCGCAGCCGAGAAGGACGAGCAGCACCAAGACGAATGGCCTGGGTCCGCTCACCTCGACGAAAGGGGCAGAGTCTTGCATCACGCTTTGGTCCCGGTAGTGAGCGAACGCCGCCGACGCAGAATCACCCGCAGGCCACGCCCTCACAAGACACCGCACGGCCGGGGGGTGTTTGCGCGCCGGCCGAATTCCTAGTAGAAACAAGGTCGGAACAGTCCTCCCGCGGAGCGCATCTCAGCCATGCCGATCGGAACCGTAGCGAAGTCGGTCGCCCTCACCCTACTCATCGCGGCCCCGTCGACCGCGCTCGCTCAGGCGGTGGTCTCGGGCCCCGTCGGACCGAGCCCCTACGATGTGGTTCGTGCCTGGCACAAGCCGTTCCAGCAACCCGGATACGCGTTCGGCGGCAACTCGGGAATCTTCGCGGAGTCGCCCGACCGGATCTTCGTCGCGATGCGGGGCGAGTACCGCCTCCCGAATCCGGTGCCCGCCGAGTTCAGCCAGCACGCGGGCACGATCGGCGTCAACGTGCTCAATGCGATCGACGGGCGCGTGTGGCGCAACTGCCTCTACACGCTCGATCGGAACGGGATGGTCAAGGAGCTCTGGACGCAGTGGGATCACCTCTGCGAGGGGTCGGCCGGCCCGGGACCGCATCGCATCCGCATCAGCCCCTACGACCCGGAGCGCCGCGTCTGGGTCATCAATGAGACGTTCAGTCAGATCTACGTCTTCTCCAACGACGGCAGCCGGCTACTGAAGACGCTCGGTGAGAAAAACGTTCCGGGCACCGACGGCACGCACTTCGCGCGCCCGCAGGACGTGGCGTTCCTGCCTGACGGCAGGATCCTCATCGCCGACGGGCTCGACAACCATCGTGTGATGATCATGGATCGCGACGCCAACTACCTCGGCGAGGTCGGCAGCTTCGGAGAGGGCCCGGGTCAGTTCAACGGCGTGCACGCGCTGGGCATTGGGCCGCGTGGGCTCGTCTTCGCCCTCGACCGCTCCGGCGGGCGCATCAATGTCTTCCGGACGACGAGCAATCTGCGGACGCTCGACTTCGTGGACGTGTGGGACGGCTTCCAACTCCCGCTCGACATCATCGTCAACGAAGATGCCCTCTGGGTGACGGACCTCGGCCCGCTCCGCTTCATCAAGCTCGACTTCGAGGGCAACTCGCTCTACACGTGGATGGTGCCGCGCGAATTGCCGGACGGCTACCTCGAGGTGCACACGTTCACCGTGGACTCCGAGGGAACCCTCTACGGTGGCGACAACCAGTACGGGCGCACGCAGAAGTTCGTGCCGCGCGCGGGCGCGGACCCGGCGCTGCTCATCAGGCCGCCCTGGGCGCAGCGATAGAGTGAACGTGAGGCGCGGCGCACTCGTCCTCTGTCTCGCCGCGGCCTCGGCCGCGTGTGCGGACGAGGCGCCGCCGCCGCCCTCGGAGTTCCGGACGACCGCCGCGATCGAAGAGGTTATGCGCTACATCGTCGATCCCGCGGCGGACGCCGTCTGGGACGCGGTGGTGATCGAGGTCGGCCCGCTGGGCACCATCGAAAGAGTGCCGACCAGCGACGAGGACTGGGCCACCTTGCGTCGCCACGCCATGACGCTGGTGGAGGCGACCAACCTCCTCTTGATGGAGGGCCGGCGCGTGGCCGTGCCCGGCTCGCGGTCCGAGATGCCCGGGGTCGATCTGGAGCCCGAGGAGATCGAGGCGCTTCTCTCGGCGGACCGGCCCGCATGGAATCAGTTCGTCGGAGCGCTACACGAGAGCGGGCTCGTCGTCCTCGACGCGATCGACCGCCGGGACGTCGACGCGCTACTCGTCGCCGGCGACCAGCTGGACCTCACGTGCGAGAACTGCCACTTGCGCTACTGGTACCCGGGGCTCGCGAGCCCCGACTCCGCGACGAACTAAACGAACTACGAGCCGCGCGGTCTCGACTACGGCCGGATGGGGCTCCCGTCGGGCCGGGACAGTTGAGCGCAGCACATACCGAACGTTCCGGGTGCCCGGGACGGCTGGCCCGTGGCCTTGATGGGATCTCCCGCCTTGATCGTCTCGGGAGTCCATCCGCTGCGCCGCATGCTCACGGCTGCACCGAGCTCGACCTCCCACTCGACGGTCTGACCACTGCCGTTGTCGCCACGGATGAAGATGAAGGAGTGCGGATTGCGGAAGAGGAACCGCTCCACCGTGCCCACCGCATCCACGCTCTTCGTATCGTCGTAGAACGGTGCACTGCTGTGGTGCGCCATCGCGGGAAGGCGCGTCATCACGAGTCCGACGGCAGCGACCGCGACGAGCGAAGAGATCCAGAGAATGCGTTTCATTGGGCGCCTCCTTATGCCTAGCAAAACCTAGTTGTACCTCGGAACCATGAATCGCACGGCACGACGTGCATCGTATGCGTCGCACTCCCACGGGCCGAGCTTGTACCCCGCGGGGGCGGGCACCCACCGCGTCGTGTACGATGCGGGCTCCCTCAGGAACAGCGGGTCCTCGACGGTCAGCGTCATGCGCAGCTCGTCGCCCTCCCGCCAGTATCGCTCCGTCACCCTCTTGAGCTGAGACGAGGGGATCCCGTTGTAGTCGTCGAAGCCTGTGATGTCGAAGAGGAATTGCGTGGTCTCGACGAGCAGAGCGTCGCCCTCGTAGCGGCCGACCGAGAAGCCCTGGGCGCTGTATTCGTTGAGGGGCGCCGGGCGCCCATCCAGCCACACGGTGCGCAGCTGGTCATCCTTCTCGTAGCGGAGCAGCACCCGGTCCGGCCACTGCACGACCTCCATGAAGTAGGGGTCGTACTGGAGCGCGGGTGACACCGACGCTACGCAGTCGTACTTCGGCGCGATCGCTTCGTCGAAGACTGATTGGTAGGCGAGCCCGCGCTCGTTGAGCACCGGGAAGTTCTGGGCCGTCCAGGGCTGGTTGGGGCCATTGATGGGACGCACGCGCGCGCCGCCGTCCCAAATGCCCATGAGATCGGGAACGACCACCTCTTCGTCCTGGGCGGCGAGTCCACCGAAGGCGCCATCGACCGCCATCGTGACGGCAAAGAGCGCGGCCGCGGTGGCCACGAGAGCGCCTCGCCGAGGGATGCTCTTCCGTGTCGTTCGCGTCATGGCTCCTCCCTGGTTGCCGCCCGCGGAGTTGATTCTACGTCGAAGCGCGGCCCGTGGACAGGCTACCGGTTGACCAGGTCGAGGCTCACGTGCCGAGCGATGAGATCGAAGTCGCGATCCAGGGCTAGCAGGGGGCGGCGCTCCCGGAGGGCGATGGCGCCGATCAAGCAGTCCACCATGGAACGCACCGTCTCACCACCACGTCGGCACACTCGCTGGATGAGCGCCGCGTCCTCGAAGTCCGCGATGCCCTCGACCTCGAGGATCTCGAACCGGGCGAGCAGACGGCGCAGGTCCTCGGCGGCATCCTCGCTTCTGCACCCGGCGAGAAGCTCCATCACCACAGGAGCGGGTGTCGCCAGGGGCTCTCCGGCTTCGATGCGGGCGCGCAGTTCGAGGTGAACGGAGCTCCCCGTCGCCCTCAGGTACTCGACCCATGCCGAAGTGTCGACGATCACCAGGCAGCGCCTGGATCTCCCGAACGCAACGTGTCGAGATTCCCTTCCCAGCCCGCACCCTGCATCGCGAGGGCCTCGTCCTTGGACATCGGCCGCACCGCGGCGCGAGCGAGCGCGTACTCGACGGCGGCGCGCGGGCTCGAGAGGTGGTACCGCTCGCGCACCGCCTCGAGCAGGTCTTCCTTCACATCTAACTCGATACGCACGCGACCGGGGAACGGCGTCCGGGCCTCACCATACGGAGGCCGGCCTTCCCGGACGGCGGGTGCCTTCGCTCGCGCATCCCGCTCCCGGGCGTCCCGCAGGACGATGCGGACCCACTCGGACACGTTCATCCGCCGGCGCTCTGCCGCCGCCCTGATCTCGCCGTATTCGCCTTCGCCCATCACGACCTGCAGTCGCATGCTCATGAAGTGAGTATATCGTGAGTACGATAGAACAGGAACCCGCCTGGACAGGCAAGGTGCGCGGCCGACGATCCGCCGTCAGATTGGGCCCCGGAACGAGTCGTCCGACCCAAGAGGCTACCGTTTGAGCACCCGGCCCGAGTCTCAGGAGGCGCGCCCCGCAGCCCCGACCCTGCCGGGGCTGCTCGTCGACCCGTCGTGGCTGCGGGAGCACCTGGGCCATCCGCGCCTCCGCACGGTCGATCTCCGGGACGCCGACGCGCACGCGGGCGGGCACATTCCGGGGGCGGTGCGGTTGGATCTCAGCGCGCTAGGATCGCACGTCGCCGGGTGCGACAACGTCCTACTGCCGACCGTCGAGTTCAGCGCCCTCATGGCCCGGCTGGGCATCTCCCATGGGGATGCCGTCGTGGCATACGACGATCAGTGGGGGCTGGCCGCGTCCCGACTCGTGTGGGCGCTCCACCATTACGGACATGCCGCGGTCGCCGTGCTCAACGGAGGCTGGGATCGGTGGAGGGACGAGGGCGGAGCGAGCGTCGAGGGCATCGAGCCCGCGACCCCGGGCCGGTTCGAGGCGTCGCCGAACGGCGGCGTGTACGCCGACTTCGGCTGGATGACGGACCGCGTCCGCGCCGCCGACGCCGTGCTCCTCGACACCCGCACCCCAGGTGAGTTCGACCGAGGCCACGTGCCGGGTGCGATCGCTTGGGACTGGTTCAACGCCGTCCCCCCCGACGCGTGGGATGCCTCGCGCGCCCCTGCCGAGTTGCGCGCGGAGTGGGCGTCGCTCGGGCTCAACCCCTCAGACGAGGTAGCGGTCTACTGCAGGTCCGGCATGCGGGCGGCCCACACCTATATGGTGTTGAGAAACGCCGGCTTCGCGAGGGTACGCCTGTACGACGGCTCCTGGCAGGAGTGGGCGATCAAGATGGAGGGCGGGAATGGCCACTAACGCGATGCGCGCGCTCGCGGCGTGGGCGCTGGCAGCGGTCGTGTTCGTGTGGGCCCACAACCACGACACCCAGTTCTCGATGTACTGGGCGTTCGGGCTGGCGTTCGGGTTCACGCTCCAGCGCGGGCGCTTCTGCTTCGCGTCGGCGTTCCGCGACCTCTTCCTTCTGGGCCATGGCCGCAACATGAAGGGTGTGCTGCTCGGCATGGCGGTCGCGTCCGTCGGCTTCGGACTCGTCATGAGTCGCCAGGTGGGAATGATCATCGAGGGCATCTATCCACCCGCGGGGAACGTGGTGCCGCTGGGCGTGCACACCGCTCTCGGCGGTGTCCTCTTCGGTGTCGGCATGGTGCTCGCCGGCGGCTGTGCGTCAGGGAGCCTCTACCGCATGAGCGAGGGATACGTCGCCTCGTGGGTCGCCTTCGCCGGCCTCATGGGCGGGCTCCTGGTCGCCGCGTACACGTGGAACTGGTGGTGGGAGACGTCGATCTCGACCGGGCCGCGCCTCTGGCTACCGCACACCCTCGGGCACCCGGGGGCGCTGGTCGTCACGCTGCTCGCCCTCGCAGCTGCGTACATCTGGGTGCTCAGAGTCGAGCATCGCGCGGGTATGGTGCTGCCGACGCCTCCGGTGAAGAGCGCCACCTCCACGGGCGTGGCCGACGACCTCAGGGCACTGGGACGGACCGTGTTCGTCCGCGGTTGGCCGGTGCTCACCGCGGGGGCGGTGCTGGGCGGGCTCAACGTGATGCTGTTCACCGCGCAGGAGCCGTGGGGCTTCACGGGCGAGGTGTCCCGTTGGTCGATCGGACTGGCCGGAGTGTTCGGTGCCGCGCCCGGTCCGCTCACTGGAGCGGATCAGCTGCCCGGCTGCGTGTTCGTCCCCTCGGACGGCACCATCTTCAACCACATGACGTTCCTGGTCATCGCCATGTGGCTCGGCTCCTTCGCGGGGGCGCTCGGCGCCGGGGAGTTCAAGCTCCGCGTCCCCAAGCAACCCGTGCGGTACGCGCAGTCTTTCGGCGGCGGGGTCCTGATGGGTTACGGAGCGGGCATCGCCATGGGGTGTACGATCGGGGCGTTCTTCTCGAGCATCCCCTCCCTGGCCGTGAATGGCTGGGTCTTCGCGATCTTCCTGGCGCTGGGTGCCTGGATCGGCACCCAGGCGATCAGCAGGATCGCATAGACACTTCAACAGGACAGATCGACGATGGCACAGACGCTCGACGTCAGAGGCGAGATCTGTCCGTATCCGATGATGCGGACGGTAAGCGCGCTGAAGAAGCTCCCGGAAGGCGAGAAGGTGCTCGAGGTGGTCACGGACCACGCACCCGCCCTCGACACGATCCCGACTCAGGCCGCGCGACTCGGGTTCACGACTGAGGTCGAGGAAGTGGGCGGGTCGGAGTGGCGGATCCTGCTGACGCGCGTCTAGGGCCGTAGCATCACCGCAAGCAGGTACGACACCAACGGCAGCAACACGAGCAGGATCACGGCCCAGGCGATCAAGAGCGCCCGCTGGCGTCGTTCCATCAGGCCGTCACCATCGTGGACTCGCGACCGCGTCTACTCCCGCCCGACAGCCGCCTGGCTCTCCTCGTAACGCGCGCCGCTCAGGACCGCCGACAGCGAGTAGTTGCCCTCGTGGCACGCGTACTCGTACAGGAGCTGGTCGAACTTCTCGAACGGGACCTCGCCGCCCCACGGCTCGGCGTAACTCGTGGGATCCTCGACCGTGAACTCGTAGACGATGGTGTCCTCGTCCACGCGCCGGAAGCGCTCGGTGACCTTGGTGTTGTCCGTCGGCGCGACGCCCCCCTGGAGCGCGTGCAACGGATTCAAGTTGGTCGTCTCGACCACGAGCACGTCTCTCTCCCAGCGCCCCCACGAGTCGCCGAACCACGGCCGCATGTGATCGGGCAGGGGTTCCGGCTCGCCGAGACGAATGATCCGGACGTCGTGCACCATCTCCGACATCACGAGCACGTAATCGCCAGTCTGCACGATGGTGTAGTTGTTGTTGTAGGCGCCGTTGGGTGTCATGGGCGGGGCGACACCCCTGCCGAACACGAAGCAGCGCTCGGCGAGGGGCCGCAGCTCGGGGTGGTCGTACTGTCCGAACCTCCCGCGAAGCGCCTGCGCCTCCGCTGCGCGCTGCTGCGCCGACGCGGTCAGCGCCGGAATTCGGCCGTTCGCCGGGCGCGTGATCAGCGAAGTGCGCGCCTCCCCGTTCACGACCGCCACGCGCGAGCCTCGGTCCCAGTAGATCTCGTTGTACTCGTTTCCAGTGAGGCGGGCCTCATTCGTCGGGCCGGCCGGCTGAGCTCTCCCGCACGTCACCGTCCCGGGGTTCGGTGGGCACTCCTCGTCGATGCGCTCGAGTTCGGCCAGTTCCTCCGGAGTGAACACGGGCCCGCGGCCCTCGGCGCGCTGGAGCGGCGTGAGCGTCGCGTTGGTCCAATTTCCCTGAAGATCGGGATGTCCGTCGGGCGTTCGCGGCACCTGCCAGGCTCGCGCTGAGGAGGGGGCCTGCGCGGCCAAGGTCGACACCGCCGGCGGGGCGCTCGCCACGGCCAGGACGGCGGCGGCGGCGAGGAGTGGACGAGTGACGGCGGCGCGACGGCTCATGGCGACCTCCCTTCCGAGTTGCCATCGTCATGATAGGAGGGCAGAGCCGCCTGCGCGACCCTGCCCGCGGATCCTGCGTTACGCGCCGTAGCTAGGCGCTACCGGATGAACTCGTGGCTCGCCATGACGCAAACGTCCCCAAAGCGGCCAAGGCACGGGGCGGCGTTCCCCGTCGGAAGAATCCTCCACAGGATGAGCTCGTAGGTCGTCCCGGAAGCCAGGGTCACGGGAGCCTGAAGCTGCGACGTCGAGGCGGGGACCACCCCGTAGGAGACAGGCGAAGCAATAAGATTCGCCTGCACGGGGTTGCCCCAGGTCGCATCGTCAGTGGTCACGCCCCATTGGTCGCCCGAGCCCTCTTCGACGAGCAACAGGGCCATCTTGCAGGCCGGCTCCCAGGTGAACGTCGGTTGAAGTCCGGCACTGACGCTGACGACCACCGAGGTCGTGGTGTCTGCGCACGGCGCCGCGGCCTCCGTGGGACTGTCGCCGCATGCTACGAGCAGTGCCGCCAGGCCACAGGCCGCGATTCAGGTGGGCGCCATGTCTCTCTCTCCGGTTGCAGGAAGTCCGCGTTGCAGAGGCTACAGGCATCGTCACTCGAAGCCCATATACGTATCACGACGTACTCGGTACCCGCACCTTCCCGGCGAGCCCTAGGACTTGGTGCCCACCCGCGCCCACACGTCGCGCAGCGCGTCGACCAGCCTGCGAATGTCCTCGTCGGTATGGAGAGGCGTCGGCGTGAGGCGCAACCGCTCGGTGCCCTTCGGCACCGTGGGATGGACGATCGGCTGGACGTAGATGCGGTGCCGACTCAGTAGCTCCTCTGAGATCGCCCGGCAACGCACAGGATGGCCCACATGCAGCGGCACGATGTGCGACGCGGTCGGCATCACGGGTAGCCCTGTCCCTTCGAGGGCGCGCTTGAGGGCCGCCACGCGCTCGTGGAGCCGCTCGCGGATCGACGGGTCCGCGGCGAGCAGCCTCATGCTTGCGAGCGCGCCCACCGCGATCGCCGGAGGAAGCGCCGTCGTGAAGATGAACCCGGGCGCGAAGCTTCGGATGAAGTCCATCGCGCGTGCCCAGCCGGCGACATATCCGCCGAACACTCCGAACGCTTTGGCGAGCGTGCCTTGGATGAAGGCGATGCGATCCTGCACGCCGTCCCGCTCCGCGATGCCAGCCCCGCGCGCACCGTACATGCCTACCGCGTGAACCTCGTCCAGGTAGGTCATGGTGCCGTGTCGCTCGGCCACTTCCGCGATCTCGGCCACGGGAGCGATGTCGCCCTCCATCGAATACACTGACTCGAAGACGACGACCTTGGGACGGCCAGGCTCGAGCTGGCCGAGTACGCGGTCGAGGTCCTCGGGGTCGTTGTGCGCGAAGATGTGCTTCTCGGCGCGGCTGTTCCGCATGCCCGCGATCATCGAGGCATGATTGAGTGCGTCGGACACGAAGACGCAGCCGGGCAGCAATCTTCCGAGTGTCGAGAGCACCGCCTCGTTGGCGACGTAGCCCGACGTGAAGAGCAGCGCCGACTCCGTCCCGTGCAGAGCCGCCAGCTCGCGCTCGAGCACGACGTGATGAGGGCTCGTGCCCGAGATGCTCCGCGTGCCACCCGTGCCGGATCCGGAGGCATCGATGGCCTCCTTCATGGCGGCGCGAACGACCTCGTGCTGGCCCATGCCGAGGTAGTCGTTCGAGCACCAGATGGTGACGTCGGCCGTGCCGGTCGCGGTCTTGTGGGTCGCGCGCGGGAAGTCGCCCACGCGGCGATCGAGGTCCGCGAAGGTCCGGTAGTTGCCCTCCGACCTGAGCCGCTCGATCGCCGAGGCAAAGAAGGCCTCGTAGTCCATGGGCAAACGTCACTCGGCCCGGGATCGGCGGCAATCGCCGGGGCCGCCCAGACACGACCCTCGCTGCGATTCCTTGGGCCGCGCTATCTTGGCCGCCATGTCCGACCCGATCAGCCGCCTGAACGCCGCCCTCGAGGGCCGCTACACGATCGAGCGCGAGCTCGGCCAGGGCGGCATGGCCACGGTGTACCTTGCCGACGACTTGAAGCACGAGCGCAAGGTCGCGCTCAAGGTGCTCAAGCCGGAGCTCGCGGCCGTCGTCGGCGCGGAGCGCTTCCTGGCCGAAATCAAGACGACGGCGAACCTCCAGCACCCGCACATCCTGCCGCTCTTCGACTCGGGCGAGGCGGACCGCTTCCTCTTCTACGTGATGCCCTACGTCCAGGGTGAGACGCTCGCGGATCGGATCAAGCGCGAGAAGCAGCTCCCGGTGGACGAGGCCCTGGGCATCGCGACGTCGGTGGCGAGCGCGCTCCAGCACGCGCATGAACGAGGAGTCATCCACCGGGACATCAAGCCCGGCAATATCCTGCTCCAGGACGGGCAGCCGGTGGTCGGCGACTTCGGCATCGCCCTCGCGGTCGGTGGCGCGGGGAGCGCTCGGCTGACGGCGACCGGCCTCAGCGTCGGCACCCCATACTACATGAGTCCGGAGCAGGCGACGGGCGACCAGGTCGTGGGCCCGGCGAGCGACACCTACGCGCTCGCGTGCGTGCTCTACGAGATGCTGACCGGCGAGCCGCCGTATCCGGGCAGCACGGCGCAGGCGGTGCTGGGGAGGATCATCCAGGGCGTGCCCGTGTCGGCGACGGCAGTGCGGAAGTCGATCCCGTCGAACGTGGATGCGGCGATCCGGAAGGCGCTCGAGAAGATCCCGGCGGACCGGTTCACGGGTGCGCAAGCGTTCGCCAAAGCGCTCGCGGATCCGAACTACCGTCACGGAGCCGACGCGGGCGGGGTCGGGAGCGCGTCCGTCCGCATGCGCCGGGTGGCCGTCGCGGGGTGGGCCGCGGCCGCGGCGTCGATGGCAGCTCTCGTGGTCGGCTCCACGCTCGGCTCCCCGGAGCCTTTGCGCCGCGTCGAGCGCTTCGCCGTGCCGTTCCTCGAGGGACAGGAGCCGGTCTTCGTCGGGCCCAACGGATACGACCTGTCGCCGGACGGGAGGGGCCTTGGCGATGATCGGGCTAGTTACCGGCATCGTGGGCTCGCTCAGCTTCCTGATCTTCCAGTTGACGAACTGACGTCCCGATCCATGCCAGGCCGGAAGGCAACGCGCTGAAGATCCTGATCACCGGTGGGGCGGGCTTCATCGGGTCCCACCTGGCCGAGGCGCTGCTCGAGCGTGGGGACGACGTCGTGGTACTCGACGATCTGTCCACCGGCGTGATCGAGAACGTGCAGCATCTGCTTGGCCGACCCCGCTTCACGCTCCGGATCGGGAACTGCCTGGACGCGTCCGTGGTGGGCGGGTTGGTGGATCAGACCGATGTCACCGTGCACCTGGCCGCTGCGGTGGGCGTGCGCCTCATCGTCGAGCGCCCGGTTCACACGATCGAGACGAACATCGGGGCCACGGAGATCGTACTCTCCGCCGCGGCGCGCAAGCGCAAGAAGGTGCTACTCGCCTCGACGTCGGAGGTCTACGGCAAGAGCGCCAAGGTGCCGTTCGCGGAGGACGACGATGTCAGCCTGGGTCCGACCAACCGATCGCGCTGGGCGTACGCCTGCTCGAAGGCCTTGGACGAGTGGCTCGCGTTCGCGTACGGCAGCGAGAAGGGGCTCCCGGTCGTCATCGCTCGGTTCTTCAACACCGTGGGGCCGCGTCAGACCGGAAGATACGGCATGGTCGTGCCGACGTTCGTGCGACAGGCACTCGCAGGCGACCCGCTGACCGTGCACGGAGACGGGCGCCAATCGCGCTGCTTTGCCCACGTGCGCGACGTGGTGCGCTCCGTGATCGCACTGTTGGACGCCCCCGCCGCCGTCGGCGAGGTGTTCAACGTCGGCAACCCCGAAGAGGTGACGATGATGGCGCTCGCGGAGCGGGTGAAGGCCGCAGCCGGCAGCGATTCGCCGATCCGCCTCGTCCCCTACGACGAGGCGTACGCCGTCGGCTTCCAGGACATGGCACGGCGAGTGCCCGACGTGTCGAAGCTGCGAGCGCTCATCGGTTACGCTCCGGACACACCGCTCACGAAGATCATAGACGACGTGATCGCGTACGAGAGGGGTCGCGCTGGCGTCTGAGCAAGAGCCTCAGCGCCGCGCCAACCTCAACCTGGCGACGCCTGAGGACTCCCCCCTCGGCCCCCCGAAGCCAGCTCCCGCAGCACCTCGCCGTGCAGCAGCCCATTCGTGCTGATGCCCGAGCCGCCGTGGATCGTCGCCTTGCCGTCCAGCGTGGTGAACTTGCCGCCCGCCTCGGTGGTGATGGTGAGGAAGGGACCCGCATCCCACGGCTTCATGACGGGGTCGACCTGGACCTCGATGCGTCCGGTCGCCACCAGCGCATGTCCGTAGCAGTCGCCCCACGTCCGCGAGAACGCCGAGCGCTGCTGTAGGCGCCTCCAGCCCAGCCCTTCGGGTCGCTTGAGGAGCCGCTCGACGTCGGTCGTACACACGACGGCGTCCTGCATCCGCGACACGCTCGACACGCGGCATGGCTTCCCGTTCCACTTGCAGCCGAGGCCCCTTCCGGCTGCCACCATCTCATCGAGCGGCGGGAAGTACGTCACGCCGACGATCGGCTCGCCTTCCGCCTCGATGCCGATGAGCACACCGTAGAGCGGCACCCCGTGCATGAACGAGCGCGTTCCGTCGATGGGGTCGAGGATCCAGCGCACGCGCGCGCCCGCGTTCGACTCGCCGTACTCCTCACCCAACACGGCGTGCTCGGGGTACCGCTTGCCGACGCGCTTGCGGATCAGCTGCTCTGCCTTGCGGTCCGCTATGGTCACCGGGCTCCCGTCGCTCTTGTCGTCCGCGTCGACGAGGCCGCCGTAGTAGCGCAGGGTGAGCGCGCCCGCCTCGTAGGCGAGATCGATGGCGAACGCAAGCAGCTCGCTCGTCTCGCTGCGCGGCGTTTGCTTCCGCGGTACGGCTTTCTTCTTGGCCGTCTTCTTCTTCACAGCCTTAGTCTTCGCGGTCGACTTCTTCCTGGTGCTAATGGCTCTTCGCCCTCCGGCCGACGGCGGGGCGTTCGGCCTTGTCTCGGTACATGTCGCCGTCCGCGGCGCGGAGCAGGTCGTTCACGGTGGCCCTCTTGTCGGGGTCGAACTCGGCGATTCCGGCGCTCACGTGGATCCCGAACTTCACCAGGACATCGTTGGCGACGGCTCGGGCTCGCACGCGCTCCACGTACGCGCGCACTCCTTCGGCGTTCGTGTCGGTGAGCACGGAGACGAACTCGTCACCGCCGAAGCGGGCCACGAGGTTCATCGCGCGGTTCTCATGACAGAGAACGTCTGCGAACGCCTTTAGGATGTCGTCGCCTTGGACGTGGCCGAACGTGTCGTTGTAGTGCTTGAAGTTATCGATGTCGAACACCGCGATCGCCAGCGCTCGGCCGCGACGCGCGGCGGCGACCTCGTGATCCAGGTGGATCTGGAGACGCCGCCGGTTGGGTAGGCGCGTGAGCGGGTCGGTGATGGAGAGCGAGTGCAGGCTGGCGTGCAGCCGCGCGTTCTGGAGCGCGACGGACCCCTGCCGAGCCAGGCGCTGGAGGACCGCGGTATCGAGGGCGTCGAAGCGGCGCGGCTGCCTGCTGCCGGCAGTGAGCATGCCCGTCACGCGCCCATCGGCCTCGATCGGGACGCCCACGGCAGATCCGGTCGCCAAGTGCTCCCGTATGTGGTCGGGCACGACGTCGCTCGAGGCGACGTTGTCGAGCACCACGGGGTGCCTCTCGTCCAGGAGGGTGCGCGCGATGTCACCCTTGATGTCCCACTCGAGCCCCTTGGGCAGGCGGATGTCTCCGCCGGACTCGGCCACGCGGCAGACGAACCCGTCCTTGCCGACGGTGAGCCACACGGAGGCGCCGTCGACATCGAGCAGCTCGAGCGCTGCCTCCACGACCTTGCCGAGCACCATCTCCGGATCGAGCTCGCTCGTCAGCGCGCGACCGATCTCCTCCATCTTCTCGGCTTCGCGCCGCCGCCGCTCGAGCTCGGTGAACTGGAGCGCGTTCGCCACCGCCACGGCGGCGATGTCCGCGATCCCCTGCAGGAGGTCGAGGTCGTCCTCGGTGTAGACGCCGGGCTCGTAGCTCTGCGCGCTGATCGCGCCGAGCACGCGCCCATGGTGGATCATAGGCGCGGTGATCGCCGCCACGGCGACGTCGGCGTCGTCGCCGAGCACCATCAGCGAGCCGTCCCGTAGGTCGTCGTTGTCGAGGTACGCCTTCCGGCTCCGGATCACGCGTGAGTCGGACCCTCGGTACGCCACGTCGACTCTGTTCACCTCACCGCGGTCTGCGTAGAACACCACACGCGCGAGGTCCCGGCTCTGGTCGTGCAGCGCGATGTAGAACCCCGATGCCTCGAGCGCCCGAGCCGTCTCGCGATAGATCTCCTCGTAGAGGTCATCCTCGCTGAGCGTGGCCGCGAGCTTGTGCCCGATGTGCAGGAGCATGCGGTACCGCTCCGCGTCCCCGGGGCGAGCCTGGTCGGTGTCGGCTGGAGTCATGAGGGCCTCAACATGGGGCGTCCCGCTCCGACATTCCAGCGCCCCGGCAGGCCAAGCTGGATCGTCGACGGGGAGTTGTTCGTGAGCCCGACGCCGCGGCCGCGGCACCAGGAGGTCGTGGTGAACCTCACCCGCATCCTGTCGACGCTGGCTGTGCAGCATGGGCTCGGTACAATCTATACCGGGCCGATCACGGTCCGCCTGCACGACGACACCGCTATGGAGCCCGACATCATCTTCGTGCGCGCAGACCGACTCGGAATCGTCGATCCGCGACGCGGCGTCTTGGGTCCCCCCGACTTAGTCGTGGAGATTTTGTCCCCGTCGAATCGCGACTACGACCGGTCACTCAAACGGAAGCGGTACCTCTCTGGCGGCGTACCCGAGTTGTGGATCGTGGATGCCGACGAGAACGCCATCGATGTGTGGAGGCCGGGCCTCGTGGAACCCGAGCGTCCGCGGGGCGCCGTCACGTGGGGCGCCGGCGAACGGACGTTCGAGGTCGTCCTCGAGGACGTATTCCAGAGCTAGCCCTCGAGCCGCTCGATCCGATTCCGGATCTCGTGCCCGATAGCGCCGATCAACTTCGCCTCGCGCAGATCGGGCTCCGCCCGCGCTAGGATCGTCCGCAGCGTGCGCATGACGGAGTCGGGATGGCGCGCCTTGAAGAAGTCGATCTTGGTGAGCCCGGACTCGAGCGCCGCGAACACCTCCTCGAGCTCCTCCTGGGTGGGTGCGCGCGTGGCGCGGCGCCCCTTGGGTAGGGGCCGGTCGCCCGCCCCGACCGCCAGGAAGACCTCGTAGGCCAGCACGAGACATGCCTGGGCCAGGTTGAGGCTCTTGTACACGGCGTCCGTGGGGATGATGGTGACCGCGTGGCAGCGGTCGAGCGCCTCGTTGGTGAGACCGCGGTCCTCGCGCCCGAGTATGATCGCGACGATCTCCTCTTCGGCTTCGGCGCGCCGCGCGATGTGCGCCGCGACGTCGCGAGGGCGCGCGTACGGGCGGCCGGCGGTACGGGCTCGCGCGCTGGTGCCCACGATGAAGCTCGCGTCCGCGACGGCCTCGTCGAGTGTATCGTGCAGCGTGGCCGCGCCGGTGATCTCCTGACTGCGGTGCGCGATCCCCCCGATGCGCCAGATGTCGAACTCGTCGGGCCGGACGAGGCGGAGCCTGGAGAGGCCGAAGTTCATCATCACGCGAACCACGCCGGCGATGTTGACGAGGTCCTTCGGATGGTCGAGCACGACGACGATGCGCCCCAGGGACTCGGGCAGCGCCGCCGGTGCGTCGGCGACGTCACCGCCCGCCGGCGGCGGCACCTCTGCGACGTCACCCTCCGAGGGCGACGCAGCCTCCGGGCCGGTCACTTCTTCTCGTCGGTCTCGGAATCGCGGGGTGGGTTCAGCTCACCCTTGAAGTTCCGGACGCCCGCTCCGAGCCCGCGCGCGAGCTCTGGGATCTTCTTCGCGCCGAAGAGGAGCATGATGACGCCGAACAGGAGCAGCATCTCCCAGATGCCGAACGCGATCAGCGCGAGCGAAGGGGTCATGGCACTCATCTCATCAGCACCTTGGCGATGGTTTGCTTCTGCATGTTGGACGTACCCTCGTAGATCGTGCCGATCTTGGCGTCCCGATACAGCTTCTCGATCGGGTATTCCGTGGTGAATCCGTATCCACCATGCAGATCTATACACGCGGACGCCACCCTTTGGGCCATTTCCGAGGCGAAGAGCTTGGCCATGGCCGCTTTTACGACGAAGGGTTCGCCGGCAACTTTGAGCCGCGCCGCGTTGTAGACGAGCAGGCGGGCGGCCTCGATTTCCGTGGCCATTTCGGCGATCTGGAACTGCACGCCCTGGAATGAACTGATGGTGCGGCCGAACTGCTCGCGCTGCTGCACGTAGCGCAGGGTGTGGTCGAGCGCGCCCTGCGCGAGCCCGAGCATCTGCGCGCCGATGCCAATGCGCCCCTCGTTGAGCGTCTCGATGGCGACCTTGTAGGCCCTGGCCCACCTCGCCGAGCACGTCTTCCGTGCCAGCCCTCACGCCGTCGAACACGAGCTCGCAGGTCGAGGAGGCGCGGATGCCGAGCTTGTCCTCCTTCTTGCCGACGGTGAAGCCGTCCGAGTCGCGGTCGACCAAGAACGCGGTGATCCCCTTGTATCCCGCGTCCGCATCCACGGTCGCGAACACGATGAACAGCCCGGCCTCGGCGCCGTTGGTGATCCACATCTTGCGACCCTCGAGCACCCAGCCGTCGTCGTCCCTCCGGGCCCTGCACTGGAGCGCGAAGGCGTCCGAGCCGCTGCCGACCTCCGAGAGCGCATAGGCGCCGACGGTGTCGGTCGCGAGTCGGGATAGATGGCGCGCACGCTGCGCGTCGGTGCCCCACCGCAGGAGCGCGTTGATGACGAGCGTGTTCTGCACGTCCACCAGCACGCCTACCGATGGGTCGATCCGCGAGAGCTCTTCGACCACGAGCACCGAGGTGAAGAAGTCCGCGCCCGTACCTCCAAGCGCATCGGGCACCTCGATGCCCATGAGCCCGAGCTCGAAGAGCCGGCGGACGATGGCGGGGTCCATCGCCTGCGCCCGGTCCATCGCCATGACCTTGGGAGCGACCTCGCTGGTCGCGAACTCGCGCACGGTCTCCTGGAAGAGGACTTCCTGTTCGCTGAGGCTCGTGAGTGCGGCGGGGGCCGCGGTGAGGATCGACATGGGAGGAAGCTACCGCGGAGGGGTGAGCGGGAGGGAGGCGAAGTAGGCCGATCGACGCATGGCGAGACCCCGGCCAGGGCGACATTGTTGGGTTAGCGAATGTATTGACACATATATGACTGGTCATATAGACTGGTCATATGAAGACGATCAATGCGTCGGAGTTCAAGGCCAAGTGCCTGGCGATCCTCGATGACGTGAAGGAGACCGGAGAGGTTGTGACGATCCTGAAGCACGGGAAGCCGGTGGCTCAGCTGGTCCCCCCGCCGCCAAGCGACTCGCGCTATCTGCAGCAGTCCCTTCGGGGCACCGTCGAGGTTCTCGGCGACATCATCGAGCCGGTGCTACCGGCGAACGCGTGGGAGGCGATGGCGGACGAGCCGTGAAGGCCTTCCTCGACACGCACGTGCTCGTGCATTGGCTCGGGGGCTGTGACGCCCTGACGGACGCGCAGCGGCAGGTCGTCATGGCCGCGAGCGAAGCCGAGCCCCTCTGGGTCTCCGAGGTCAGCCTCTGGGAGATCGCGGCTCTGGTGAGCCTCGGACGCCTACGCCTGCGCCTACCGCTGCGCGACTGGCTGGAGGCGGCGGTCGCACCGCCTCTGGTGCGTCGCGCGTCCATTTCCCCGGCTGTTGCCGCCGAGGTGGCAGCCCTGCCGGCGTCCTTTCATCGCGACCCCGCCGACCGGATCATCGTTGCGTCCGCGAGGGTAATCGGAGCGACGCTGCTCACGCAGGACCGCCGAATCATCGACGCGGGCATCGTCGACACGCTGTAGCATCCGCAGCCGGGTTGACCCCGGCTCGCCTCCCCATCATGCTGAGTGCCCGCGACCCCCCGAAGGCGCCGATTCGCTCTGTTGGAGAACGGGATGTCCAAGATTCCGAAAGAGCTCTACTACACCGAGGAGCACGAGTACCTGAGGCCCACCGAGGAGGAGGGCGTGTACGTGGTCGGGATCACGGACTACGCCCAGGGCGAGCTGGGCGACGTGGTCTTCGTCGAGCTTCCGGACACGGGCGTGTCTCTGGACAAGTTGCAGGTCTTCGGTACGATCGAGGCCGTGAAGGCGGTGAGCGATCTCTACTGTCCGGCGCAGGGCGTCGTCGTGGATGTCAACGTCGACCTGGACGACGATCCTTCGCTGGTGAACTCGGACCCGTACGGTGCGGGCTGGATGATACGCCTGAAGATCACCAACCCGTCGGAGCTGAAGAGCCTGTTGGGCTCCGAGGGCTACGCGGAGCATATCGGCTGACCGAGCCCTCCTGTACCCAGCGTTGCGCGGTGCACCTGTGAGCCGCATCGACGCCCACCCGGACTTCGCAGCACGCCACATCGGCCCCGACGAGGCCGATGTCGCGGCGATGCTCGCCACAGTCGGCTATCCCTCGCTGGACGCGCTCGTCGACGAGCTGGTGCCGAAGTCGATCCGGTTCCGAGGCGACCTGGATCTGCCCGACCCGCTCACCGAGGCGGCGCTGCTCGCGCGGCTGCGCGCGCTGGCGGCAAAGAACCGGGTCTTCCGCTCGTTCCTCGGCATGGGCTACGCGGACACGCACGTTCCCGGGGTGATCCTCCGGAACATCATGGAGAACCCGGGCTGGTACACGCAGTATACGCCCTACCAGGCCGAGATCGCGCAGGGCCGCCTGGAGGCGCTGCTCAACTACCAGACGATGGTGATCGACCTGACGGGCCTCGCGATCGCCAACGCCTCACTGCTCGACGAGGGGACCGCGGCGGCCGAGGCGATGCACCTGGCGCTGGGCGAGGCGAGGGAAGGCGCGACGACATTCTTCGTCTCGGAGCTGTGCCACCCGCAGACGATCGAGGTCGTACGCACGCGCGCCGAGCCGCTCGGCGTCGAGGTCGTGGTCGGCGACCACGAGACCTTCGACCTGACCTTCGCTGTGTTCGGCGTGCTCGTGCAGTATCCGGCCACCGACGGTCGCGTGCTCAACTACCGGGACTTCGCTCAGCGGGCCAAGGTCTTCGGCGCCACGGTCATCGCCGCCACGGATCTGCTCGCACTTACGCTCCTCGCGCCGCCCGGCGTCTGGGGCGCCGACGTCGCGATCGGCAACTCGCAGCGCTTCGGTGTGCCGATGGGCTTCGGCGGCCCGCATGCCGCGTTCATGGCCACCTCCGAGGCGTTCAAGCGCAAGCTTCCAGGTAGGATCATCGGTGTGTCGGTGGACGCCGACGGCAACCCCGCTCTCCGCATGGCGCTCCAGACGCGGGAGCAGCACATCCGCCGCGAAAAGGCCACGTCGAACATCTGCACGGCGCAGGTGCTGCTCGCGATCATGGCGGGCGTGTACGCGGTCTATCACGGTCCGGAGGGGCTCCGCAGGATCGCCGAGCGGGTGCGCGAGCTCACGGGCACGCTCGCCGCCGGTCTCGGCCTGCTCGGGCATGAGCTGCTGACCGCCGTGTTCTTCGACACCCTGCGCGTGCGGCCCGACGACGACACGGGAGAGGTCCTGGCACGGGCGCTGGCGCTCGGGATCAACGTCCGCGACTTCGGAGACGGGACCGTGGGCATCGCGCTCGACGAGGTGACTAAGCCCGAGGACGTGGACGACCTCTTCGCCGTGTTCAACGAGGGGGTGGCGCCGGACTTCAGCGCCCGCTCGTTCAGCGAGCGCGGGGGCGCGCCGATGCTGCCGGACTGGGCGGGGCGTCGCACGCCGTACCTGGAGCACCCGGTCTTCCACCGGTATCACTCCGAGACGGAGATGCTCCGGTACCTGCACCGCCTCGAGGCGAAGGACCTGTCCCTCAACACGAGCATGATCGCGCTCGGCTCGTGCACGATGAAGCTGAACGCGACGAGCGAGATGGCCGCGGTGACGTGGCCCGAGATGGGCCGGCTGCACCCGTTCGCGCCGATCGACCAGGCGGCGGGCTACCGGGTCATTTTCAAGGACCTGGAGGAGTGGCTGGCCGAGATCACCGGCTTCGCCGCGACGTCGCTCCAGCCGAACTCGGGCGCCCAGGGCGAGTACGCCGGCCTGCTCGTCATCCGCGCGTACCACCAGAGCCGCGACCAGGGACATCGCAACGTCTGCCTGATCCCGGCGTCCGCGCACGGCACCAACCCGGCGAGCGCGGTGATGGCGGGCATGCAGGTCGTGGTGGTGAGGAGCACCGCGGACGGCACGATCGACCTCGGTGACCTCGCCTCCAAGGCGGAGGAGCACTCGCGGGCGCTCGCGGCGTTCATGGTGACGTATCCCTCCACGCACGGCGTCTTCGAGGAGGGCATCACCGCGGCGTGCCGCCTCGTGCATGCGCGGGGCGGGCTCGTCTACCTCGACGGCGCGAATCTCAACGCGCAGGTCGGCCTCGCACGCCCCGGCGACTACGGTGCGGACGTGTGCCACATCAACCTGCACAAGACATTCGCGATCCCGCACGGGGGCGGGGGGCCAGGCATGGGGCCCATCTGCGCCAACGCGAAGCTCGCGCCGTTCCTGCCGCGACACCCCCAGCAGAAGGTCGGTGGAGCGAAGGGGATCGGACCGGTTTCGGCAGCGGCGTGGGGGAGCGCGAGCATCCTCGCGGTACCGTGGGCGTACATCGCGATGCTGGGAAGTCACGGCGTGCGGAGGGCCTCGGAGATCGCGATCCTCAACGCCAACTACATGGCGAAGCGGCTCGAGCGTCACTACGAGATCCTGTACCGCGGGCCGCACGGGCTCGTGGCGCACGAGTTCATCGTCGACCTGCGCGCGCTCAAGAAGGATACGGGGATCACCGAGGAAGACGTCGCCAAGCGACTCATCGACTACGGTTTCCACGCACCCACGGTCTCATTCCCAGTGGCCGGCACGCTCATGATCGAGCCCACGGAGTCGGAGTCGAAGGCGGAGCTCGACCGCTTCTGCGACGCGCTCGCTTCGATCCGGGCCGAGATCGACGAGGTCGCGGTCGGCATCCTCGACCGCGCCGACAACCCGCTCAAGAACGCGCCGCACACCGCCGCCATGGTGACGGCGGACGAGTGGACGCATCCCTATTCGCGAGTCAAGGCGGCCTATCCCGCGCCGTGGACGCGCGAGTCCAAGTTCTGGCCGGCGGTGCGGCGTATCGACAACGCGTACGGCGACCGGAACCTGGTGTGCGCGTGCCCGCCGGTGGAGGCGTACGAGGCGTAGCACTCTTGACCAAGGCCCGCGCACTCGCCCATCGTATGACGCCAATACGATCGATCGAGGAGGTGGAGTGTGACCGTGGTGACGGTGTCGCCCAAGTTCCAGGTTGTCATTCCCAAGGATGTCCGAGACAAGCTGGGGATTCGAGCGGGGCAGAAGGTCCAGGCATTCGCGATCGGGACGCGCGTGGAGTTGGTTCCGGTCGAGCCGATCGAGACCTTCAAAGGGCGCTACCCCTCGCTCCCGCCCCTCGAGCGCGAGGCTGATCGGCTGTGAACGTCGTCGACTCGAGTGGCTGGATCGAGTACTTGTCGGGAGGGGACAACGCCGACTTCTTCCGCGAACCCATCGAGAGCCCTGAGGCGCCGCTCGTGCCCTCGCTCAGCCTCTTCGAAGTGTATCGTCACATGCTCAGACACATTGGAAGGGAGGATGCCCTGAGCGTGGTAGCCGCGATGCGCGCCGGCGTCGTCGTGGCCCTCGACGATGGGCTCGCGCTGGAGGCGGCCGAGCTGAGCGTGGCGACGCAGCTCGCCATGGCGGATAGCATCCTGTTGGCGACTGCCCGAGCGCACGGGGCGGAGCTTTGGACACAGGACGCCGACTTCGAGGGAATGGACGGCGTCCGCTACAGGGCGAAGGACTGAGTCAGGGGGCCCCGAGGCCCCGACCTAGCGGCCCCCCGTCTCTGCCAGGACCCGAACCGGCGCTGTGTGTCGAGCCATTCTTGGAGCGGCCGGGACTCATCGGCGTTCCATCCCTCCAGGAAGCCGCGTGCGGCTGCCTCGATCAGCTCGGCCGCGGGCTCGTCGGGCGTCAGCAGCTCCCGTGCGTCGCACCAGAGGTGCTCGGGCGGTGCCCAAAGGCGAGCCCCCTCCGCCCCTTGCACGACATCCTCGGCGATGGAGCGCCGCAGGTGGAAGACGGCCTGGCTGAGGGCGTTCCGGGCCCGCCCCTCGTCGCTGTCGGGCCAGAACAGGGCCAAGACCGACGCGCGCGACACGGGGGCGGGCGAGAGCGCGAGGTAGGTGAGTAGACCGAGGCGCTTGGGTTGGGAGAGGACCGACGAGAGCCTCCGGCCGTCGGGCGACCGAAGGTCCGGCGTCCCCAACACGTGCAGCCTGAACTGGTCGGTGCCGGGCTCGGTCATGCGTCCGCGCCAATCCCCGTGGATGGTCCTGAACGACGCGCCCTACGGTGCATGGTCGGATCGTTGCGCGCTCCCGGCAACCTCCGCCGACGTAAGGGCGGCATAAGGGGGGCGATGCTACGTTGGGGCCATGGCGAAAGTGACCTTCCACGGCCACGCGACGTGCTCGATCGAGACCGACGATGGCACGCACCTCGTGATCGACCCGTTCTTCGGCGAGAACCCGCCGGCGTTTCGCGAGAGGGTGACGGCGGCGGCGGAATTTTCAGCTGAAAATTCATTTCCCGCGGAACCGTCGCATAAGCCCGCTCCGCCGCTGGTTTGGCGACACCTCTCGTACCAGGTCCACTCCGGCGCGCGCAACATGGCGCTCGACCATGCGCTGGCGGACGCGATCGGCGCGGGCCACGGCAACGAGGGTGTGGTGCGACTCTACGGATGGGAGCGGCCGACGCTTTCGCTCGGTAGGAATGAGCCGGCGGCCGCGTACGCGATCGAATCGATGCGCGGCTCGGGCTTCGACGTCGTGCGGCGCCCCACAGGTGGCCGCGCGGTGCTCCACGACCGCGAGCTGACCTACGCGGTGGTGGCGCCGATCGACGGGTGGGGCGGCGTGCGCGCGGCCTATCTCCGTATCAATCACGCCCTGGCCCAGGCGCTTCGCTCGCTCGGCGCACCGGTCGATGTGGCGAGCGGCACTCGCTCGCTCGCGCCGGACGCGGGGCCGTGCTTCCAGGCGCCGGCCGCAGGTGAGATCGTAGCGGCAGGTAGGAAGCTCGTCGGGAGCGCGCAGGCCCGCATCGGAAGCGCGCTGCTCCAGCACGGCTCGATCCTGCTCGAGGGGGACCAGGGACCGCTCGGCGGGGTCGACCAGAGCCGCGTCCCGTCGCACGGACCGATCGGGCTGCGGGAGTTGGTAGGCGACGTGAGCATTGACGAAGTGGCGGGGGCGGTGGCAGAGAGTCTCCGGACCGAGCTGGGCGGGAGATGGGGCAGCGGCGAGCTCGACGCCGTGGAGCGCGAGGCCGCCGATCGGCTGGAAGCGGAGACGTACGCGCGGGACACATGGACTTGGCGACGGTAGGAGGAAGGCATATGAAACGGCATATGAAGAAGTCACTCGCTCTGGGCATCGTGGCGGTCACGGCCGCCTGCGGAGGCGACGGGGGCCCTTCGGCCTCGAATGATCCGTTCTGCCAGCAGGTCCAGCCCCGCGTCGCCGCCTTCATGGAGCGCGCCCGCGCCGAGAATCCGACTCCGTCCGATCCGCGCTACGGCGGCACGGTCGTCGTGGGGTCGATCGGCGAGATCGCGGACGGCATGAACTCCGCCGTGTCCACGGACTACTCGTCGACGCAGCACCAGCAGTTCGTCAACCTGATGTCGCTGATCAACTACGACGATCAGGTGAACGCTCGGCCCTACCTGGCCGAGTCGTGGGAGCTCTCGCCCGACGGCCGCTCGATCACGTTCCACATCCGACAGGACATCTATTGGCACGACGGCGAGCGCACGGACGCTCACGACGTCGCGTTCACGTACGAGGTGGTGACGGATCCGCTCACCGCGTTTCCGAACGCCGCGTTCTGGGATCACTACGTGAAAGGCCCCGAGGGAGTCGAGATCATCGACGACTTCACGATCCGGATCCAGCTCGAGCCCCATGCGGAGTTCCTCGACCCGTTCCGCACGGTCGGCATCCTGCCGGAGCATCTCCTCGGCGACGTGCACCACCAGGAGCTCGCGCAGCACCCCTTCGGCGAGCAGTGCCCGGTCGGGAACGGACCCTTCGTGTTCGTGGAGCACCGCGCGCAGGACCGCTGGGTCTTCGAGGCCAATCCGGCGTTTCCGGCGGCCCTCGGCGGGCGTCCCTTCGTGGACCGCTACGTCTATCGCATCATCCCTGAGCAGACCACGCTGCTGACCGAGCTGCTCACCGAGAACGTCGACGTGTACCTCGCGCCGAGGCCGGACCAGGCTCAGGACATCCTCGACGAGCCGAACCTGCAGCTGCTGGCCTACACCTTCCGCAACTACATCTTCGTGGGGTGGAACTCGCGCCGCCCGCAGCTGGCGGACCCGCGGGTACGGCGCGCGATCACGATGGCGACCAACCGAGAGGAGATCGTGCAGGCCACGCTCCTGGGCTACGGTAGGGTCGCGCAGTCGAGTGTCCCGCCCTTCCACTGGGCGTACGAACAGGAGTCCGTGCCCGTGCTCGAGTACGATCCGGACGCCGCGCGCGCGTTGCTCGACGAGGCGGGATGGCGAGATCGCGACGGCGACGGCGTGCGCGAGTCGGCGGATGGCACGCGCCTGTCGTTCTCCATCAAGTACAACACGGGAAATCAGCAGCGGCAGGACGTCGCGGAGATCATGCAGTCCCAGCTGGCGCAGGTGGGTGTGGAGGCGCGCCCGCAGGTCGTCGAGTGGGCGACGCTCCTCCAGCAGATCAACACGCCTGAGCTGCGTGACTTCGACGGCGTGGTGATGGGGTGGGTGACGGAGTTCAAGCTCACCGACATGGACCTCTTCCACTCCGCGCGTATCGATCAGCCGTATGCGTGGTCGGGCACCCAGAATCCCGAGCTCGACAGGTTGCTCGAGGTGCTCAGCCTCACGGTCGACCGCGAAGAGGCCAAGACGCTCTGGCAGGAGTACCAGGCGGTGCTCGTCGAGGAGCAGCCCTACACGTTCTTCTACTTCCCCGACCGGCTGGATGGCGTCAACCGACGCGTGCAAGGCGTCGTCATGGACGCCCGCGGCGAGTGGGTGAACATCAAGGACTGGCACCTGGATCCCGCGTCGCGATAACGGACGGCTGAGGCGGTCGTGACCAAGTACCTCGTCCGTCGCCTGCTCGGGGCGATTCCGCTGATCCTCGGGATCGCGACGATCGTCTTCTTCGCGGTCAACCTCGCTCCGGGTGACCCGACGCTCTACTACATCTCGCCGGGGATGACCCAGGAAGTCGTCGAGCAGATGCGGGTGAACTTCGGGCTCGACGAGCCCGTGCACATCCGCTACGTGAAGTGGCTCGGCGCGATGCTCACGGGCGATTTCGGGTACTCGTTCTCGCACTCGCGACCCGTGCTCGACGTGCTCGCGGATTTCCTGCCGAACACGCTGATCTTGTCGGCGTGTGCGCTCACGGTGGCGTTCCTATTCGGGATCGTCCTCGGCACGCTGCAGGCGATCCGGCAGTACTCCTTTCGTGACTCCGCGCTGAGCGTCGTGCTGCTCTTCTTCTACTCGATGCCGTCGTTCTGGCTCGCGCTGATGCTGATCCTCACGTTCAGCCTGTTCGCGCGGAACGTGTGGGAGTGGCCGATCTGGTTCCCCGCGTCAGGGATGATGAGCACGGACTACGAGTTCCTCTCCTTCGGAGCCAAGGTGCGTGACCGGCTGGCGCATCTGGTGCTCCCGACGACGTCTCTCGCGTGCGTGCTTACCGCGGGCATCGCGCGTTACATGCGTGGCAGCATGCTGGAGGTGATCCGGCAAGACTACGTGCGCACCGCGCGCGCGAAAGGGCTCTCGGAGCGCGTGGTCGTCTTCAAGCACGCGCTCCGCAACGCGCTGCTCCCGATCATCACGCTGCTCGGGCTCTTCATCCCCGTGCTGTTCAGCGGCACGATCTTCATCGAGACTATCTTCGCGTGGCCGGGGATGGGGCGGACGATCTACGAAGCGATCCTTACGCGCGACTATCCGGTGGTGATGGCGGGAAGCTTCTTCTTCGCCACGATGGTCGTGGTCGCCAACCTGCTCGCCGACGTGCTCTACGCGTGGGTGGATCCCCGGATCCGCTATGAGTGAGGCACCTAGGCCGCGAGCCCTGGGCGGGCTGCTGCCGGGGCTGCCCCAGCTCCTGGCGGGGCGCTGGGGCTCGGGCGGCACGGCGCTGCTGGTATGGGTCGGCTGCCTGTGGATCCTCGTCACGCGCTTCGGCCGAGTGACCGCGGCCTTCGCCGGCGCTTGGGACGAGCGGGTGGCGGTCGGCACGCTCCTAACCGGGCTCACGGTCGCGTGGGCGTGGTCCTGGCGGGACGCGTCGCCAGGTGCGCTGCCGAAACAGGTGGGCGTGAGTCAGTGGGACCTCGCCCTGCGCGCGTTTTCGAGGAACCGCACCGCGGTCGCCGGGCTGATGGTGATCGTCGCGCTCTATATGGTCGCGCTGCTGACGCCGCTCCTCGCGCCGCTCGATCCCAACTTCCAGGGGGCGCTGCTCACGGAGCGCTATGTGGGCCTGTCGGGGGCGCACCCGCTCGGGACGGACCAGTTCGCTCGCGACGTGCTCTCGCGGCTGCTCTATGGGGCGCGTATCTCGCTGCTCATCGGGTTCGTGTCGGTCGGCATCAGCGTGACGATCGGCACGCTCGTCGGCGCCATCGCGGGCTTCCTGGGCGGCTGGGTGGACGGCGTCCTCATGCGCGTGGTCGACATCGTGATCTCCTTCCCGCAGCTCGTCCTGCTCATCACGATCATCGCGTTCTTCGAGCCGTCGATCTTCCTCATTGTTGCGGTGCTGGGCCTCACGCTCTGGCCGAACACCGCGCGAGTCGTACGCGGCGAGGTGCTCTCCCTCCGCGAGCGCGAGTTCGTGCAGGCCGCCATCGCACTCGGCTACTCGAAGCGCCGCATCATCCTGCGGCACCTGATCCCGAATGCGCTCGCGCCGGTCATCGTCGCGGCGACGCTCGGCATCGGCCAGACGATCGTGCTCGAGGCGGGGCTCTCCTTCCTCGGGCTCGGCGTGCAGCCGCCCACGCCGTCGTGGGGCACGATGGTCGCCGACGGGCGGAACGTGCTGCTGAACGCGTGGTGGCTCTCCACGTTCCCGGGCCTCGCGATCGTGTTCACCGTGCTCTCGTTCAACCTCGTGGGCGACGGCCTACGCGACGCGCTTGATCCGCGCCTGCGCACATGAGTGAGCCGCTTCTCTCGGTGCGCGACCTCCGCGCCTGGTTCTTCACCGACCAGGGCATCGCGAAGGCGGTCGACGGCGTCTCGTTCGAGGTGCGGGAGGGCGAGACGCTCGGCATCGTGGGCGAGTCGGGCTGTGGGAAGACGGTGACATCGCTCGCCCTGCTGGGGCTCCTGCCCGAGCCTCCGGCGCGCCTCATGGACGGGAGCTCGGTGCGGTTCCGCGGTCAGGAGCTGGTCGGCGCGGACGAGAAGCAGCTGCGAGCGCTCCGGGGCAACGAGATCTCGATGGTCTTCCAGGAGCCGATGAGCTCGCTCAACCCCGTCTTCTCGGTCGGGGACCAGATCACCGAGACGCTCCGGCTCCACCGGGGGATGGACCGGCGGGCCGCGCGCGCGGAGGCCGTCCGACTACTCGGCGAGGTCGGCATCCCCGAGCCCGCGCGACGCGTGGACGAGTACCCGCACCAGCTCTCCGGGGGCATGCGCCAGCGCGTGATGATCGCCATGGCGATCTCCTGCTCGCCTAAGTTGCTCATCGCCGACGAGCCGACCACCGCGCTCGACGTGACCATCCAGGCGCAGATCCTCGAGTTGCTCGCCGAGCTGCGTCGGACACTCGGGATGGCCGTGCTGCTCATCACACACGACCTCGGCGTCGTGGCGGAGGTGTGCGATCGCGTCGTGGTCATGTACGCGGGCCAGGTCGTCGAGACCGGGACCGTCGAGGACATCTTCGTGCGGCCGGCGCACCCGTACACGCGCGGCCTACTCGGATCGCTGCCATCGGTCGGCGGTGCGGGTGGTAGGCTCGTCTCGATCGCGGGGACGGTGCCGAGCCCGCTCCACTGGCCCGATGGGTGCCGCTTCCGCGCGCGCTGCGGCTTGGCGGGAGACGGCTGTGAGGCCCCGCAGGACCTAGTGGAGCTCGGCGCCCACGGCCGCGCCGCGCGCTGCTGGAGGGCGCGGACATGACGGAGCCCATGACTAAGCCCGCGCGGGCGGCGACCGAGGGTAGCGCGGGGATCGACCGCAGCGGCCCGCCGCTCCTCGAGGTGCGGAACCTCGTGAAGCACTTCCCCGTGCGGGGCGGCCCGTTCGGGCGCGCCCGCGCGCAGGTACGCGCCGTGGACGGCGTCAGTTTCGACCTGTGGCGCGGCGAGACGCTCGGACTGGTGGGTGAGTCAGGGTGCGGAAAGTCCACGACCGGCCGGACGCTGCTCCGCCTCATCGAGCCGACGGCCGGCGAGATACGGTACGGCGGCCAGGACGTGCGCGCGCTCGATCGCATGGGACTGCGGGCGCTCAGGCGTCGCGCGCAGATCGTCTTCCAGGACCCGGTGGGTTCGCTGAACCCGCGCCTCTCGGTCGGCGCGATGCTCGAGGAGGCGCTCACGGTCCACGGCCTCGGGCTCCCGAACCGACGGGATCGCGCGGTCGAGCTGCTCGAGCGCGTGGGCCTCTCGGCGGACCACATCGACCGCTATCCGCACGAGTTCAGCGGCGGACAGCGCCAGCGCCTCGGCATCGCCCGGGCGCTCTCCGTGGAGCCCGACTTCTTGGTGCTCGACGAGCCGGTGAGCGCGCTCGACGTATCCGTGCAGGCGCAGGTGATCAACCTCCTCCAGGACCTCCAGGCGCAGCTCGGGCTCACCTACCTGTTCATCGCGCACGACCTAGCGGTGGTGGAGCACGTGAGCGATCGCGTTGCGGTGATGTACCTCGGCCGCATCGTCGAACTGGCCGACGCGCGCGAGATCTACCACGCGCCGCGACACCCCTACACGCGCGCGCTTCTCTCCGCGGTGCCTCGTCCCGACCCCGTCGGGCGGGAGTCCCGCCAGCGCATCGTGCTCGAGGGCGACGTACCGAGTCCGATCGATCCTCCGTCGGGCTGTCCCTTCCACCCGCGCTGTCCGCATCCCGCCAAGGACGCCTCGTGTCGCGGCGTGGGACCCTCCCTCGACGGCCCGCGCGCGGGCCCCCTCGTGGCCTGTCACCATCCGCTACAGAGCGCCGGAACCCAGGCTTGACACCCCCTTGGGGGGTGGGCATACTGCGACCCGCTCGTCCTTGTCGGGCTTCGTAGAACGGCCCGATCCCGAGTTCGCTCACCGCGTCGCCGGACGCGTCTCGCCGGAGGTACCCGTGGGGGTGCAACTCTACGCGCTGCTACTTCAGATCCCGGGGTTGGAAGCTCCCGAGCTCTCGTTCGGAGAGCAGATCTCGCGGAACTGGATCGACACGGGGTGGATGCGGTGGCCGCTCGCACTCTGCGGGCTCATCGGTCTGGTCGTTTGCGTCGCCAAGTTCTACTCGTTGAACTCGAAGGCGACCAAGACGAGGAAAATCTTGAAGACGGTCGACGAGTTCCTGGCGCAGCGTCGCGTCAAAGAGGCGCTCGACCTGACCCGCGAGAGCGACGCGCCGGCCGCGCGCATCCTCTTCGCCGGCCTGGAGCGCCACGACGAAGGTACCGAGCGGGTCGCGAAGGCGATCGAGAACCAGGGCCTCATCGAGATGAGCAAGCTCGAGCGCGGCCTGATCGTGCTCGCGACGGTGATCAACGTCGCTCCGCTACTCGGCTTCCTCGGCACGGTGTTCGGCATGATCCTGGCGTTCCAGGCCATCGAGGCCGCGGGCGAGGTGGAGGCCGCGCTCGTTGCGGGCGGCATCAAGGTCGCGCTGCTCACGACCGCGTTCGGCCTGCTCATCGCGATTCCCGTGTCGGTCATGCACAACTACTTCATCTCGAAGATCGACACGTTCGTGATCGAGATGGAGGAGTCGGCGCAGAAGATGGTCGACACGCTCCACTCGATCGAGATGGGCCGCGGCTGACGCTGTAGCCCTTTGGCGGGGCCGGTGGGTATAGTGCAGTCATGAACCCCCGTTTCCGCTTCGCTCTGGCCGCGCTGCTCGCGCTCGGCGGCACGACAGCCGCGGTGGAGCCCGCACGGCAGGGGTCGTCCGAGGCTGCGGTCTCAGACTCCGCGCGAGCCGAGCTCGCCGCTGGGCGGTACTGGCACGCCGCGGGTGTTCTGAGGGCTGAGGGTGCAGCGGACGGGACGCCCGAGGAGGTCTTGCTCCTCGCGAGCGCGGAAGCGGGATGGGAGAACTGGCCCGCGGTTCTGGAGTTGCTCGAGGACGCCCCTTGGCTCGACGCGAACGGCGCGGACTCGGCATTGTACCTCCTCGGGCGCGCCCTCGAGCACGCGGAGCGGTGGAGCCACGCGGCAGCCGCCTACGACCGCTACGCGAGCGGGGTCGGCTCGGGAACGCTCGCGTCGGAGGCGGCGCTCGCTCGGCGGGCGCGTGCGCTGTGGCAAGGCGGAGAGCGCGAGACGGCCACCGTCACGCTCGGGTGGTTGTTGGGCTCGCCCGCACTCAGGAGCTGGGTCGCCGCTGAACTGTTGGTGTCGGCAGCGGAGGAGGGGGACACCGCCGGAGTGCGAGCGCTCCTCATCCACACGATCGAGCCGGGCGCTCGGTCGGCGGTCTGGCGGGTGGAGGCCGATGCGCGTCTCGCCGCGGGCGACTCTGCGGGGGCCGCCATGTCGTTCCGTGCGTTGCTCGTCACGAGTGAAGGCGGCCGCCGCGCCGAGGCGGCCATGGAGCTCGGACGTCTGCTGCTGGCCGACTACGACAGCGCGGGGGCGAGGCCGCTCCTACTGGAGGGATTCCGCGGAGGCGGCGAGTCCGTGCGGGCGCGGGCCGCGGCGGGCCTGATCGACCTCGGGGGCTTCGAGCAGAGCGTGACGATCGAGTTGGCGCGCGCGGTGGACCGCGCGGGCGACGGGGCTCGCGCCCTGCGCGCGTACGACCGCGCGGCGGCGCTGGCTCGAGCAGGCGGCCTCGCGTTGCCCGAGTCCGCCCGCCTCGACCGAGCCCGGCTGATGGCGACGGTGACGCCGCGTCAGGAGCAGGCGCTCGAGGAGTTCCGGGCGCTGCGGGACTCGACCACGGACGACCGCATCGCGGCGCGGACGCTCGAGGTCTGGCGGGGCGTGCGCTCCCGGCAGGGATTGGACTCTCAGGTCGCCACGCTGCGCGGGTGGCTTCTCGAGGAGCACCCGACGAGCCCGGAGGCGATCGAGCTCGTGTGGAGCGAGGGGGCCAACGCCGACGTGAACGGCCGACTCGACGTCGCGTTGGCGCGCTACGCGTTCGTCATCGAGAACGGCGGTTCCACCGCGCGCGGCGGCGAAGCTCGCATGCGGGCGGGCCACATCCACGTGCGACGGGGCAACGAGCAGCAAGCAGCGGACGTCTTCGAGGCGTACTTGGCCGAGTTCCCCGAGGGGCGCAGGTGGCAGGAAGCCGCGTACTGGGCGGGCCGAGTGAGCCTCCAGCTCGGAGACTCGGCGCGGGCGCGCGAGCACCTCGTACGGGCGATGACCGAGCAGCCGGTGGAGTACTACGCGCACCTATCCGCCGAGCTGCTCGACGTTCCTTATGTGATCGACTTCCCGGAAGGCGAAGGGTCGAGCGAGCCGCTCTGGCTCACCGAGGGCCTCGCACGGCTGGACCTCCTCCATGAAGCCGGGCTCGAGCGGGGAGTGGAGAGCGAGATCGCGCGCCTCCGGACGCGGGCCGGGGGGTCTCGCCCCGCCACGCTGCGGCTCGCAGAGGCGCTCATCGAGCGCGGGCGCACGATCGACGGCATCAACCTGGGTTGGGCGCTGCTCGAGCAGGCGGGGGGTTGGGACCGGCAGATTCTGCGGGTGACGTATCCGTTCCCGTACCGCGAACTGGTGCGGCGCGAGGCGGCCGAGTGGGGCATGGATCCGATGCTGATGGCCGCGATCATCCGCCAGGAGTCGGCGTTCAAGGCGGACATCGTGAGCCGTGCCGGTGCGATCGGCCTCATGCAGGTCATGCCGCCCACGGGGGCGCAGCTGGCCCGGGCGCACGGCCCTCGCCCGTTCACGGACGAGTCGCTCTCTCGGCCGGAAGTGAACCTGCACTTGGGCGCCGCGTTCTTCAGGGACATGGCCAGGCGCTACGACGGGGACCTCGGGCTGGTGCTCTCGGCCTACAACGCGGGGCCCACGCGGGCGACGCGGTGGCGGAGCTATCCGGAGGCCTCGGATCCTCACCGATTCACCGAGCGGATTCCCATCGAGGAGACCCGCGGCTACGTGAAGAGCGTGCGGCGTAACCTGGGCCTCTACCGCGCGCTGTACGGCGCGGAGTAGGCGAGCCGACGGCGCTTGGAGATACCTCCCAAGAGCGTGCCCAGGATCTTTCTGGTCGACGCGTACGCTCTGATCTATCGATCGTACTTCGCGTTCATAAGTAAGCCACTCACCAACAGCGCCGGCGAGAACACGTCGGCGCCCTTCGGGTTCACGCGCTTCCTCCTCGACATCCGGGAGAAGTTCGAGCCGGACTACCTCGCCGTGGTCTTCGATGCAGGCGACTCGTTCCGTGACGTGATCTACCCCGAGTACAAGGCGACGCGCGAGAAGATGCCCGACGATCTGCGCGCGAGCCTCGGGAGGATCCGCGCCATCGTCGAGGCATTCCACGATCCGGTGGTGGAGCTCGACGGCTACGAGGCCGACGACGTCATCGGCACGCTGGCGGTGAAGGCCCGCAACGCCGGCCTGGAGGCGGTCATCGTCTCGGGCGACAAGGACTTCTACCAGCTCGTCGGCCCCGGCATCCATCTGATGAACCCGGGCCGTGGGGGCGCTACCGGCGTGGCCGCCGAGTGGGTCGCTGAGGAGAACGCATCCGAGAAGTTCGGCATCCCGCCCTCGCAGGTGGCCGACTACCTGGCGCTCGTCGGCGACTCGTCGGACAACATTCCCGGCGCGAAGGGCGTCGGGCCGAAAACCGCGCTGCAGCTGCTCGTGCAGTATCCGTCTGTGGAGGAACTGCTGGCGCATGCGGCGGAGGTCCAACCTGCCCGCGCGTCGAAGTCACTGCAGGAGAACGCCGATCTCGTTCGGCTCTCAAAGCGCCTCGTGACGATCATGACGGATCTCGACATCGATCTCGATCTCGATGCCCTGAAGGTCGGCGAGCCGAACCACGCCGCGCTCCGGGACCTCTTCATCGAGCTCGAGTTCCGCGGGCTCGCCGAGCGGTACGCGGCGGCGGCGCAGGCCGCGGGATCCGCGACGACGACCGCGAAGCGTGCCCCGGATGCCGCGAGTCCCGCCCCGACGACCGCGATGACGCCCGCGATCGCGGCCGACGCCGGGAACCGGGCCCCGCCATCGGTCATCGCTGTCGACGCGGCGCGCTACCGGCTCGTCGACCATGCGGACGCGCTCGGCGCGGTCGTGGAACGCGTGCGTGCCGCCGGGCGGGTGGCGCTCTGGGCCGAGACATCGACGCGGGATCCCCTGCGCGGGGAGCTCGTCGGGCTAGGTCTGGCGATTCCGGGCGGAGACGTCTGGTATCTGCCCTTCGGACACGCGCAGCCGTTCGAGCTCTCCTTCGAGGGCGAGGAGGCGGGCGTGGTGCGCAACCTACCCGCCCTGACGCATGGGAAGTCCGCGGGACTGCGAGCGCTGCTCGGGGACCCAGGGATCGCTAAGGTGGGCCACGACCTGAAGCGCTCGGCGCTGGCCCTCGCGCGTGCCGGGGTGACCCTGGGCGGGCACGCGTTCGACACCATGGTCGCGAGCTACGTGCTCGACCCCGGCCGACGCGCGCACGACCTGACGTCGCTCGCGATGGAGTCGTTCTCGCACAAGCCGCGCACGTACTCCGAGGTCGTCGGGACCGGGCAGAGCGCAGTCTCGTTTGCCGAGGTGCCCGTGGAGCGCGCGCGCGATTACGTATGCGAAGCGGCAGATCTCTCGCTCCGACTGGCCGAACGCCTCGGAGGAGAGATCGCGGCGGCATCGCTCGGCGGGCTGCTCGGCGGCCTCGAGATGCCGCTCATTCCCGTGCTGACGCGCATGGAGCTCGCCGGCATCACCATCGACGAGGACTTCTTCCGCGGGATGCGGACGCGGCTCAAGCGCGAGCTCGACCTGATCCAGGAGGAGATCTTCAAGGTCGCGGGCGGCGACTTCAACCTGAACTCCACGCAGCAGCTCCGGCAGATCCTCTTCGAAAAGTTGGGGCTCCCCGTTCTGAGGAAGACCAAGACCGGTGCGTCCACGGACGCCGCGGTGCTCGAGGAGCTGGCCGAGATGGGGCATGAAGTGCCGCGCCTCATGATCGAGTACCGCGAGCTCGAGAAGCTCAGGTCGACGTACGTGGATGCTTTGCCGCAGCTGGTGAACGTGCGCACGGGCCGTATCCACACGAGCTTCAACCAGACCGTGGCCGCGACCGGACGGCTCTCCTCGAGCGATCCGAACCTCCAGAATATTCCCATCCGGACGGACATCGGGCGGGAGATCCGGAAGGGGTTCGTCGCCGCGCCGGGCACGGTCTTCATCTCGGTCGACTACTCGCAGATCGAGCTGCGCGTGCTCGCGCACTTCTCGGGCGATCCGGCGTTCGTGACCGCGTTCACGCAGGGCATCGATGTCCACAAGCAGACCGCGGCGGTCATCTTCGGGGTGCCCATCGAGCAGGTGACCGCGGACATGCGGGGGCGCGCGAAGACCGTGAACTTCGCGACGCTCTACGGGCAGGGTCCGTTCAGCCTCGCGCGGCAGCTCGGCATCTCGCGCGACGAGGCCAAGGCGTTCATCGACACGTACTTCGAGCGCTTCAAGGGCGTGCGCGACTTCTTGGACTCTCAGGTGGAGATGGCGAAGCGCGTAGGCTACGTCGAGACTCTGATGGGCAGGCGCCGGTTCGTGCCGGAGCTCGAGTCGAAGAACTGGAGCCTGCGCCAATTCGGGGAGCGTGTGGCGCAGAACACGCCCATCCAGGGCACCGCCGCCGACCTCATGAAGAAGGCGATGATCGACGTCCAGGCCGCGCTGGACGCCATCGGCGCGGGTGCCGCGATCCTGCTCCAGGTCCACGACGAACTGCTGCTCGAAGTTCCGACGGGCGAGCTGGACGCTATTCGCGCGCTCGTGGTGGACAAGATGGAGAGGGCTGTGGAGTTGAAGGTGCCGCTCGTCGCGGACTCCGGGACGGGCGCGAGCTGGTACGAGTGTAAGAGCGGCGGCTAAGGGTCGCACCTGCGGGCGCTGCGATAGGCCGTTCTCGCCATCGGGGCGCCCCACGGCGCGTTCCATCCTTCCGTGACACGAACGCTCGGCGCTCGAGCCGGGCGAGTCGCAACCATCCAGCGGAGGGAGTCCCATGAGCCGGTCCGTGAACAAGATTACCCTGATTGGAAACGTCGGGCGCGATCCGGACATCCAGCAGACCAAGAGCGGAACCAAGGCCGCCCACTTCTCCATCGCGACGAACCGTCGCGCGCCAGCCGGGTCGGACGAGCAGGAGCGGACCGACTGGCACCGTCTCACGGTGTGGAGCAAGCAGGCGCAGTTCGCGGAGGACTACATCCGCACCGGCGATCGCATCTACATCGAGGGGCGCCTCGAGTACGACTCCTACGAGCGTGACGGCGTGGTGATCCCGACCGCGGAGATCCACGTCAACGAGGTCGTGCTGCTCACCTCGAAGGGGCAAGCGGCGTCGGAGGCGATGGAAGAGGCCGCGTAGGGGAACGCCCGGTCAGCGTGGTCTGCGCGGCCGTCACTGGCAGTCGGGTATCAGGACCATATCCGCCATCTCGCAGTGTGAGGTGCCCCCGTGGTGGAATGGTAGACACGCCCGGCCGTCAATCGGGTGAACTGCGGCTCGTGAGGGTTCGACTTCCTCCGGGGGTACACCACGTGTCTTGAAGAGGTTAACTCAGCCACACCGGGTCAGCAGACCTGGGATGTTGACGGCCGGGCGTGGTGTTTCCACCACGACGCAGAGGCTCGGGGGCTCCGCCCCCGAGCCTCTTTGCTTACAGCCAGTCCCTGAACTGCCTCGCGACCGAGAAGAGCGCCTCCCAGCCACCACCTCGGACACCGTGGGCGATGTCGACGCGCATGGCATCCCAGCCGAGCGACAGCCCTGCGCCGATGGACCCGCGCAGCCCGTCCGAGTTTTGGACCATCCAGTCCGCGGGAAGGCTGCGGGAGCCAAGATAGGTGGCGCCGACCGCGCCGATCGCACGCACGCCGACGTAGGGCGCATAGACCGACCAGGTGGCCTCCCCTTTGAGCAGCCAATAGCGGTCGCCCGCGAAGGAGCGGTAGTCGTGGCCCGGCAGCGTCCAACGACCTCCCAGGAGGAAGAGGTTCTGTGCGGGGGCGTCGTCGGTGATCGCACCGGCACCGAGGGACAGCTCGGCCCTCCAGGGGTGGTCGAGGGCCCGAATCTCCCAGAGGGCCTCTCCGGAGAGCGAGCCGAACGTGCGGGTCTCGAGGCGCCCCACGTCCCCCGTGAGGCTCGCGGCTCCCCCTCCGGGCAGCGTCACAGGGGCATGCACCGACACGGCACCGAGCGCGCCTTCGTCGATGGTGCGGACGGGGCGGAAGTCCGTGTCGGCGAGGTCGTCCGACACGACGTCCCGCGCGCTCCGATGTTCCTCCCAGCGGAACGTCACCGCGGGCCCAGCCGGGTCCGCCCCGCCGAGCGTGAGCGCCGCGCCTCGCTTGAAGAAGGGGTCGGTGTAGTCCTTCTTGCCCGAGACGGCGGAGATGGTGTTCTCGAGCGTCGACGCGCCGAGATAGCCGCCCACGTCGCCGAGGGCGTCCCAGTAGAGGTCGAGCGTCGGCACCACGCGTCCGGGACTGAGCGTCGTGGAGACCGCCCCGGAGGCCCGCTCTCGGCCGAACGCGTATCCGCCGGAGACGCGCATCATGAGAGACTCCGCGGGCCGAAGCGTAAATCCGCCGCCGAGGCGCAGCCCCTCGGCACGGTTGTACCGCGCCGCCTCGGACACGGCCGCGAAATAGAGACGGAACGGGTCGAGGCCGCTCACGACCTGATCCTGCACCACCTGCGCGACCTCGGTGCGCACCTCCTCCAGCGAAGGCGAGAGGTCGAGCCCCTCCTCCTCGATGTCGTCGAGTAGGCCGCGCTCGAACGGGAACGCCGCGCGCGCGGCCGGAGACGCCGTGCTCACGCGCCCTCCCGCGAACAGCGAGAGCGGCAGGGCGACATCGAAGTCGTATCCACGGATCTCGAATCGTCCCCTGATTACGCTCCCGGCCATGACGTCCAGCAGAGGGATCTCGCGGCGGATCTCCACCTCCTGTCGATAGGGAAGCCAGTGGCGCCCCATCCAGAGCGAGTTGTCGAGCGAGATGCGGATGTAGTCGACGTAGGGATCGACGTACGACGCCGGCGTGAACGAGAAGCTCATGCGCACGATGGCGGCGGTCGCCCTGTCGAGAAACACAGTGCCGACGAAGCCCGGTCGCTCGAAGTCGCGAGGCCGCACGCGCACCTGGTACACCCTGATCTCCTCCGCGCCGCCCGCGTAGCTGATGCTGAGCGAGTCGGCGAGGAGGAAGTCGTACACGCCGTCGGAGCCCGGTCCCACGGGATGGGGGACCGCTTCGACCTCGTCGCCGTCACCCATGCTGATGGAGTCGCCGAAGTCGTCCTGCACGACAGTCAGATGGTCGAGGTGGTAGCGGATGTCGGTCGGCAGCATCTGCTGATCACGCTGACCGACGATCACTTGCTTGGTCGAGTTCGGGGCCTGCCAGTAGACGTCGAGGGCGACCTGGTCGGCCTTCACGAGCGTGCGGTTGCCCGTGTCCGGTCGATCGAAGAAGAAGTAGACGTAGCCTCGAGCTTGGGCCTTGTACGAGCGGAAGGCGGAGTCTACCGCAGCGGAGCTTCGCACCGCGCGGGCACGCCCGACGAGATCGAGCACCCTCGGGTCGTTCCAGGAGGGGGCCTGCGCGGAAGCCGAGGCGGCAAGCGCCAGGCCCAGCGACGCCGCGAGCGATGCGGCCGTCGCGATGGAGGCCGCCCTCAGGCGGCCAAGCCCACTAGTGAGCGCTCCAGAACCCCGAGAGGGACTCGCCGTGAGGACTCTCCCGTAGCTTCTCGAAGGCGCGGTTGCGGATCTGCCGGATCCGCTCCCGCGTGACGCCGAGAAGCGAGCCGATCTCTTCGAGGGTGCGCTCCTCGCCGTCGTCGAGTCCATAGTACAGATAGAGGATCTTCCGCTCGCGTTCGGTCAGGTACGACGCGAACATGGTCTCGAGGAAGTCGCGCCGGGCCACCGACTCGACGTCCTCCTCGATATTTCCCGGCTCAGCTCCTGCAAATCGCTCGCCAAAGCTTGCGCTGTCCCGGTCTCCCCGGTCGATCGGCGCGTCGAGGCTCAACTCGGAGGCGGCCACTCGACGAAGCGCCCGGACCGTATCCACCGGCTCCTGCATCTCGGTGGCGATCTCCTGGTCCGTCGGAGAGCGCCCGAGCGACTGCGTGAGCTGGGTGTCGGTGCGGGAGAGGCGGGCGAGGTTGGAGTTCTGGTTGAGCGGGATGCGTACGGAGCGGGTCTGCTCGGCGAGCGCCTGGAGCACCGTCTGCCGGATCCACCACACGGCGTAGGAGATGAACTTCACCCCCTTGTCCGGATCGAACTTCTTCACCGCTTTGAGCAGGCCTTCGTTGCCGATGCAGACCAACTCGGCGAGCCCCAGGCCGCGGCCCTGATACTTCTTCACGTAGGAGATGACGAATCGGAGGTTGGCCGTGACCAGTCGCTCGGCCGCCTCCTTGTCGCCCACGCGCGCTCGTCGGGCGAGCTCGCGCTCCTCGTGGGGATCCTGTATGAGCGGGTATTTCTCTACGTCCTGCAGATACTGGTCGAACGAATCCAGGCCGCGCGAGGAAGCAAACATTCGCTATTTCTGGTCCTCATCTGGGGGTCGACGAGGCCTGGCCCGGTGAGACCGTCCCCTCGGAAACCCTTTCAGAGCTTGGGTTTAACGAGACGACGGAAGAGCCAGTCCGAAAGCATGAAGGGTGAAGGTCAAGCTATAAAGGCATGTTTCCGGGGTCAAAGGTTTTTTTTGCGCCCCCGGGAATCAGACGCAGGAGTCAGGCGAACAGGAACTCGGCCTTGAGGCTCGCCTCGCTCGGTCCGTTCACGCCGAAGAACACGCATGCAGGCGCCCCGGCGCGGGTCCTGAGGTCCACGCGACGGAAGAAGGCGGACTCGAGCACGCCCTCGGCCACGAGGGGTCCGAGGTCGACCGACGTGGGAGTCCTGCCGCGGCGATAGACGAATAGGGGCGAGCCCCCGCGAACGACGACCCACCCCGTCGCGAAGCGCGGAGCGCCCGGGAGCCGGTGCACGCCCGCCGGGCTCCCGCGAAGGGCGCCGCCGGGGGCGAGCACATCGCCCTCGAGTGCGCGCCGCACCCAGGCGGGGAGCTCCTCGGGGCCGAGCCAGCGGCGCTGGGTGAGGGTTTGCGACACGCGCGCTATGGCCAGGCGCACGGCGAAGCCGAACGTGCGGGCGTGCGAGGGTCCCGCGATCGCCGCGAGAGCGAGGAGCGAGACCGAGGCGGCCAGCGCCTCGAGCGGAGCGTCGAGCGCCAGCGCGACCAGGCCGAGCACCATCGCATCCTCGACCAGAGACACGAGCAGCACGTGGGGCGAGGCGGCGGAGCCGAGCCAGCGCACGATCGCCCCGCCGGAACGGACCGCGTGCGCGAACGACGCGACGGCTCCGGCTACCACGGCGCCCGACAGGGCGAGCACCAGCGGCTCGCCGTCGAGGAGCAGGAGCGCCAGCAGCGCTCCCGCGAGCGGGCGGATGACCGCGTGGAAGGCGTTCCAGACGAGCGCCGCCGGTGCGAAACGCTCCGCGGAGAACTCGAGCAGGTAGAAAGCGCCCACCATGATGAGCACGCCGGGCGAGTCGAGGTCGCCGAGCGCGCCGGGGAGCGGCAGGGTCCACCACGGGCTGGTGGGCGCGGCGCCGAGGAAGAGCAGGGTGAGGTAGAGATCGATGCCGGCCGCTACCGCCAACGGAAGCAGGACGAGCAGCTCCGGGGGGAGCCCGTCCATTCGACCTAGCCGAGCTCGGAGGCGGCGGTCGCGAGCACGACCGCGTTGATCCCCCCGAACCCGAACGAGTTCGAGATCACGGCCTTGAGCGCCCCGTCGCGACCCGCCCCGGTGACGTAGTCGAGGTCGCAGTCTTGGCCGGGCGTCTCGAGGTTCAGCGTCGGCGGGATCCAGGCGTGCTTCAGCGAGAGGGCCGAGATCCCGATTTCGATGGCTCCCGACGCTCCCAACGCGTGGCCGTGATAGGGCTTGGTCCCCGTGACGGGCACGTGGTCGGCGTGGGCTCCGAGCGCGATGCGGATGGCCTTGCTCTCGGTGCCGTCGTTGAGCTGCGTGCTGGACCCGTGGGCGTTCACGTGATCCACGTCGGTCGGAGTCAGGCCGGCCGCCGCGATGGCGGCGCGAATGCACTCGGCGGCGCGGGAGCCGTCAGGGCGCGGCGCGGACATGTGGTATGCGTCGTTGTTGATGCCGTAGCCGCGCAGCTCCGCGTAGATCTTCGCGCCGCGCGCCCGGGCGCTGGAGGCCTCCTCCATGACGAGCACGCACGCACCCTCGCCCATGACGAACCCGTCGCGGTCCTCGTCGAAGGGGCGGCACGCCTTCTCCGGATCGTCGTTGCGTGTGCTCATGGCGCGCATGGTGGCGAACGCGCCGTAGCAGACGGGGGCGAGCGGCGCGTCCACGCCTCCCGCGATCGCGACGTCTACGGTGCCCTCGCGGATGAGCCTGGCCGCCTCGCCCACCGCGATCGTGCCGGCGGCGCAGCTCATCGCGTTCGTGGTGTTCGGTCCGGTGAAGCCGTACTCGATCGCGACGTGGCAGCTCGCCGCGCCCGCGAAGGTCGTCGTCGCGAGCCTGGGATCGATGTGGCCCGACCTCCCTTCGATGAAGCTTCTGAGTTGGATCTCGGCGTACGCGATCCCGCCCATGGCCGATCCCATCTGGATGGCGACTCGGCCCGGGTCGAGGCTCGCGGTATCGAGGCGCGCGTCTTCGATGGCCAGCTTGCTGGCGACGAGCGAGAACTGCACGAACCGGTCGAGCCGACGCGCCTGCTTGGCGTCGAGATACGCGATGGGGTCGAAAGTGCGTACCTCCGCCGCCATGTGGCTGCGGAAGGGGCTCGAATCGAAAGCGGCAACCGGGGCGGCAACCGGACTGCGACGAGCGCGCAGGCCTGCCATGAGGGCATCCACCCCGATGCCGCAGGCGGTGACGGGCCCGATCCCCGTGATGACGACGCTACGGCGCTTGGTAGGCAACGGCTCGGTCCTTGTCACCGACTTCGACGCGTGCTCGCGAGACCTTGGCGGACCCCTGCGGCGAACCGCTAGGATGATCGCCCCGCCCCGCGATTTTGAAGCAAAGGTCACATGGCCAATCGCCGCCAGGAAGCCCTCGACTACCACGCCCACGGACGTCCCGGCAAGATCGAGGTGGGCGCGACGAAGTCCCTGGCGACTCAGCGCGACCTCTCGCTGGCGTACACGCCCGGCGTCGCGGATCCGTGCCTCGAGATCCACGCGAACCCCGAGGACGTCTTCAAGTACACGGCGCGCGGCAACCTCGTCGCGGTCGTCTCCAACGGGACCGCCGTCCTCGGTCTGGGCAACATCGGCCCTCTCGCGGCCAAGCCGGTCATGGAGGGGAAGGCCGTCCTCTTCAAGCGGTTCGCCGGCATCGACGTGTTCGACATCGAGATCGCATCGGAAGATCCGGAGGAGGTGATCCGCTTCTGCGAGCTGATCGAGCCAACGGTGGGCGGCATCAACCTCGAGGACATTTCGGCGCCCGCGTGCTTCGTCATCGAGCGGCGGCTCAAGGAATCGCTCGACATCCCCGTCTTCCACGACGATCAGCACGGCACCGCGATCATCGTCGGGGCGGCGCTCATCAACGCCCTCCAGGTGGCGGGCAAGGACATCGCCAAGGTGCGCGTCGTGTTCAGCGGAGCTGGAGCGTCGGCCCTCTCGACCGCGGAGCACATCGGCCGGCTCGGCGTGCCGCGGAAGCACATCCTGATCACGGACTCGAAGGGCGTCGTCTATCGTGGCCGGAAGGAAGGAATGAACGAGTACAAGGAGCCGTTCGCCGTCGAGACGACGCGGCGCACGCTCGCCGGGGCGCTGGAGGGCGCGGACGTGTTCATCGGGTTGTCCGCGAAGGGGGTCGTGACGCCGGAGATGGTGAAGTCGATGGCGAAGAGCCCGATCATCTTCGCGCTCGCGAATCCCTACCCGGAGATCTCTCCCGAGGAAGTGGCAGCCGTGCGCGACGACGCGATCATGGCGACCGGCCGCTCGGACTATCCGAACCAGGTGAACAACGTACTCGGCTTCCCGTTCATCTTCCGCGGCGCGCTCGACGTGCGCGCCACCGAGATCAACCACGCGATGATGCTCGCCGCGACTCAGGCCCTCGCGGATCTCGCGCGTGAGGAAGTGCCGGACACGGTGCGCGGAGCGTACGAGGGCTCCGAGTTCAGCTTCGGCCCCGAGTACTTGATCCCCGAGCCGTTCGATCATCGCGTGCTCTTCCATGTGGCGCCCGCGGTGGCGAAGGCCGCCATGGACACTGGGGTCGCCCGGATGCACGTGGACCTGGAGGAGTACGAGGACAGACTGCGCGGGAGCCTCGGACCCGGGCGCGAAGTCATGCGTTGGATGACGAATCGCGCGCGGCGGAAGCTCGCACGCGTGGTCTTCTCGGAGGGGCACAACGAGACGATCATGCGCGCCGCCGCGCAGCTCGTCGCAGAGCGGATATGCAAGCCGATTCTCGTGGCTCGCCCGTCGCGCCTCGCGGAGCTGGCCGCCGAGTTCGGCGTGGATCTCGAGGGCGTCGAGGTCGTGTTCGCGCCCGAGGCCGACGATCTGCGCGGATCGTTCGCCGCCACGCTGTTCGGCAAACGCGGCCGGAAGGGCCTCACGCTGGCCGAGGCGGAATGGAACATGCTCAAGCCGATCTACTTCGCGGCGGGCCTGCTCGAGGCGAATCACGCCGACGCGCTCGTGGCGGGCGTCGAGGCGAACTATGCGGAGATCCTCCGTCCATGCCTCGAGGTCGTTGGAGCCAATGGAGGCGGACGCGTCTCAGGCCTCTATATGCTTGCGTTCCCGAAGGGCGAGTTGCACTTCTTCGCGGACACGACCGTGAACATCGAGCCGGACGCGCATGCGCTCGCCGAGATCGCGGTGCAGACGGCGGGCTTCGTGCGGGAGCTCGGGATCAGGCCGAGGGTCGCGATGGTGAGCTTCTCCAACTTCGGTTCCTCGCGACACGAGGAGGCCAGCCGGGTCGCTGCGGCGGTGGAGATCGCTCGCCAGATGGACCCGGATCTCGAGATCGACGGCGAGATGCAGGCCGACACGGCGGTGAATGCCGCGAAGCTGCTGGACGCCTACCCGTTCGCGCGACTGCGCGCCCCCGCGAACGTTCTCGTCTTCTCGCGGCTCTCGGCCGCGAACGCCGCGTACAAACTCCTCGATGAACTCGGGGGCGCCGACGTCATCGGGCCGGTCCTGCTCGGGATGGCCAAGCCGGTGCATGTTCTACAACGTGGATGCTCGGTGCAGGATGTGATGAATCTGGCCACTGTGGCCTCTGTGGACTGGCAGACTAGGCATGACTCATGACTAAGGACGCCGTGACTTCGCACGGACTTGACCGACACGGTATCGTGCCCAAGGGACACGTTCATTGGAACCTGTCCCCGGCCCTCCTCTACGAGGAGTCGTTCGCGCGCAAGCTCGGAACGCTGGTGCACATGGGTGCGCTCTCCACGATGACCGTGCCGCACACGGGCCGGTCCCCCAAGGATCGCTTCATCGTGCGCGACGCACTGACCGAGAGCACGGTCGATTGGGGTGCCGTGAACGTCGCGCTCTCACCCGAGCACTTCGCCGCGCTGCGACTCGATGTCGTGGCGCACCTCGGGGGGCGCGACCTCTTCGTGCAGGATGCGCGCGCTGGAGCGGACGAGACGCACGGCATCGGCGTGCGCGTGGTGACCGAGAGCCCGTGGCACGCGCTCTTCGGGCACAACATGTTCCTCCGCCTGGGCGCCGAAGCGCTGAAGGGCTTCTCGCCCGACTTCACGGTGTTGCACGCGCCGTCGCTGAAAGCCGATCCGGCGCGCCACGGAACGCGCTCGGACGTCGGGATCGTCGTGAACTTCACCAAGCGTGAGGTGCTGATCACCGGAACGCATTATGCGGGCGAGATCAAGAAGTCGATCTTCTCGGTCCTCAACCAGGTGCTGCCGGATCGGGACGTCTTCCCGATGCACTGCTCGGCGAACGTCGGCCCGGACAGAGACGTGGCCCTGTTCTTCGGCCTCTCGGGGACGGGAAAGACCACGCTGTCGGCCGATCCGGCTCGCGGTCTCATCGGAGACGACGAGCACGGCTGGGGCGCGGAGGGCGTCTTCAACTTCGAGGGCGGGTGCTACGCGAAGACCATCAAGCTCTCGCGCGAGGGCGAGCCGGACATCTACCAGGCGACGCAGATGTTCGGGACGATCCTCGAGAACGTCGTGCTCGACGAGCGCACGCGCGAGATCGACTTCGACAACGCCTCGATCACCGAGAACACGCGGGCGTCCTACCCCATCCACTACATCGCCAACGCGGTGCTGTCGGGTCGGAGCGGACACCCGCGCCACGTCGTCTTCCTGACCGCGGACGCGTACGGCGTGCTGCCTCCGGTGGCGCGCCTCACGCCCGCGCAGGCGATGTACCACTTCTTGTCCGGCTACACTGCGAGAGTCGCCGGGACCGAGCGCGGCGTGACCGAGCCGTCGGCCACCTTCAGCGCGTGCTTCGGCGCGCCGTTCCTGCCGCGCCACCCCAGCGTCTACGCCGAGATGCTCGGCAGGAGACTCCGCGAGCACGAGGCTCAGGTCTGGCTCATCAACACCGGCTGGTCTGGTGGCGCGTACGGTACGGGCAGTCGCCTGAAGCTGGCGCACACGCGCGCGATGGTGCACGCGGCGCTCGACGGGCGCCTCAGCGGAGGGCAGTTCACGCCCGATCCCGTGTTCGGGATCGACGTGCCGACGTCCGTCCCGGGCGTGCCGAGCGAGGTACTCACGCCGCGGGGCACATGGCCCGACGGCGCCGCCTACGACGCGGCGGCGGCCAGGCTCGCGAAGATGTTCAAGGACAACTTCGCGAAGTTCAGCGAACAGGTGTCGGCGGAGGTGAGGGGGGCGGGGCCGAGGTAGGGGGGAACGTATCCGAGCCGCCGCCACTGAGTTCGGCGCGATTGGTCGAAGGGTCGGACGAGGACCGATCCCGAGAGAGGCTACAGCGCGCCGTCGGTCGTGAGTTCGAGGTAGGGCGAGGTCCGGATGTCGCCGTCGTTCTCCGCCACCGATGCACCGAAGAAGCCTCTGGACTACCTCGGGCCGCCAGCGCGGCTGGGGCTGGGGCGAGCCCTGCTCAAACCCAGATCACGGGAACCCCGTAGGCCTCGAACCGCCGATCGTGCGTGACGACCGTCAATTCTTCGACCAAGGCCTGCGCGATCAGCATTCGATCGAATGGATCCCCGTGATGGGGAGCGAGCCCCGTGACCGCCGAAGCGTGCGCGAACGAAATCGGTAGCTGGTCGAAGTGGCTGTCTTCGACCGCCGCGTCGAGCGGCCCCGGGATGCGGAGCTTCTTCAGGGCAAGCTTTATGGCAATCTCCCAAGCGGAGGCTGCGCTGACGAACACGATGTCCGCGCCCGAGATCGCTCGCTCAGCTTCGCCCTTGAGTCGGCCGCTCGACTCCCGCCACCACAGGAAGACGTGGGTATCGAGTAGCAGGCGCACCGCTACGCGCCCTCGCCACGGAAACCTGCGAGGATCTCACGAGGAAGCTCGTCGTCGAAGTCGTCGGCGATCCAGACTCGGCCCTCCCATCCGCCCGGCTTGCGATCCAGCTTTCGCTTCTCGAGCGGCATGAGCCGTGCCTTGGGGGTGCCAGCCTTGGCGATGATGATCTCCGCTCCACCCGCGGCTTCGTCCACGAGGTTGGAGAGGTGGGTCTTCGCATCGTAGAGGTTGACGGTCTTGGATTTGGGCACCGGCGCGCTCCCGTCGAAGTCACGTAGTTGGTCTACTTGGTCAAGCATCGCAACGCACGGGGCGTACTCGCAAGTAGTGGTGCTGGCGGGAGACTCGCCCGGTTACCTTCCGAAGGCCCAGTGCCTCCTCTTCCGAAGGCCAGCGCGTGAATTCGACCGTCGCCAGAACTGACGCGCTTCGAGCGCGAGTACGCGCGGTCGCGGGACAGCACCTCCACGTACCTGTCCGCGGCCCGAATCTTCGAGGCGCTCTGGGACGAGGCACGGGCCCTCAATCCCGATTTTCCGGGGGACTGGGAACGGGACATAGCGCCGGATCTTGCGGTGGCCAGAGCTCTGAACGGCCTCCCGCCCGATGGCTGACTTTCGGGAACTTCTCGCTCGGGTAGCGCGAGCGCTCGAGCAGCGAGAAGTGCCCTACATGATCATCGGCGGTCAGGCGGTACTGCTTCATGGCGAACCGCGCCTCACCCAGGACATCGACGTGACGCTCGGGGCGTGTCGACGTCGGTCATGGGATGGTGGCGTTCGCGACCCCGGAAGACCTCATCATTGGATTGGCCCTATCTCAAGAGGTGGGCCGCAGAGTTTGGAGGGCTCGCCGGCCGGGAGCGGATGCCGAGGGACATGGAGGATCTCCAATCCGAGAAGGACCCCACCTAGCACGCGGGCGGCCCCTCCAAGGGAAGAGCGAAGTCGACCCGTCGCGCTTGTCACTCCTCGCGCCCGCCCCTAACGTGGGCGCTCAATGAACCAGGAAGCAGGCGTCCCGGCCCCCCCCGCCGCGGCTGGCGACGACGCACAGTCGCTCGAGGCCCTCCGCGCCGCTCTGGGCGCGGACTTCGAGATCAAGCAGAAGCTGGGCCGCGGCTCGATGGCGACGGTCTACCTCGCGCGCGAGAAAGCGCTGGGGCGGCTGGTCGCGGTGAAGGTCTTGCTGGCCGGGCGTGCCGGTGATGAGACCGCGCGAAAGCGCTTCGAGCGTGAGGCCAAAGCGGCGGCCACGCTATCGCAACCGAACGTGGTGCAGGTGTACCGCTTCGGGCGCCTACCGGATGGCACTCCTTATCTGGTGATGCGCTTCGTGAAGGGACGCACGCTGGAGGAGAGGCTCGCCGCCGAAGGCAGGCTGCCCGCGGCTCTCGCGCGTACGGTGCTCCTCGGCGTCGCCTCCGCGCTCGAGGCCGCGCACGCCCAGGGGATCGTCCACCGCGACGTGCGGCCGGCCAATGTCCTCTGGGACGAAGAAGCCCAGCAGGCACTGCTCGCCGATTTCGGCATCGCCGCGCTGCTCGCGACGGGCGGCGAGGAGGTGACCAAGCTCACGAAGACCGGCCAGATGATCGGGAACCCGAAGTACATGAGCCCGGAGCAGCTCCTGGACCAAGACCTCACCGAGCTCGCGGACATGTACGCGTTCGGGATTCTCGGCTACGAGCTCTTCACGGGTGAGGGACCCTATCAGGCAAAGACGAACACGCAGTGGATCAGCGCGCACTTGAGCGCCGAGCCGAGGGACCTCAAGCAGATGCGTCCCGACATCGACGCCTCCACGGCCGACCTGCTGAAGCGGTGCCTCAACCGCGAGCCGAAGCATCGTCCGAGCGCGGCCAAGGCGGCGTCGACGCTGCGAGGCGAGGCGGGGACGGGTCCGGGTGGCGAGGGCCCCGTGGACATTCAGGAACTCATCAAGCGGCGCGTGCCGCAGATCGTGCTCGTGGCCGTCGGTGGTGGGTACGCCTTGCTCACGGGGATCTCACAGTTCATAGGCAACGACTCGCTGACCTTCCGACTCGCACTGCCCTTCGTCGGGTCTGCCGTCGTCGCGACGACGATCATCGCGTGGTTCCACGGCGAGCGTGGCAAGCAGAAGACCAGCGTGCTCGAGTGGATCCTGCTGAGTCTGGTCGGAGTGATCTGGCTCTCGCTGACCGCCTGGATCCTGATCGCGTGAGCGCACCTCCAAAGCGCGGCAGAGCGTTCGACCGATCGATCGTGGAAGGGCCGATCAAGGACGCGGTGTGGAAGCTCGCCTGGCCCACGATGCTCCAGAACATCATCGGTGGCATGCAGGGACTCATCGACCACGTGATGGTCGGCCACTACATCGGCTACACGGGGAACGCAGCGATCGGCGCGGCGTGGCAGATCTTCCTCGTCGTCATCGTGTTCATCAGCTCGATGTTCACGGGGATGGGCGTGCTCGTGGCACGGTTCACGGGCGCGGATGAGCACGAGATGGTGAACAAGACCGTCTACCAGGCGTTCCTCACCGCGATCATGATCGTGCTGTTCGTCCTGGCCCCGTTCGGGTACCTGGCTTCGCCGATGCTGCTCGGACTCGTGAACGCGGCGCCCGACGTGCAGGCGCAGGCACTCCCGTTCCTGAGGATCATGTTCGTCTTCTCGTTCGGCATGCTGATCTTCTTCATGCTCGGCGGCGCGCTGCGTTCGGCGGGCGACGCGCGCACGCCGTTGCGACTCGGCATCGCGCTGACGGTTCTGAACATCGCGTTCAACGTGATCCTGATCTCTGGACTCGGCCCGATCCCCGCGTTCGGCACGGCGGGCTCTGCGATGGGCACGACGCTCGCCGCCGGCATCGTCGCCATCTATGCCATCGTGAAGCTCTTCAGCGGCAAATGGGTGGTGGCGTTCCATCGCGGCATGAACTGGCGCCCCGACTGGCCGATCATTGGGCAGCTCTTCAAGTTCGGCCTGCCGACGGGCATCCAGGGCGTGGCGATGAACGTCGGCGGCGTGATGCTGCTCGCGTTCATCGGCTCGCTGGCCATGAGCGCGCAGGCGCAGGCGGCGTACGTCGTCAGCTACACGCAGCTCTTCTCGTTCATCACATGGACCTCGGTCGGCATCATGGGCGCGACGGCGGCGGTGGCGGGCCAGAACCTCGGGGCCGGCAAGGCGGACCGGACCGCGCAGGCTGTGCGCACCGCGGCCGGGTTCGGCCTCACGCTCGCCGCTGCGATCGGAGCCGCGTTCCTCCTGATCCCGACGGTGCTTTTCCGCATCTTCGGGATGACGGACCCGATCGTGCTCGATCTGGGCGTGCAGCTTTTGCGTTACCTCGCGATCTCGGGGCTCTTCATCACGGTGGCGCTCGCCTACACGGGCGGGCTCCAGGGGACCGGCGACACCAAGAGCCCGATGTACATCTCGTTCGTCTCGCAGATCTTCATCCCGCTCGGCATGTGCCTTGTGATCCGGACGTTCTGGACCCTGGATCCGAGCGACATCTGGCTGGCGATCGTGATCGGTCACTTTACGCGCGCTGTCCTGAGCGTGACCGTCTTCCGGCGGGAGCGCTGGCGCGAGATCCGGGTGGCGGTCGGCTCGGCGAAGGCCTGAGGCGATGGCGAAGCGCTACTGGTTGATGAAGTCGGAGCCCGAGGTCTACTCCATCGACGACCTGGCGCGCGACGGCTCGACGGCCTGGGAAGGCGTGCGGAACTTCAAGGCCAGTAACAACATGCGCGCCATGTCCATGGGCGACGAGGTGCTCTTCTACCACTCCAACGCCAATCCCCCAGGCGTGGCGGGCATCGCGCGCGTGTCCCGGGTGGCGTACCCCGACCCCTCCCAGTTCGACAAGAAGAGCGACTACTTCGACGAGAAGTCCACCCAGGCGAACCCCCGTTGGGACCTGGTGGACGTGGCGTTCGTGGCGAAGGCGAAGGAGCTCGTCGCGCTTCCGGCAATCAAGGCGGACCCGCAGTTCGCGGACATGGAGTTGGTGCGGTACGGGAGGCTCTCCGTGCAGTCAGTGACGCAGCCGGAGTTCGAGCGAATCAAGAAGAAGGCAGGTCTGTGATGCGACGAGTCACGTTCGTTCTGTCGATCGCCTGCTTGGGTCTTCTCCACGCCGCCCCGGCACGGGCGCAAACCCTCGCCACCGACGATGCGGTGCTGCGGGCCATCTGGGGGGAGGCGACCACCAACTCCCAACTGGAGCCGCTGGCGCAGGCTCTCCTCGACTCGATCGGTCCGCGGTTGACGGCGTCTCCTGGGATGGAGCGAGCGCAGGACTGGGCCATACGCATGCTCCAGAGCTGGGGCGTCGACGCCCGCCTCGAGCGATACGGGACCTGGGAGGGATGGGAGCGCGGGCCGAGCCACGTGGACTTGGTGCAGCCCCGCGTGCGGTCGCTCGAGGGACGGATTCTCGCGTGGAGCCCCGGCACGGGCGGCGGTCCGGTGGAGGCCGGTGTGACCTACCTACCGGAGATCGACTCCCGCGAAGACTGGGAGTCCTTCCTCGGCACAGTGAGGGGCAAGTGGGTCATGATGTCGATCCCACAGCCTACGTGCCGCACGAATGCCCAGTGGGTCGAGTTCCAGATGGATGGGTCGGGGCAACGCATGTCGGAGGCGCGCCAGCAAACGAATCAGCGCTGGAACCAGAGCCTCACCGTCCTGCGCGCGCTGGTGGGGGGCACCCAGGCGCTCCACTCGGTCCTGGAGGACGCGGGCGCGGCGGGGATCGTCACGTCCGACTGGCCCGGCGCGCCGGGGATCACGCGCGTCTTCGACGCGAGCAACCGTGCCACGCCGACGTTCGAGCTCTCCTGCGAGGACTACAGCCTGGTCTATCGTCTCTCCCAGAACGTGCAGGAGCCGGTGGTTCGGCTCACCGCGGAGGCCGAGAACCTCGGCGAGGTGCCGGTCTTCAACGTGATCGGTGAGGTTCGCGGCTCCGAGTTCCCCGAGCAGTACGTCATGCTCTCGGCGCACTACGACTCGTGGGAAGCCTCTTCGGGTGCCACCGACAACGGCGCGGGCTCCGTAGTGATGCTCGAGGTGATGCGCGTGCTCCGCGCGGTCTATCCGAATCCGAAGCGCACGATCCTGATCGGGCTCTGGAGCGGCGAGGAACAGGGGCTCATCGGCTCGCGGGCGTTCACGGAGGACCACCCGGAGGTCATCGAGGGCCTCCAGGCGCTCTGGAACCAGGACAACGGCACGGGACGCGTCTCGAACATCTCCGCTCTGGGACTCGTGGACGCCGGGGGCTCGATCGCACGGTGGCTCTCTCGGGTTCCAAGGGAGGCCGCGCAGTACGTCGCCCTGGAGCTGCCGGGGGCACCGAGCGCCGGGGGCTCGGACTACTCTGCGTTCCTGTGCTACGGCGCACCCGGGTTCAACATGGGCACGCTTGCTTCGACCTCCTGGGACTACAGCACGCTCACGTGGCACTCCAACCGCGACACGTACGACAAGCTGGTCTTCGACGATCTACGCAACAACGTCGTGCTCACGGCCTCACTCGCGTACTTGGCATCCGAGGATCCGGAGTTCACGAGTCGGCGTCAGCGCTCGGTCATCGCGGGACGCGGGGGCGCGCCCGGCCGCTGGCCGACGTGTTCGCGCGCGGACCGCTCCTCGCCCAACAGCCGGCGGCCCTGAGCGCACCATGACGACATTGGCCAATGGCCGCACGAGCGCCGGGATCATCCAGGGACATCGGGATCTCCTGCTTCCGGCGATGGTGCACCTCTACCAGGAGCCCCTCGCGCTCGCCGAGGGGAAGGGCGTGCGCGTGTGGGATGCGGATGGGCACGAGTACCTGGACTTGTTTGCGGGCATCCTCACGACGTCCGTGGGGCACTGCAACCCACGCGTGGTCGCGGCGGTCACGGAGCAGATGAGCAGGCTCGGCCACGTCTCGACGCTGTACGCGACCGAGGTCCAGGTCGAGGCGGCGCGTAAGCTCGCGGACATCGCCCCCGGTGCACTCAGGCGCACGTTCTTCAGCAACTCCGGCACCGAGGCGATCGAGACCGCGCTGATGATGGCGTGCCTAGCCACAGGGCGGAGCGAGATCATCGCGCTGCGCGTCGCCTACCACGGCCGCTCGTTCATGGCGTCGAGCCTGACGGCGCACTCGGGGTGGCGGCCGCTCGCCACGCCGGTCGCGGGCATCAAGCACGCGAAGGCGCCGAACACCTATCGCTGTCCGTACAAGCAGCCGTGCGACGAGTCGTGCGTCGACAAGTTCGTCGCGGATCTCGAAGAGGTCATTGTCACCACGACGAACGGCAAGCCGGCGGCGTTCATCGCCGAGACCATTCAAGGTGTGGCCGGTTACGTGGTGCCTCCGCCGACGTACTTCAAGAAGGCCGCCGAGGTGATCCGTCGGTACGGCGGCCTACTCGTCATCGACGAGGTGCAGACGGGGTTCGGCCGCACCGGCAAGCACTGGTTCGGGATCGAGCACTACGGCGTCGAGCCCGACATCATGGTCATGGCGAAGGGCATCGCGAACGGAGCCCCCGTCGGCGCGACCATCACGACCGACGAGATCGCGCACGCCTGGAAGGCCAAGACGATCTCGACGTTCGGTGGCAACCCCGTGACCATGGCCGCGCTCTGCGCCACCCAGGACGTGCTGCGTGAAGAGGACGCTCCGGCGAACGCTCAGGTACGCGGTGAGCAGCTCCGTACCGGACTGCTCGCGATGCAGACGCGGCATCCGTGGATCGGGGACGTGCGCGGCATGGGGCTCATGCAAGGCATGGAGATCGTGCGTGATCCCAAGACCAAGGAGCCGGACGCCAAGCGGGCCGCGAGGTTCATGGAGGCCACACGCGAGGAGCGCGTGCTGGTTGGCGTGGGCGGGCTCTTCGGCAACGTGATCCGAATCGGACCCTCGCTGCTCATCACGGAGGATGAGATGGCCGAAGGGATCGAAAAGCTCGCGCGCGCCTGCGACCGAGCGGGCGACTAGAGCGACGCGCCGCCCACCGGCGATCGTCGAAGCCGGCCTGCGACTACAGCGACTGCGGCGACTACAACGACTACAGCACGATCGGGATCTGCTTGTTGTGGTGGCGCGTGTGTAGCTCGGTGAACCGCGCGTAATCCTCGACCGACACCACGCCGACTGAGCTGTACCCGGTTCGAAGGACACTTCATCTAAGTTGTCCAACGCGAACCGGAGGTGGGAGATGGGAACGAGACGGCGGTTCAATCGTGAGTTCAAGCAGGAAGCGGTACGACTGGTGCGTGAACGAGGCGTGGCGATGGTCCAG
>SHZR01000016.1 GCA_009692205.1 Gemmatimonadota bacterium | reverse complement strand
GCTTCGTCCACCACAGCGCCATCCAGGCGGATGGCTTCCGGAGCTTGGCCGAGGGCTCGAAGGTTGAGTTCGACCTGGTCCAGGGGACCAAGGGCCCCGCTGCGGAGAACGTGACCCAGGTTTCCTGAGTTCCGGTTCCGTGAATCAACCAGCGGGCCGTCCCGAGCAATCGGGGCGGCCCGCTTGGCTTGGTAGGGTGGAGTTGATCCATCGTGCTTGGCGCTACCGTCAGCGCGTGGACCAGAACGGGATCCGTTGGATGTCCAGCGCCCTGCATTCAGGAGACCTCTCGGTCGACGTGGGCGCTTACAAGGGCGGATACACCTACTGGATGCGGCGCGGGGTTGGAGGTGAGGGGAGGGTACTCGCGTTCGAGCCTCAGCCCGAGGCCGCGTCCATGCTGCGCCGGTACGTTGCGGCGTTCGCATGGCAGAACGTGAGCGTCGTGGAAGTCGCCCTGTCGTCGGCGCCGGGCGAGACCACCCTGCTCCGGCCAGGCGAGGGTCCGTCGCCGGCCGCGTCGCTCGTCGGCGCGTCGCTCCCGCCGGGGCCGAGGAGCTTTCCGGTGACGGTCGACACGCTCGATCGCTGTCTCGCCGCGCTGGCACCCGGCTCTCGGCTCAGGCTGCTCAAGTGCGACGCGGAAGGGCACGAGCTCGATGTCTTCCTCGGCGCGCGCGACACGCTGCGCGAGCACCGGCCGGTGATCCTGTTCGAGTGCGAGGCGCGTCATCTGCTCGGCGGGACCGTCGAGGACGTATTCGCCCATCTCGCCGGGCTCGGGTACCGCGGCCGGTTCTTCTGGCATGGCGAGTCGGTCGACGTGGCCCGCTTCGACGCCCGCGTGCACCAGGTGGAGGGTCGCCGACCCTACGCGAACAACTTCGTCTTCGTGCCGGGCCCACCGGATTGACGCGGTCGATCCGCAGGCTGCGAGCCGACCTCGTACGAACCGCCGAGAAGGAGTGAGCGCATGGGATCCGAAGCGTTGACCGTGAAGCGGTATCTGGAGGGCCTCCCCAAAGAGCGCCGCGACGCGATTCGCGCCGTTCGCGAGGTCATCCTCGCCAACCTACCGAAGGGGTATGTGGAGACGATGGACTGGGGCATGATCAGCTATCAGGTGCCCCTCGACATCTATCCCGACACGTACAACACGAAGCCGCTGATGTACGCGGCGCTCGCATCGCAGAAGGGCTACATGGTGGTCTACCTGTCGGCGATCTACGCCGACGAAGACGCGCGTGAGGCCTTCGAGGCGGCGTACCAGGCGACCGGAAAGCGCTTCGACGTGGGCCATTCGTGCGTGCGTTTCCGGAAGCTCGACGATCTTCCGCTCGACGTGATCGGCGAGGCCGTCGCGGCCACGCCCTTGAAACGCTTCATCGAGCAACACGAAAAGGGTCGCGGGGCGACTCGCGGCGCTGCGCCCGGTGGTCCAGAGAAGCCAGAGAAGTCGAAGGCGAGAAGGAAGTGATGCGGTGCGGGTCGCCCGCTTGTCGGCCGGGTCACCCATCCGTACGCTAACCGTCCCCGACCGCGTGCCGAGGTAGCCTCCATGAAGCACTCATGATCGATCTCCGCAGCGACACGGTCACGAAGCCCACCCAGGCCATGCGGGCCGCGATGGCAGCGGCCGAAGTGGGTGACGACGTCTACGGTGAGGACCCGACGGTCAACGAGCTCGAGGCGCGCACGGCGGCGCTGCTGGGCAAAGAGGCGGCGGTGTTCGTGCCGACCGGGACCATGTCCAATCAGATCGGGGTGCGCATCCACACCGAGCCCGGCGACGCCGCGCTCTGCGAGGGCACGTGCCACGTGGTCGTGAACGAGGGCGGCGGGGCGGCCGCCATCAGCGGGGTCTCGATCGTGCCGCTGCGAGGCGTGCGTGGGGTCTTCACGGCCGCCGACGTCGACACCGCGGTGGGTGTGCCGCACAGGTTCAGGCCCGCGACGCTCAGTGCGCCGGCGCGCTTGCTCTGTGTCGAGAACACGCACAACGCAGGGGGCGGCACGGTCTGGCCGCTCGAGGCCGTGCGCTCGGTGTGCGAGGCGGGTAGAAGGCACGGCCTCGCGCTCCATCTGGACGGAGCGCGGCTCTGGCACGCGACGGCCGCCTCGGGCGTGCCGGAACGCGACTTCGCCGCTCCGTTCGACACGGTCAACGTGTGCTTCAGCAAGGGGCTCGGCGCGCCGGTCGGCTCCGCGTTGGCCGGCACGAAGGAGCTCGTCGCACGGGCGCGACGCTTCAAGCAGCAACTCGGGGGCGGGTTCAGGCAGGCGGGCATCCTGGCCGCCGCCGCATTGTACGCACTCGACCATCACCGGCCGCACCTGCGGGACGACGTGCGCCGCGCGAAGACGTTCGCGGAGGGCATCGCGGAGCTCGACGGCATCGACGTGGACCCGGAGGACGTGCACTCCAACATCGTGCGCTTCAGCGTCACCGACGGCACCGCGGCTGACCTCGCGGAGCGCTGCCACGCTGGGGGTGTGCACATGATCCCGGGTGGGGCCCGAGGCATCCGCGCCGTGCTCCATCGCGACATCGATGACGACGCCGTGGCGCAGGCCCTAGAGGTCATGGCGGCGGTGCTCGCGCGGTGAGCCGCGAGGAACGCGCCACGCTCGGCGGAGGGTGCTTCTGGTGCCTCGAGGCGGCGTTCGAGTTGGTGCAGGGCGTGAGCGCCGTGAAGTCCGGGTACGCCGGCGGCGCGACAAAGAGTCCCACGTACGAGCAGGTATGCGGCGGCCGGACGGGCCACGCCGAAGTCGTGCAGGTCACGTTCGATGCGGCGGTCCTCGCGTATCGCGACCTGCTCGAGATCTTCTTCGCGATCCACGATCCCACGACGCCGAACCGGCAGGGAGCGGACGTCGGAACGCAGTACCGCTCTGCGATTTACACTCACTCCGACGAGCAGATGGAGACCGCCCGCGCGGTCATCGCCGCGCTGGGCGAGGACGGGCCGTGGGACGACCCCATCGTCACCGAGGTCTCGCGCCTCGAGGAGTTCTATCCGGCCGAGCGCTACCACGACGAGTACTTTCGCCTAAACTCCGGCCAGCCGTACTGCCGAATCGTGATCGGCCCGAAACTTGCGAAGTTCCGCCAGAGGTTCGCGCATCGACTGTCGATGAAGCTTTAACGAGTCGCGCGTCGCCGGTCCGTTGGAACTTCGGTATCTTCCGCAGGGTTAACGCCAGCGCACCAGCACCCCCCACGCAACAAACCAGGAGACACTCACGATGGCAAAGCCGGACGGCGACCTCGTCGTCAAATGGCGCAAGTTGGCCGAGGACGGGTTCCTATACGCGGAAATCGCGCGTCAGCACCCGCAGTTCTCGGTCGACCAAGTCCGCCACTACTGTTTGGGCCACACCGGACGTGGGGTGGCGGGCCCGCTTCAGACCGTCGACCGCTGGTATGGGTCGAACGTTTGGCTGCGTGGCGAGAATTCCCCGCATGCCCAGCTCAACGCCGCCCAGGCGAAGAAAGTCTTGGACGACTGGGATGAGAAGGCGGATCGCTGGAAGGCATCCGGCGCCGAGTGGGCCCGGAAGTTTGGCGTCTCGGCCAGTACGATCTACATGCTCCGCCGGGGCGAGACCTGGCAGCATCTGGAGCACCCCAACCAGGGTCGCAAGCCGAAAAAGAAGGGAAAGAAGGGCCGGCGTTAACTCGCGCTGGGTCGGAGTTCGCTCGGCCGCGTCCCGGCCGTGTCGGGCTCCGACCCGGTGATGCGCGCGGGCGCCGGCGTCACCGGCAGCCCCCCATCGAGCAGTCGCTCCGTGAAGTCCAAGCGGGCGTCGAGGTTCTGCAGATGCCGACCGAGGTCGGCCACCTCCGACCGCAGCACCTCCACCTCGGCCACGTCGAGCCGCTCTGGTGGCGACGCTGATGCGTCGAACCTCTTGAGGAGCCACTGCGAGAGGAGTGTTCCCGCAGTCCCGATGGCTCCGCCGCTCACGAAGACCGCGAGTAGGGCGACCCACATCTCTGGGCCCATTGCACGAACCTCTTTCAGCAAAGTCGGGGCGCCGCACCAAGACGTCTTTCGGGACGGGTGGCTCCGGGCCAAAGTTTCACGAACCGCGAGCCTTGGGCCAGTGCGACCGTCTTGGGAGGGGGGTGAATCGTGGAGATCTACGTCGGTACGAGCGGCTACAGCTACGCCGAGTGGAAGGGGAGCTTCTATCCCGAGGATCTCTCGGCCAAGCGCATGCTCTCGTACTACGGGGAGCGCCTGAACGCGGTCGAGATCAACAACACGTTCTATCGGCTGCCGAACGCCTCCGTGCTGGAGGGCTGGGCGAGTCAGGTGCCGGATGCGTTCCGCTTTTCGATCAAGGCGTCGCGCCGCATCACGCACTTCGCGCGGCTCAAGCCAGAGGCGCGTGAGCCCACCGAGTACCTGATGTCGACGGTCGCCTCGCTCGGAGCCCGCCTCGGCGTCGTGCTCTTTCAGCTCCCACCCAACCTGAAGGCGGATGTGGATCGGCTCGCGACGTTCCTCAGCACCCTGCCCGCGGGCGCCCCCGGTGCCTTCGAGTTCCGACACGAGACTTGGAGAGACGAGGCGGTCCACGACGTGCTGCGCGAGCACGGCATGGCGCTCGTGTGCGCCGACAACGAGGAGTCCGCGGACGACGAGCCGATCCTATCCACCACATCCTGGGGATACCTGCGGCTTCGGCGGCCGGACTACACCGACGACGACCTGGCCAGGTGGGCGGAACGGGTGGCGGCCACGGGCTGGGACCGGGCCTTCGTGTTCTTCAAGCACGAGGACGAGGGCGCCGGTCCGAGGCTGGCGGCGCGCTTCCGGGAGTTGGCAGGCGCTTCGGGGTCGGCGGGCCCGGCAACTCCTTCTGCGCGGCCTGCATCCAAGCGGGTGGACAAGGCCCGGCGCGGCGAATAGAATCGGGCCGCGATATTTCTCTACGGGACCCGTTCGGAAGCGACAGCGGCGGGCCCTCGCTCGATTGGTCGGGGGAGGCACTCCGACCCGCGCGCATGAGCCACGTCGAGCCAGAGCCGGCGCGGCTCTTTTCGTTTTTGGGGACCAGAGTCAGGAGTCGAGATGATCTCGTTGGAGGGTGTGACCAAGCGGTACGGCGGCGTCACGGCCGTGGACCGCCTGACGTTCAAGGTCGAGCGTGGTGACGTGGTCGGTTTCCTCGGCCCCAACGGCGCGGGAAAGACCACGACGATGCGCATGATCACGGGCACGCTACAGCCAGACGAAGGAGCCGTGCTCCTCGACGGCGTCTCCGTGACGGACGACCCCTTGGCCGCGAAGCGCCGGATCGGCTACCTGCCCGAGGCCAACCCGCTCTACGAGGAGCTGATCGTCGCCGAGTACCTCGATTACGTGGCGGACCTGCGGGGGCTCTCTCGCGAGGATGCGAGATCCGGCGTGAAAGCCGCGGTCGAGGAGACGGATATCGGCGCGGTGTTCTACCGCCCCATCGGCGAGTGCTCGAAGGGGTATCGCCAGCGCATCGGACTCGCGAGCGCCATTCTGCACCGGCCCGAGGTGCTCATCCTCGATGAGCCGACCGAAGGGCTCGACCCCAACCAGCGGGTGGAGATCAGGCGCTTGGTGAGCACGCTCGGACGCGAGCGCACGGTGCTCCTCAGCACCCACGTCATGCAGGAGGTCGAAGCGACCTGCTCGCGTCTGGTGATCCTCAGCCAGGGTCACCTGGCCGCCGAGGGGAGCGTGCAGGAACTCATGGCCAAGCGCACCGGTGGGGCGCGCTACATCGTCGAGGCGGAGGGGGGCGGCGTGGCTGAGTCGCTCGGAACGCTTCGCGGGGTGATCTCGCACAGCTTCGAGCCCGTGAACGACCGGGTGCGGGTGACGTTGGAGGCGGGGGACGAACTCGAGCTGCGGCCGGAGATCTTCGCGATGGCGCGTGACCGCGGTTGGACCCTCTGGGAGCTCCACCGTGAGCGCGCGAGCCTCGAGCAGATCTTCCGCGCGCTCACCGTCGAGGCGCCCGCGGCCGAAGTACCGCCCGACGTACCGAGCGAGGTGACGCCATGATGCGCAACATCTGGGCGGTCGCTCGCCGCGAGGTTCGCGGCTACTTCGATCAACCGACGGCGTACGTGCTCATCGTCGCCTTCCTCGGTATCTCGCTCTTCCTCGCCTACCGCTCGATGTACGCGATGGGTGTGGCGTCCCTGCGCCCCATATTCGACTTGCTACCGATCCTCTTCGCGGTGTTCGTGCCGGCCGCCACCATGCGCTCCGTGGCGGAGGAGCGCCGGAGCCGCACGCTCGAGTGGCTGCTGGCACAGCCGGTGACGGAGCTCGACGTCGTCATCGGCAAGCTGCTCGGCGATTGGATCTTCGTGATGCTCGCGCTGGCGGGCACGGTGCCGACGGCGATCGGGGTGCTGCTCGTCTCCGATGCCGACGTCGGCATCGTGGTGGCGCAGTATATCGGCGCCGGCCTTCTCGCGGCCCAGTTCGTGGCACTCGGGCTGTGGGCGTCGAGTTTCACGCGCAACCAGATCACCGCGTTCATCGTTGCGGCGGGCACGGCTTTCGTGCTCTTCCTGATCGGGCTGCCGGTCGTGCAGATCGGACTCCCGCCGGTGCTCTCGGGCGCCGTGGCGAAGCTCTCCGTGCTGAGCCACTTCCAGAACGTCGCCCGGGGTGTGATCGATCTCCGCGACGTCGTGTACTTCGTGTCGACGACCGGGCTTTTCGTCATGCTTGCGCTCGGCGCGGTCCTGCGTGAGCGCCTGAGCCACAGCAGGGTGGAGTGGCGCCGCCTGCGCGTCGGGTCGGCGGTCGTGGCGCTCTTGGTGTTGGTGGTGAACCTGCTCGGCAGCTACGTGCGCGGCCGTGTCGATCTCACCTCCGGGAACCTCTACACCCTGGAGGACGGCACGCGCGACCTGCTCGCGGACCTGGACGACCTGGTCGAGGTGAAGCTCTTCGCGTCGTCGCAGCTTCCGCCCGAGCTGCAGCTCCAGCTGCGCGACATTCGCGACGTCCTCGCCGACATGCACGGGGCGGCGAACGGAAACCTGTTGGTGACCGAAGTCGATCCGGACGAGGACGAAGAGGCCGGCTCGGAAGCGGAGGCGCTCGGCATCTATCCGGTCGAGTTCAACGTGCTCAGCGAAGACCAATTCGTGGTGCGCAGGGGCTACTACGGCCTGGCCATCCGCTACGCGGAGCGCAGCTCGGTGACGCCGGTGATCGATCGTACCGACGACCTCGAGTTCCGGCTCGCGTCGACGATCTACGACATGACCACCACCGACAGGGTGGGGCTGGGCTACGTCCAGGGCTACGGGAGTCAACGGCTCGGGGACGTGCCGGGCCTCATGGACAACCTCGGCCAGCGCTACGACATGCGCGCGGTCGACCTGATGGGCGACTCAGTTCCGGAGATCTCGCGCGAGGCGGTCGAGGTGCTCGTCGTCCAGGGACCGACGGAGCCGTTCAGCAGCTCCGCGCTCCAGCGCGTCCGTGAATTCGTCGACGCGGGCGGCGCCACGCTGATGATGCTGGAGCCGGGCACCCTGGACGAACAGTCGCCGATGATCATCCCCGTCACGTCTGGGCTCGAGGGCCTGCTCACGGACCGTGGGATCGGGATCGCCTCGGGCCTGGTGGCGGACCTGGCCTCCAGCCAGCAGGTCAACCTCGGGAGCCAGGGAATCTTCCAGGTCGTCGTGCCGTATCCGCTCTGGCCGATCGCGCGCCCCGCCGCGGACCACGCGATCACCAGCGGCATCAACGCGCTCAGCATGGGGTGGGTGGCCGCGCTGGAGGTCTCGGACAGCACGAACGTGACGCCGCTCTGGCAGACCAGCGAGGCGGGTGCGATGCGCGATATGTCCCTGCCGATCCTGCCAGATCAGGAATGGAACGTTCCGCCTGAGCAGCTGGCGGTTCGCACGCTTGCCGTGGCCGTGACCCCGCCGGAGGGGGATGGCCGGGGGCGGATGGTCGTCGTCGGGGATGCCACGTTCACGGAGGGTCAGTTCATCCAGTCGAATCCGGGCAACCTCGCGTTCCTGGCGAACTCGATCGATTGGCTCGCCCAGGACGAGGCGCTCCTCAGCATCCGCTCCAAGGATCGCACGCCTCCCAGCCTGGTCTTCGAGTCCGACCTCACGAGGAACGTCCTCAAGTGGGGCAACCTCGTGGGCGTACCGATCCTGTTTGTCCTGTTCGGCCTGCTGCGCGTGACCGGGCGGCGGCGGCGTGCAGAGGCTCGTTGGCAGGGGGTGGTCGCATGAGCGAGCGGACTCTCAAGCGGCTCCTCGGCGTCCTCGGCGGCGCGGCCGTGCTGTGGCTCGTCGTCTTCCTGGTCTCGAGCCGGGAGCCTGCCTCCGAGGCCGAGATCACGGGGCCGATCGCCGCGTTCTTTGAGAGCGCGACCGACTCGACGCTCACCGCCGTTCGGCTCTCGCACCCCGGGGCGACGGTCGAGCTTCGGCGGGTCGACGGCTCCTGGGTGGTGAACGGGTTCAAGAGCGATTCGGGAGCCGTGGCGCGCTTCTTCCAGACGCTGGGCGACACCGAGGTCGACGGGCTCGCGGCCAGCAATCCCTCGAACCATGCGCGCATGGGCGTCGATGCGGACACCGCGGCAACGCTGGAGTTCGAGGCGGGGGGCTCAACCCGCAGGCTCCTGGTGGGGTTGGACGGCCCGCGCGGGGGGACGATCTACGCGCGCATCCCGGACGAAGATGCCGTCTATCTGCTCACGAGCGGGCTACGAAACTACCTGTACCGAGGGCTCGACGACTGGCGCAACCGGAAGATGCTCGCGATCGATACGTCTCAGGTGAGGCGCATTACCGTCGAACGTGACGCCGACTCCTTCGCGCTGGTGCGCACGGACAGCGTGTGGACGTTCGAGGGCGGTGGCGCGGCCGACGGTCGCCATGTGCAGAGCCTCCTCAACGAGCTGGGTGGCGGCCTCGTCGCATCGAGATTCATCGCGCCGGGGGACTCGATCGGGGCGCTGCCGCAGGGCGGCGCCACCGTAGCGTACTCAGCCTCGGGGGAGCAGCTCGCCGCGGTCACCGTGGGGAGCGGAAGCGGCGACCGTTGGGCCACGGCCGCAGGCGATAGCGTGCGCTACCGGATACCGCCCTTCCGGGTGGACGCGATCGTGCCGACGCTGGAGTCGCTGCGGCCGTAGGAGGGGTCAGCGACCGGCGTCACGCGCGGCCAGAGCCTTCGCACGACCCGGTGGTGCGCGCCGAGCCCAACGAGGTAGACCACGCCCGTCACCAAATGGGCCCAGGCGAGGGCCGACAGCCACCCCGCGTGCGTCACCGCCTGGATCAGGTACCCGCTCAGGATCATCGGCGCGATCACCCACGCGGACAGTAACCCTGACCGGCGTCCCGCTTTCACACGCTGCCGGTATTGGCGCCAGATGTGCTCGCCGGCGATCGCGCCGAACGCGAAGACCATCACCGGGGCCACGAGAATATGGGCCTTCAGCATCCATGGCTCGAGTGGATGGTTGATCACCGCGAATTCGTCGAGCGGCTCCATCCGGTTCCGCATCCACCAGTACACGAGCCCCGTCAGGCCTGTCATGACCGAGCTGCTCCACACCAACCACTTCTGGAAGGGGCTCACCGGGGGTCGCCCCGGAGCGGCGCGAGCACCTTGTGCACCGCCAGCACACGCCGCGCGGCTCCGGTGACCGCGCGCGTCGTCAGCGTGGCCCCGGTGATGGCCGCGATCCCCCGCCTCGGTGAGAGATCGTCGTCCAGCACGCGTCCGAGGAGCTGAGCCAGCCATCCGAGCGGCTCCGCGCTGAGGGGCTGGCCTACTCCACCCCGAACTCGAGTCCCTGCGCGAGGGGCAGCTCGGTGCTCCAGTTGACCGTGTTGGTCTGGCGGCGCATGTAGGCCTTCCAGGAGTCGGAGCCGGACTCGCGGCCGCCGCCGGTCTCCTTCTCGCCTCCGAAGGCGCCGCCGATCTCGGCTCCGGACGTGCCGATGTTCACGTTGGCGATGCCGCAGTCGCTGCCGCGGTGCGAGACGAAGTATTCAGCCTCGCGGACGTTGTCGGTGAAGATCGCGGAGGAGAGCCCCTGCGGGACGGCGTTGTGGAGCCGAACGGCCTCCTCCAAGTCGTCGATCGCGTCGAACGGCGAGTTGGCCGCGTCGCCGTACTCGAGCACATAGAGGATCGGTGCGAACGTCTCTTCCTGGACGATCGCGTAGTGGTTCTCAGCGGCGGCGATGCAGGGCGTCACGTACAGTCCACCCGGATACTCGGGACCTTCGAGTCGCTCGCCCCCGTAGAGGATCCGACCGCCCTCCTCCTGGACGCGGCGACGGGCCTCTAGGAGCGCATCGACCGCGGCGTGGTTCACGAGGGGGCCCATGAGTGTACCGTCGGCCATCGGGTCGCCGATGCGTACGCCACGGTAGGCCCGCACGAGTCGGTCCACGAGCGTGTCGCTCATGGACCGGTGGACGATGATGCGCCGGGTGCTCGTGCACCGCTGGCCTGCCGTGCCCACCGCGCCGAAGACGATCGAGGGCACGGCGAGACCCAGGTTGGCGTACGGCGTGACGATGATGGCGTTGTTGCCGCCGAGCTCGAGGATCGTGCGCCCGAGCCGCTTGCCCACCACCTCGGCGACGCGCTTGCCCACGCGGCACGATCCCGTCGCGGAGACCAGCGGGATGCGCGCGTCGTGCAGCAGTCGGTCGCCCACGTCCGAACCACGCCCGATGACGAGCGAGAAGATCGCCGGGTCGGCGTCGCACTCTCGGCAGACTTCGGCCGCGAGCTTCGTGACGGCGATCGCGGTGAGCGGCGTCGCCGACGAAGGCTTCCACAGCGTCGCGTCCCCGCACACGGCTGCCAGGGCGGCGTTCCAGCTCCACACCGCTGCGGGGAAGTTGAACGCGGTGACCACGCCGACCACACCCAGCGGGTGCCACTGCTCGCGCATGTGGTGATCGGGTCGCTCGCTCTGCATGGTGAGCCCGTAGAGCTGGCGCGACAGACCATTGGCGAAGTCGCAGATGTCGATCATCTCCTGGACCTCGCCCTCACCCTCCGCTCGGATCTTGCCCATCTCGAGCGTCACGAGCGCACCGAGCGCGTGCTTGTGTGCACGCAGCCGATCGCCGAGGCGCCGGACCAACTCTCCGCGCTTGGGGGCGGGGACCTTCCGCCACTCGAGGAATGCGGCGTGAGCACGCTCGGCAACGCGGTCGTACTCGGCCTCGGTGACCTGCCGCACGGTGGCGAGCCTCGCCCCGTCGATCGGGGAGCGAACCTCGAGGTCTGCGCCGGAGCCAAGCCAATGCCCGTCGAACCCGCCCGAGCAGCTCTCATCGAGCCCGAGCGCGGCGAAGATCTCGTCTCGGGTCATCCCGCGTCCCCCTCGCTGCCGGCCTCTCGCCGTCCACCCTTCCAGCGCGGGCCGGCGTCCTCCGAGTCCGCTTCATGGACGGTCCTCACGAGCCGCACGTTGCCGCGTCCGAAGACACGCTGTAGCGCCCCGAGCGTGGCCTCGCCCGGATCCACACGCAGCGAGCGGGACTTGAGCCTAGGCGCGCGCTCACCGTTGTCGGCGCCCACCTGGAACCACACGACGGACGACCCTGGGTGCTCGGCGAGCACACGCCGGGCCTGTTCGAATGCCTCTTCCGCGAAGCCGGCTCCGAGCTCGAGCTCGATCTGCACGGCGAGTTCGGGCGCGACCGCGTCCAGAGGGCGCGCGCTGTCGAGGAAGATCGGCGGGTTCTCCTCGTCGCGCTCCCTGCCGCTCACGCGGCCGACGATCTCGACGACCGCATCCTGCTGGAGCACTTCCTTGTACCGCTGCCAGACGTCCCCGAACGCCAGCACGGTGGCCGTCCCTTTGAAGTCCTCTACGGTGACTTTCCCCCACTCGGCGCTATCCCGTCGGGAGATCTGACGGGAGATCGCGGTCACCACGCACGGAAGCGCGACGAGCCGTCCGGGTCGCTCCACGAGCGTGTCGGAGGCCACGGGCTCGTACGCGCGCACGACCTCGCGGTAGCGGTCGAGGGGGTGTCCGGAGATGAAGAAGCCGAGGGCCTCCTTCTCGCGCGCGAGCCGCTCGGGCTCGGTCCATAAAGGGATGTTCGGGAGCGGCGGTGCCTTGTGCGGGATGTCTGAGGTGTCGCCGAAGAGCGACGCCTGCCCGGATTCGATCTCGGCCTGCCGTGCCTGCACCTCGCCATAGGTGGAGTCGAGGCCCGCAAGGAGCTGGGAGCGGTGCCCGAACGCATCGAGTGCCCCCGCGGCGATGAGCGCCTCGCACGCGCGCTTGTTGAGCGCACGGATGTCGACCCGCTCCAGGAAGTCGAAGAGCGAGGTGAAGCGCTCCGTCGAGCGCGCGTGCAGTACCGAGGTGGCAGCGCCGTGCCCAACGCCGCGCACCGCGCCCAGCCCGAAGCGGATCTTGCCCGCGTCCGTGACCGTGAACTTCCATCCGGACTCGTTCACGTCCGGCGGCAGCACGTCGACCGGGTCCTCGAGCTTCGGGACGTGACGCGGGAGGTCCCGGCACGCGCTGATGTACTTCACCACGCTGTCGGTGTTGTCGAGCACAGAGGAGAGCATTGCCGCCATGAACTCGGCGGGGTAGTGCGCCTTCAGCCATGCCGTGTGGTACGAGATGAGGGAGTAGGCCGCCGCATGGCTGCGATTGAAACCGTACCGGCCGAACGTCTCGATCTGCGTCGAGAGCTCGAGCGCGACGTGCCGGTCGACACCGCGCGCGACGGCGCGTTCCACGAAGCGGCCGAGGTCCTCACGGATCAACTCGGCGTCCTTCTTGCCGACGGCCTTTCTGAGCACGTCGGCTTCGCCGAGCGTGTAGCCCGCCAGCTCCGACGCGATCCGCATCACCTGTTCTTGATAGACGATGACGCCGTACGTCGGCTCCAGGACTTTCACGAGCGCGGGGTGCGGATAGCTGACCGACTTCCTGCCGAGCTTCCGGTCGATGTACACGTCGGCCATGCCGGAGTCGAGCGGCCCGGGACGGATGAGCGCGTTGGTGGCGACCAGGTCCTCGAAGCGATCGCACTTCATCGCGCGCAGCTTGTCGTTCGCGAGGTTGGACTCGAACTGGAAGACGCCGGACGTGCCGCCGCGCGCGAGCATGCGGTACACCGCCGGGTCGTCGAGCGGGACGTCGTCCATGCTCTCGTAGACCAGCCCGGTGTCCGGGTTCTCCAGCTTCCCGTACCTCGCCTTGACCATCACCACGGCGTCGTGGATGACGGTGAGGGTCTTGAGGCCCAGGAAGTCCATCTTGAGCATGCCCACCTCGTCGAGGCAGTTCATGTCGTACTGGGTCACGACCATCGCGTCGCCGTTCGATCCGGCCGCGCCCTTCCCGGTCTGCACGCTCACCGGCACGTAGTCGTCGAGCGGTCCCGGCGCGATCACCACGCCCGCGGCGTGGACCGAAGCGTGTCGCGAGAGGCCCTCGAGCGTCATCGAGTAGTCGAAGAGCTGGCGGTGCCGCTCGTCGAGCTTGTAGAGGTCTTTCACCTCCTTGAGCTTGTCGACCGCCTCGTGGAGCGTGAACGACTGCCCAGGTTGGTTCGGGATCAGCTTGGCAATGCGATCGGTCTCCGAGGGCTCGAAGCCGAGCACGCGGCCGACGTCCCGGATCACCGCGCGGCTCTTCATGGTCCCGAACGTCACGATCTGCCCGACCGCCGCCTTGCCGTACTTCTGACGGACGTAGTCGATCACCTCGCCGCGCCGCTCGTAGCAGAAGTCGATGTCGATATCCGGCATCGAAATGCGCTCGGGGTTCAGGAACCGCTCGAAGAGCAGGTCGAACTTCAGAGGGTCGAGGTTGGTGATGCCGAGCGAGTACGCGACGAGGGAGCCCGCCGCCGAGCCTCTTCCAGGGCCTACCGGGATGTCCCGCTCCCTCGCCCAACGGATGAAGTCGGCGGTGATGAGGAAGTAGCCGGCGTATCCCGTGCCGCGGATCACGCCCATCTCGTAGTCAAACCGCTCCTTCACTGTGGGCGGGAGCGGATCGCCGTACCGCCCCTTGGCGCCGTCGAGCGCCAGGTGCTCGAGGTAGTCGTTCTCCGAGGTAGGGCCCGCGGGGAGGGGGAAGGCGGGCAGGTGGTACGTCTTCTCGAAGACGAGGTTGACCTCGTCCGCGATGCGAAGCGTGTTCTCGACCACGTCCGCGCGGTCGGGGAAGCGCGCGGCCATCTCCTCGGAGCTCTTGAAGTAGAGGCCCTTGTCGTAGCGCATGCGCCGTGGATCGTCGCGGTCCTTGGCGAGTCCGATGCAGAGCAGGATGTCGTGCGCCCCGTGATCGGCGGGCGTGAGGAAGTGCGCGTCGTTCGTCGCGACCACCGGTAGCCCGAGTTCGTCGGCGAGCGTGAAGATCTGCTGGTTCAGCTCGGCCTGGCCCGGCGACTCGTGCGCCTGAACCTCGAGGTAGTAGCGCCCGTCGAAGAGGTTGGCGTACCACTCCGCTGCGCGGCGCGCGCCAGCCTGGTCGCCGGCCGCCAGGTGGCGCGCCACCTCGCCCGCCATGCATGCCGAGGTCACGATCAGGCCTTCACTGTGCCGCGCGAGCACCTCGCGGTCGATGCGGGGCCGATGGTAGAAGCCCTCCGTGTACCCGATCGAGGAGAGCTTGATGAGGTTGTGGTAGCCGACCCGGTCCCGCGCGAGCAGCACGAGGTGGTAGTAGGCGCGCTCCCCCTCGCCGGAGGCCGAGCGTTCGCGGCGATCGCCGGGGGCGACGTAGGCCTCCATCCCGACGATCGGCTTCAGGCCCGCCCGCGTGGCCTCCTTGTAGAACGTCCAGGCGCCGAAGAGGCAGCCGTGGTCCGTGAGCGCGAGCGCAGGCATCTCGAGCTCCTTGGCCCTGCCGACCAAGTCGCTGATGCGGTTGGCGCCGTCGAGGAGCGAGAACTCCGAATGCGTGTGGAGGTGGACGAAGCTCAAGGAGGGCGCCTGCGGCGAGTCCGAAAAGGTCGGGAAGCCGACATTGTAGCGGGCGGCCAGGGGATGGCCAATCGACCGTCGTCTGCGCGACCAAGGCCGCGGGGCGGGGGGCCGAACGTGAGGCTCAGGCGGCCATCGGCGAGCGCCGGAGGGCTCCGTGCCGGCGGTCAGCGATCCGCGCTGCGAGCGTTCAGTCGCAGCGGAACGTCTCCAGGATCGTCTCGAGCTGGATCATGTACTCGTACTTCTCGACGCCGGGCGCGTAGAGCCACGCGTCCAAGAGATACGCCCGGTCCTGGCCCTCGCACACCGCTGCGCGGGTGATGAAAGGGCCGCCCGCGGGCCAGCCGCGATCGGGAGGGTTCCTCCACTGCCCACGGATCTCGAGGGCGATGTAGTTCGAGAAGGCGAGCCTCTCGAACGTCATCGCATCCGGGACCACCTCCTGCGGCTCGCTGTAGTGCTCCGCTACGACGCGGGCCCGCCACGCGAGCACGGAGTCCGGAGGGAGCTCCGGCGGAACCGGACTCACCCAGGACACCACGACCTCACGAATGAGCTCGGACGGATCCGGATTGTCGTTACGAAACACGTAGGTCGAGTCCGTGCGCGTCCAGCGATACACCTCGGGGACGAGCACCGCGAACTTCGCCTGTGTGTACAGGGTATCCGCGAGGGCGGTGTCGACGCCCGTCGTGTACATGCGGTTGCGGGCGAACGTCCGGAAGTCGGCGTCGAGCTGCCCGGCTACCGCGGGGAGGTGCTCCTCGAGCTCTTCGGCTCCGCCCGCCGCGGACAAGACGACCACGGTGACGGTCTGGCCGCGCGACCACACGTCTTGGACCCGATAGAGGCCGGGCACCGTGATGGCCGGCTCGGCGTCCGCGATCGCTTCCGCGATCCAGGGATCTCCGAGCTGCCCGACGAGCAGCAGCTGGCGGAACCGACTCAGGTCCTGCCACTCGTCGCCGTACGGCTCCTGGTAGGTGACCGTGAAGGTCTTCTCGTCGCGCACCGTGACGATCGTGCGCTCGAGCGCCGCGTAGACGTCCTCGGCGACCTCGTCCCAGCGCTCGGGAGCCATGACGGCGATGACGCTGTTGGCATCGCCGTAGGTCAGGCCTAGCGTGTCGCACCCGGCGGCGAGCGCGGCGCACGTCATCACGCCGAGCGCGAAGCGCCGGGCGGTCATGGTGCCTCGCATGTCAGCGATCGTGCTCAATGAGGGGCCTCGTGGCGGCCGTCGCGCCGCGTCTCGGTTCACAACCTCTCGGTTCCCCCGAGCTTTCCAAGTCTGCGGTCGAACGTGCCCAACGGCAGATGCCCAGCCTTGCGCGCCACTTCCAACACCAGGCAGTCCGAAAAACCAAGCGCCGGCGCCGCCCGGAACTGGTCCAATGCCGCGTGCACGACGTCCGAGTCCTGAACGGTCAAACTCGTGTGGTTCAGCAACATGTCGACAGCGGTCCCAACCTCCTTGGGAGTAAGATCGTACACGCTTTCAAGAACCCACGTCACCTCCATGAGAACAAGTTGAGATACCCATGCGCCGTTGCTGACGAAGTTCTCGGCGGCAACAACCCGTTTGGGATCGTCTCGCGCCACGAGCCGAAGGAGAAGATTGGTGTCAACCGCGCGCATGGCGCTTCCTGGTATGGCGCCGAATGCCCTCCTTCATCTCCTCTGCGCTCGTGGGCGTGAGGTCTCGATCGGCGAACAACACGCGGTGGATATCCTCGGAGCTGTACCGCCCTACTCGTCGAACGACGATTTCCCCATCCGCCTCATCCCATTCGAGAACTGCACCCGGGCCGATGCCGAGCTTCCGTCGGACCTCCGCCGGAACGGAGATCTGACCCTGGGCGGTGACCTTGGATTTCGCGAGTGACATAAGGCACATTACTACGGTAATGGCATGAGCACAATTGGGTTACCCCGGCGGCGAGCGCGGCGCCGCCTGCTTGCTGAACACCCAATGCCACATCGGCAAACTGAACCCCAGATAGACGACCGTGGCCGACAGGAGCCGGGCGATGCGGTAGTCGATGCCGACCCATTCCCGGAATGCGTTGTAGACGATGACGGTGATCGCCAGCGTGCCGATTTCGACGAGGATGAATCTCAGGATCTGCCGCCGGAGAACGCCAATCTACTGTCCAGTGAAATCGGGGGCGCTAAACACGAAGCCTGCAGCTACTCCAGCGATTGGCTTGGAGTCGTAGTACCGCCCCCGATATCGCAGGAAGTACCTGCGAGCCCTCCCATAACCATACCGACTCAAGAAGGCCTCGCGGCCCATCGAGTCGAACAACTCGACGGCGCGGACCACGGAGTCATTTGCGTAAAACCGCCCCGGAGGTTACATGAGCCTTGCAGGTGTGGTCTCCCCTTACGAGAGCGTATTCACATGTCTAAGCGGCCGTTTCGGCTCGGGCTTGCCACGCTTGCTTTGCTCCCAGTGTTGACTGGGTGTGGTGTGATGAGCGGTGGCGCCACCAAGACCATCATGATCACGTCAATCCCCGCGGCGGCAACACTGGCGACTGTTCCTCCGTCAGGGGAGTTCACCACTCCCGCTTCGGTTCAGCTAGAGCGTAAACACTCGTACACGGTTACTGCACGTAGGCAGGGCTATAGGGACGCCACGGGGCAGATTACACGCAAGCTGCGCACCGGGCCCGTCATCCTGGACATCCTCTTCACGGGTTTGCTGGGTGTCGTGGTCGATGCGGCAACAGGCGGGTGGTATGATCTACAGCCTGAGAACGTTATCCTGTCCCTTGAGCAGGTGGACGCCTCGTTGGACGGCCCTGACGTTATCAGCGTGACCGTCGCCTTCGATCAGCGGAGCGCGGGTGTGGCCACTGTGCGTTCGTCCACGCCGGTCCAGATCGAGGTGGTCAAGAACTAGCGCTTTCTCGGGGCGGTCGGCGAAATGCCAGACGGGATCGGAGACCTGGTCGGAGAGCGTGCACGGCGGCTCTTGGGCGTCGCGATAGGGCGCTACACCTTGGGCATGAGCCCGAACGAGGTTCGCAAACCGACGGAAAACGAGTGGATAGTCCTAAGCGAAGCTATGGACGAGACTGGTTACGCGGACGTTGTTGACTTCCTTGTGGACGGATCAACAGGAGGGGACCGCGAGACCTGTGAAGTGACGGCCAGATTCCACAAGTTCGTTTCTTTGGACGGTCCGGCGCAGATTGGCCTCGGCACTCCACTCAACATCGCCCGTTGGATAGAAATGCAGAGTCTCGTTGACCCCGCCGCTGCCGGCCGGTAGCCTTTCCGACTACTGCCTTGGTCAAGGTAGCCACGCGGTGCCCTAGGAGTGCCCTAGGGCCCGCTGTGGGCACTGGCGCCAAGAACCAGTCTGCACCGTAAGACAATATAAAACAACGCATTACGGTGCGTCGCCCTCGTAGCTCAGGTGGATAGAGCGACGGTTTCCTAGAGCGGGCGTTCTTGGACGACGCTCGCAAGATGCACGCGATCGGCGGGCTCGCGATCGTGGCGGGTCACACCCAGATCATGCGACCCGGCCCGCGGCTCGATGCCATCCGCACCGTGGCCGACTCCGCCCGGGCGCAGGGAGCCCGGTGGATCGCGCGCGCGGAAGACGTGGCGGACTGGTGGATCGCGCGCGCGGAAGTCCGACTGACGTTCGTTCCCCCGGACGACTCGGGCTTCCGGGGCGAGGGGTTCGAGCGCGCGGGTGTTTCCGACCTCCTGGTGGAGGCGCCGGTCGACCGCGGCCTGGACGGCCTCTGGGTCGATCTCGTGCTGCCGCGCGGGTCGGCGTCGATGGTCGTCCTGGTGGACGGCCGCTCCGTCGACTTCGCCGCGACGGAGTGGGGGGTGCGCGTGCCGCTCCCGACGCTCGCTCCCGGCCGCCAGGCGCGCATCTCGCTGCTCGTCCCCACTGAAGGGCGGACGGCCACGCCCTAGGCGGCCTCGTGGCATGAGCCGCCTTCGTCTCCGGCTGACGGGCTTCTCGGCGCTCGCGCTCGCGGCCGCGTGGTCGAGCGGCTGCGCCTCGGGCGCTCGCCTGGGCGTGGTCACCCCCGTCGCGGGCGACAGCTTCTTCGTCGCGGGCTACCACCCCTATTGGACGGGCGACTCGTGGCGGACCTCCCCCTGGGACGTGCTCGACGAGGTGTACTACTTCGAGATCGACGCGGGCGCGGACGGCGGACTCGCAGACATGCGAGGATGGCCTGAGCTCGGGCGCCCGCTCCTCGAGCGAGCCCGGGCCGAGGGCGTCCGAGTGGTGCCCACGGTCTCGGTCCACGATGCGGCGGTCTTCGCCGAGCTGTTCGCCCAGCCCTCTCGCGTCGCGCGCCTCGTCGAAGAGTTGATCGTGCTCGTGGGCGCGACGCCCGGCCTCGGCGGACTCCACCTCGACTTCGAGGTCTTCGAGCCGGTCGCGCTCGACGTGCGGGACGGCTATACCGCCTTCGTGGCGAGGCTCGACCGTCGCATGGCCGAGGCGGATCCTTCCCTGTCGCTATCGGCCTTCGCGCTCGCGTTCGACGACGACGACGTCTACAACGAGCGGGCCCTCGCCGAGATCACCGACTTCCTGGTCGTGCAGGGCTACGACTTCCACAGCCGCGCCGAGCCCCGGGCGGGTCCCGTGGCCGCGCTCGCCGGGTGGGGTCGATTGAACTGGCAGAGCGTGCTCGACCGCTTCCTCGGCTTCGGGGTGCCGGCGCGGAAGATCGTGATGGCGGTTCCGCTCTACGGCTACGAGTGGCCTGTCGTGAGCGACGCGCCCGGGGCGGAGACGCGCGCCGAGGCCGTGGAGATTCCCTTGGCGCCGGCTGACGACGTCGTGCCGGAGCTCCCGCGTGCGTTCGAGCAGGCCTCTCGGTACGGGGTCCGCCGCGATCCCGCGAGCGGATCTCCGTACTACACGTTCCAGGACTCCACCGGATGGCACCAGAGGTGGTTCGAGGACGCCGAGAGCCTACGCGCCAAGTACGAGTTCGTGCGCGAGAACGGCCTCGGTGGAGTCGCGCTGTTTCCTCTTGCCTACGGCAACGAAGCGCTGTGGGCCGACGTGCGCGCGGCGTTCAGCCGACCGAGGGAATAGGCGGCGTACACGCCCAGGTGAGGACGTCCACCTCGCCCCGCGGCCTCGAGCAGTCCCGATCGGCGTAGCGCATGCCCGTGCCGACGGACATGAAGTCCTCCCGGCAGAGCCCCTCCATCGGACCCCCGCACTGGAGGATGTCCCACGGACCCGCGCGGAACCAGGCACCGCCCCCCGCGAGTGGCGCGCACACGATGTCGACGTGCCTCGACACCACCGTGCCACGCATGATGCGGATGTCCCCGAGCGTCGGCGCAGCCGCGGCATCCCACTCTCGCTCCGACAACTCCTCGAACTCGCGTAACACGTCCCCGGGCATGACCGCCGCGGTCGGGGGGTCTCCGACGAGCGGGATTCTCCACACGCCCGTGCTGACCGAGATGTGGGCGCGCAGGTCCCAGTAGACCTGATCGCGGAAGGCGCTGTCGACGTACAGCTGCATGCGCCCCATCGACACATACGCGACCGGCATCTCCCGTGCGGGCGCGTCCATGCGCACGGCGTCGTCGGACCAAGGCAGCAGGATCGGCCGCGTGATGTCCCCCATCGAATGGTCGTCACCCGATGGGTCCGCGCCGGCGCCCGGTCGCTCGCCGGCACACGCGAGCAACGGAGCCGCCGGCACCACCAGAGCGGCGACCCCGGCCCGGCGGAGGAACGAGCGGCGGTCGACGGTCGTCGCGGGCCCTCTCGTCATCTCAGCGAAACGCTCAGCCCCCCGCCCTCAGCACCAGCCGATACGCGGCGTTCATTTCCACCGCGCCGCGGCTGAACGAGAGCGGGAAGTACTCGGCATTCGCGTGGTTCTCGATCAGGTTGCCGTAGAACGGGCTCCCCGGCCGACCCGACTGGCCCGGCGTGTTCGTGCTGACCGACCCGTCGATGTTCGCGAAGTCGATGATCTCGCGGTATGTCGCACCGATGGCCGCGACCGTGCCGTTCCCACCCCTGCGCTCTTCCGCGGGCAGATCATAGGCCGAGACCAGGCCGTGCGGGAACTCGCTCCGGTTCGTGCGGCCCCAGTGCCACTGCGCGGGGTCCGGCCCCTGCTCCTGGCGGAGCCGATCGATCGCCGTGGCCATCGCGGCCTCGGGATCGAAGGGCGCTCCCGCCGGAGGCGCTCCCCTGCCGCCACCCGGCAACAGCGAACGCACGGCGCCGTAGATGGCCGGCGCGCGCTGCTCGCGACGCTGGATGCCATCCCACTCCGCGAGCTCTTGGCGGTACGTCTCGACCTCGGGGTTCTTGGCCGTCCAGCCCTTGAAGTACTCGATCGCCCGCAGTGCCGCCGGATTGAACGAGTCGTGCTGGAGATTCTTCACGTCTTCGACCGTCACGTTGCTCATGGTCGGGAGCACCTCGCTCAGCCGGTCGAACCGGTCGAACGTACCCGCGGTCTTGAAGAAGAGCGGCGGATCGTACCCAGGCACGTTGATGTGCGTGTCGTTGTTGGCGGTCGCGACGAACCCGGCCTCGGGGTTCAGCACGAAGGGCAGATCCTGGCGGAAGCCGGTCCACTCGTACTCGCCGGTGCCCGGCACCGGAAGCCGTCCCTGCCAACCGTCACGCGCCGGCGAGAGCGCGGAGCCGTGCCAGGCGATGTTACCCTCGGCATCCCCGCACACCATGTTCTCGGTCGGGGCCTTCCAGTACATGATCTCCTCGAGGAACTCGACGCAGCTGTCCACACCGTCGAGGCGCAGGCCCGCGAGGTATCCCGTGGTGCCGGGCTCGTGCAACGTCGAGCGCATGGCATACGCGCGGTCGTGCTCCGCATCCTCGTAGAACACGGGACCGTGCCGGGAGAACTTGAGCTCGAGTATCTCGGGGGCCGCGCCCTTGACCTGGATGGTGTCGTACTCGATGCGCAGGGGCTCCCAGGCGCCGTTGAAGCGGACTTCGTTGGGGTTGTCGGGGTTGACCGTCTCGACATAGACGTCCGACTGGTCGGTCCCGAGGATCGTGAGTCCCCAACCCACGCGTCCGTTGTGCCCGATGGACACACCCGGCAGGACCGGCTCCGTCGCGCCGATCACGGTCCACCCCGGTGCGTCGAGGTGCACGATGTAGCGAAGCGACGGATTCGACACGTTGCGGTGCGGGTCGTTCGCGACGATCACCCGCCCGCTGGCGGTCTTGGCCCCGCTGAGCACCCAGTTGTTGCTTCCGGGGGAGGTCTCATTCGGCCCGAGGTTGAGCGAGGCCGTCGCCCCGGCCCACGTGTCGTACGGCGCCACGAGCGGCGGCTCGACCCTCGTGCCATGGAAGCCTCTCGTGCCGTCGACCACGGCGTCGGTGATGATCGAGTAGTCGACACCCCTCGGCACGACGAGATCGCGATACGGAGTCGGGCGGGCCCGACGATTCGCCTCCGCCGCACCGAGTTCGACGACCTGCTGGGCTAGCGAGAGTTCACCGCGTACGTCGCCCAGGGGCATCGCGGTCTCGGTCCTCATCAGCGACGACTCCGGCGCCCAGGGCTCCGGGCTCAAGCCCGTGAGCGTGTACTCCACCGGAAGCGTGCCCTCCGCCTCCGCGTGGGCGATGTAGGCGTTCACGCCCGCGGCGAACGCCTCGAGGATCCGCCGCCCCTCCGGGTGGTAGCTGCTGAACTCCGCGTCGGTCCAGGGGCCGCGGAACTTGAATCGCCGCGCCGCCCTATCGCTCTCGAGCATCTCCGGCCCGAAGAATTCGGAGAGACGGCCCTCGGCGGCCCGCCGGTACATGTCCATCTGCCAGAGGCGGTCCTGCGCCTGCACGAAGCCCTGGGCGAAGAACACATCGTCCATGTTGTCGGCGTAGATGTGCGGGACGCCCCATGGGTCGCGGATCACCTCGACGTCGGCCTGGAGGCCGGGAACGTCGATCGTGCCCTCGATCTGGGGCAGGTGCGCCTGCGCCAGCTCTTCGAAGGTGGTCGGCTCCGGCGGCTCACATGCCGAGGCGACGAAGACCAGCGCCGCGGCGGCGATGGCTCCAAGGGTGACGCGGGCGCGAGGGTGGACGCGCATACTGGGGCTCCTGGCGAACGGTTTTCGATCCAGCCTGACCGACCGCCGAATCTATGTTACCGGCCCACGCGCTGCACCCGCTCGAACTCGGCGATCGCGTTGATGTGGTTGATCGTGGCGCGCAGCTCCGAGAGGCGCGCGGACGTGAGTTCGTCCTGCGCCGCCACCACCTCGAAGTTGGTCGCCGCTCCCGCGTTGAAGCGGGTGACCTCGGCCGCGGCGCTCTGCTCGGAGAGCTCCCGGCTCCGCGTGGCCGCCGCGAGCTGTAGACGCGTGTCCGTGACCGAGAGGCCCGCACTCGTGACCTCGGTGACGATCGCGAGTTCCTGGCTCCGGATGGCCAGGTCGCGCTGCTCCATCTGGAGCCTGGCGCGCTGGAGATTCGCCTTCGCCGACCGCATTCCGATCGGATAGGAGAAGCTCAGGCCCAGGTTCCAGGTCGGGGTGTCGAACCCGGTGATCTGGTTGATTCCATCGACGTAGCCGCCCTGGCTCACCAGCACGGGCGCCCCGCCGAGGCCGCTTCGGCTGTACTCCGTGCCACCGACGCCGGCGAGCGCGTACGACGCCGTGAGGTTGAGCTCCGGAAGTCGGTTGTTCTCCGTCACCTCGAGGTCGAGCTCTGCGATCTGCCTGTCCTGGCGTGCTTCGCGAATGTCGGTGCGCTCGCGCAATGCGATCTCGAGCGCCGCCTCGATGTCGACGGCCTGGTCCAAGAAGGTCGGCACGTCCGCCGGATTGACCGTCTGGTAGAGCAACGGATCGTCGGCCCCACTGATGAGCAGGCTCTTGAAGGCGAGCTCCTGGTTGCGCCACTGGATCTGGGCGTTCAGCAGGGACTGCTCCGCGCCGGCGACCTGAGCCTCCGCCTGGATCACCTGGATCTGTGCCATCGTGCCGAGGCGCACGCGCACCTGGTTGTCGGCGAGCAACTGCTGCGACTGCGCGAGACTCCGACGCTGGATCTCGATCTGCTCGATCGCGGCGCGCAGACCCCAGTAGGCCTGGCGAACCTGCTCGGTGATGTTGTCGATCCGGCCGACGAGCTGGATCTCCGTGATGCTCCCCTGGATCTCCTGCGTCTGGAGCGCCGTTCGTTGGTTGTCGGTGCTGAGGCCCGCGAGCAGCGGCTGCGTGTAGTCGAGGTTGAGCGTCGATCGATAGCTGGGATTGAGCGTCGAGAAGGCGTTGTCGGTGGACGTGCGGCTGTTGTTGAACCCGAGGCCCATCCGACCGCCGTACCACGGCACCGTCTGCTGGATCGACGTGTTGAACGAGTGGCGCTCGGTCGTGGTGCGCGCGCCTCCGTCGAGCTGGCTCGTCGATTGGTTCGTCGAGTTGTTGTAGCCGTACGTGCCGTTCAGCGTCGGCGTGAACGCGGCGCGCGCGGCCTCGAGTGAGAAGGCCTGCATGCGAGGACTCAAGCGCGCCGTCTGGATGTCGAGGTTCGTCTCGAGCGCCCGCGCGATGGCCTGGTCGAGCGTCATGGTGACCATCACTCGCGCGGGGTCGCTCGGAGGCAGCGCCCTCCCCACTTCGTAGCGGTCCACCGGGGCCTCCGCAGGGCGATCCTGCGCGGCGAGGTCCAGGTGTGATCCCATCATTGCAAGCACGGCCCACGCCGCTATCCCATATGCACGCTTCGTCATGACACTTCCTCGCTCGAGTATGCGCAATCGTCGCCCAGCGCCTGCGTTGGGAGGCGCCCATTCTTTGGGCTTCCTATGGACAATCCAGCGAAGTGGATCGTTAGGCCACGGGGCTCACCGGATGACAAGAAAAGAGCGCCGGCCGGGTGACCCGGCCGGCGCCAAATACTCCGCTGGGCGGAGCGGTCAACTCCTACTGACCGCCCCCGCCGCCGCGACCACCCTGGCCCCGGTATCGGGCCGTCGGAGTCAACTGCGCACCCGACAAGTCGCTCGGTACGTTTGCCTCCCTGCGGACCGTGTGGCGGAGCGAGCCGATGCCCGTGATCGTGGCTGTCAGCGTCTCCCCGTCCACCAGGAAGCCCGACCCCGTCGCGCGCTGGACACGTCCCTCGCCCGTTCCGCCCGACGTACCGCTCTGCATGACGTCACCGGGGTAGACCGTGATCAGCGACGACGCGTACTCGATCAACTCCGGAATCGAGTGGATCATGTCCCCGGCCCGTGCTTCCTGCACCGTCACGCCGTCGATGACGAGCTGCTGGTGCAAGTTCTGCATCGGATCGCCGAAGAACTCCTTAGGTACGATCCACGGACCCTGCGGCGCGAACGTGTCGTGGCCCTTGCCGACGAACCAGTCCAACCCCTCGAAGCCTCCGGGCGGACGCCCACCGCGGTCGGAGATGTCCATCCCGACCATGTAGCCGAACACGTGGTCGTACGCGCGCCGCGCCGAGATGTACTTGCCCTCGCGGCCGAACACGATCGCCAGCTCGACCTCCCACTCGATCTCGTCACGGCCGTACGGCATGATGATCTCATCGCCGTCACCGATGATCGCCCCGCGCGTCGGCTTGAGGAACAGGTACGGCACGCCGCGGGTCGCACGCCGCTCCAGGTTGCTCTGGTTCAACTCCTCAGCGTTACACCCCTCGCACGCGTGGCTGTAGAAGTTCACCGCCGCGTTCATGATCTTGGACGGATAAGGATCCGTCATGGGCGCGAGGATGTCGACGTCCTCGACGTCGTGCACGTACGCGGCGCGCGCGCTGCCCGACAGCCGGTTGTTCTGGACGAGGTCGTTGGTGATCTGGACGAGCCGCGTCCTGACGCCGCTGTCGTATCGCTCGATCAGGTCGATCATATGGGCCGGGGCCTCGATGCGGCCCGACGCCATCGCGGCGTTGGCCGCTCCGATGTCGACGATGAACTGGTCCCTGAGGACGAGACCGACGGTCTTCCTGTTGTTGATCTGGAACGTACCCACCTTGAAGGGCTCGGCTGGCGCCTGAGCCTGGAGGAGGGCGGGGGCCGCCACCGCGACCAAGGTCGCGATGGCGAGCGTGAAGCGAGCGGTTCGTTGCATAGCTACTCCGGGCTGAAAACCGATTCTGACTGGGCAGGTGGAGCGGGGGTGATAGCCCCCGCCCGTTCCACCTGTCAAGACACCCCGGGCTGGGTGAGCGCTGCACGAACCTCCCCCATCACCTCGGTGTCGGTCTCGAGGGTCAGCCTCCCGGCGAGGACCGCGGCCGCCTGGTGGTTTCCTACCCGCCCGAGAGCCCACGCCGCGTGGGCGCGCACGAGCGGGCTCGCGTCGGCGAGAGCCCGGCCGAGAGTCGGCACCGCGTCGTCCGCGCCCCAGTTCCCGAGCGCGACGCACACGTTCCGGAGCAGGCCCGCGCGCTTCGTCCGGCGAACGGGAGAGGCGCGGAAGAGCGTCCGAAAGCCCTCCTCGTCCAGCGCGAGCAGCCGTTCCGCGAGCGCGACGAGCGAGGGCCCCTGCAGCGCGTCGCGTGGCGTATAGCCCGGCTCATCCGTCGGACGCGCGAACCGCTCGTTCCAGGGACACACCTCCTGACAGATGTCACACCCGAACACGCGGTTCCCGATCGCCGGGCGCAGGTCGATCGGAATGGAGCCCCTCATCTCGATGGTCAGGTACGAGATGCAGCGCCGGGCGTCCATCACAGGAGCACCGTCGGCATCTCGCCCGAGGAGCGCACCGGTGGGGCACGCGTCGAGGCACGCGCGGCACGACCCGCAACGGTCTTCCATGAATGGCTCGTCGGCGGGCAGATCGAGATCCAGCAACAACACGCCCAAGAAGAAGTACGAGCCCCTGCCCGGGTGGATGAGCATCGTGTTCTTGCCGAACCATCCGAGCCCGGCTCTGCGCCCGAGCTCGCGCTCGAGGATCGGGCCCGTGTCGACGTAGGCACGCCCGCGCACGCCCTCCACGCGCTCGCCCAGCCAGGCCAGGAGCCGCTCGAGCTTCGGAAGCACGACCTCGTGGTAGTCGTCGCCTCGGGCGTAGCGTGCTACGACCGCACGCGAAGGGTCGTTGGGCACGCCGGGTGGATCGGGGACCGCGTACTCGTGGGCGACGACGAGGCAGGAGCGCGCCTCAGCCATGGTCTCCGCCAGGTCGGCCCGACGTCGCACGGCGTCGGGGCGCGCCAGATATGCCATCTCGCCGTGGCGACCCGCGTCGATCCACGAGCGGTAGAAGCCGGAGTGCTCGCTCGGCTCCGCGGGCGTGATGCCCACGAGCGAGAACCCCTCCTCGCGCGCCCTCCACTTCAACGCGTCGGCGAGCTCCCGCCGGGTCTCGTTCATGACCTCAGCGTTGGCCCGAGGCGTGCGGCAGCGTGTAGCGGCGGCCCTTCCACTCGACCCGCCGTCCGCGCGCCCACGAGCGCATGAAGATGAAGGCACCCACGGCGGCGCCGAGCGGATAAAGGAGCCCATACGCCGCGGGCGCGCCCATCTGTCGCGTAAACACGGCCCACAGGACGACGCTGAGGGCGCTCACCGCGGCGGACCAGAGCAGCAGCGAGGCGTCGCCGGCACCGCCGAGCGTCGCCACGAGCGTGAGGGGCGGCACGAGCCAGAGTCCTACGCCGACCGCCAGCGACACCGGGGGCATCACCGGGCGCAGCCACGGAGGAAGGCTCCGAAGTCCGCCGAGGACGATGTTCTTCGGCCAGCCCTCCACGAGGTGGCCCAGCGAGCGGTACATGCGTGTGGCCAGGTCGTCCTGAGCGCCGCGGATCCTCAGCCGGAGCCCGGCGCGCTTCACCAGCTGCGCAAGGACGAGGTCCTCGACGACCTCGTCCTTCACGGACTCTTGTCCTCCGATCGCATCGTAGGCTACGCGCTGGAAGAGCAGGTACTGGCCGTTCGCGATGCCATCGCGCCAGCTACGGCTCTTCGCCGTGCGCTCGAAGCGGGGGAACCGGAAGAGCATGAGCATGAAGATCTGCGGCTGGACGAGGCGCTTCCAGAACGACTCCATGAGCTGCTTGCCCACCAGGGTCAACAGGTCGGCCTCTTCTTCGCGAAGCCCCGCGACCGCGCGCGCGAGCAGATCCGGTCCGTGCCAGGTATCCGCGTCGGTGAACAGGAGTAGCCCTCCCTCCGCGACGACGGCGCCCTGTCGGCACGCCCACGGCTTCCCGAGCCACCCCTGAGGGAGCTCGGCGCCCTCGACGAGGCAGAGGCGCCGCGCGTTCCCCCCGCCGAGCGACCGCACGATCTCCGCCGTGCCATCCTCGCTGCGGTCGTCTACGACGATCACCTCGAATGCCGGGTAGCTCGACGCAGTCAGCGAGCGCACGCAGGTCTCGATGTTCGCCGCCTCGTTCCTGGCGGGAACGATCACGCTGACCAGGGGCTCGGGCGCGCCCGGGCGACTCGGGCGCGGAAGCTCACGCGGCAGACGCGCCACGAAGAGGATGAACACGAGCACGCCGACCCACGGAAGCGCGAGAAGGAGCGGCAGCAGCACGTTCGTCGCGACCTACGGCCGCGCCGGTGTCCAGCGCTCCGCGTCGCGGGTGCGGTACTTCTCCAGGACGCGCGCGAGCGCCTCCTCCAGGTCGATCTTCTGCTCGTTCGCGATCACCAGGAGGACGAACAGCACGTCGGCCAACTCGATCGCCAAGTCCTGCTCGGGCTCGTCGGCCCTCTTGGGCTTGTGGCCGAAGCGGTGGTTCATCTCACGCGCGAGCTCGCCGACCTCTTCGGTGAGGCGCGCGAGGTTGGACAGCGGCGGCCAGTAGCCCTCCTCGAACTGCGAAATCCAGGCATCGACCTGCCCCTGTGCGTCTCGCAGGCTCAAGGGGTGATCACCAGCTTCCCGAAGGTCTGGCCGCTCTCGAGGATCTCGTGGGCGCGGCGCGTATCGGCGAGGGGCAGCACCTCATGAATGACGGGCTTCAAGCTGCCGGCGAAGACGAGGCGCATGACCTGCCGGTACTCCGCGGGCGTTCCCATGGTGCTCCCGAGGATGGAGAGCTGCTTCCAGAAGACGAGGCGAATCTCGGTGACTCCGTGGGAGCCCGTCGTGGCGCCCGACGTGACGAGTCGCCCACCCGGTGACAGCGCGCGCAGACAGTGCGGCCACACGGTCTCGCCGACCGTGTCGAAGATCAGGCCGACTCCTCGCTTGGCGGTGTCCCGCCACACCTCGCGCGAGAAGTCCCCGGCCAGCCGGTCGTACACGACATGGGCGCCGAGCCCCTGGGCCAGCCCGACCTTCCGCGGACCAGACGTCACCGCGAAGACTTTGGCGCCCGCGCGCGCCGCAATCTGCACGGCGGCGGTGCCCACGCCTCCGGACGCGCCGGTAATCAGCACGCGCTCGCCGGGCCGGAGCCCGCCCCTGGTGATCAAGGCTCTCCACGCGGTCACGAAGACGAGGCCGGCCGCCGCCGCCTCCTTGAAGCCGAAGTCCTTCGGGATCTCCAGGACGTTGACGACCGGAACCACCGCGTACTCCGCGAACCCGCCCTGCGTGTGCTCGCCGATCAGCCGCAGCGGAGGCGCGGGAAACGACTCGCCTTGGTCCTGTCCCTCGTACCAACCGTATCCAAGCGAAGGGTCGACGACGACCCGCGTGCCCACGGTCATCCACTCGGCGCCGGGACCCACCGCGTCGACGATGCCCGCGATGTCCGCCCCGCCGATGTGCGGCATCGGCGTCTCGATCGGAAGCCCGCGGCGTACCCACAGATCGAGGTGGTTCATCGACGCGGCCTCGACCTTCACGCGCACCTGGCCGGCGCCCGGCTCGGGCATCGGCACCTTGCGGACTTCGACGACCTCGGGGCCCCCGAACTCGGAGAAGACCGCCGCGCGCATCGTCTTGGGCATGGGTCGGCTCCCTCGGGGTCATCCGTAGCGGAGCCTAGTCTAGAGGCGCACCGAAGGGGTCACAACCGAGCGGGCGATGGCCCCGAGGCGGGCGTCTCCTTTAGCTTCTTCTGTTTCCCGCGAACGAACCCTCCGCCGGCCCCTCGGCTTGCTTCCGACGTCCGACCACGACCACCCCCCCGCCGACTCGGCGCGCGCCGACGATTCCACGCTCGGCGGGTACTTCGAGGTGCACGACCGGCCCCCCGCGTACGGAGGGCCGGACGGGCATCCGTATTCGGTTTCCCTCGAGGTGGAGAGGACCGCGAATCTCCGCGCCCCGCACGCCGGTTATCTGGTCTTCCCCCGCTGGGCGCAGACCGGGGTCGGGATCGTCGGGCACGTCGAGACGCCGACCCTCGTCGAGTGCGCCAGCCACGAAGAGGCTCTCCGTCGCCTCGGCGAGTTGACGCTGCTCGAGGTCCAGACGCTCCTCGTCGACGCGATCGGGCGCGCGGCGGGCCCATGACGACGTCGGATCGCACCCTGCGCATCACCGAGATCTTCCACTCGATCCAGGGCGAGTCCACCTGGGTCGGCGCTCCGTGCACCTTCGTGCGGCTGACGGGCTGTCCGCTTCGCTGCGTGTGGTGCGACACCGCCTACGCGTTCCAAGGCGGCGAGCGCATGACGCTCGACGACGTCATGGCCAGAGTGGGGGGGTTCCCTGCCAAGGTGGTCGAGATCACGGGCGGCGAGCCACTCTCCCAACCCGCATCGTACGAGCTGGCAGGCCGCCTGCTCGCCGCGGGCTACACCGTCCTGGTCGAGACCTCCGGCGCCATCGATGTCGCACCGCTCGACGAGCGCGTGCACAAGATCATGGACCTCAAGTGTCCGGGCTCCGGCGAGAGCCACCGGAACCGCTGGGAGAACCTCGAGCACCTCACCGGTCGGGACGAGATCAAATTCGTGGTCAGGGACCGCGCCGACTACGACTGGATGCGCGACACGATTCGCGGGCGCGGGCTCGATCGGCGCGTCGAGGAGGGAACGCTCCGCGCGCTCCTCGTCTCCCCCGTCTGGGACGCGATCGACTTGGAGCATCTCGCGGCGTGGATCCTCGAGGACGCGCTCCCGGTCCGCTTCCAGGTGCAGCTGCACAAGCTCATCTGGGGAGCCGAGCGGAAGGGCGTGTGACGCCCGGGGGCCCGCTCGAGACCGACCCGCGCTTCTGGGTCCTCTCCGAGGCGCTCGCCTCGTACGCGGGCGACGGGAACGACCCTCTCGTCCTCGGGGGCGGCTACGTGCAGGCCGCCGTGGCGTTGGTGCTCCGCGCGAAGGATCCGCTCGAGCTGTTGCTCATCAAGCGCGCGACGTCGGAGCGCGACCCGTGGTCGGGACACATGGCGCTCCCGGGTGGCCGCCGCGACGAGTCGGACCCAGATCTCCTGGTCACCGCCAAGCGCGAGACGCTCGAAGAGACCGGGGTCGATCTCCAGCGCGACGGAAGGCCGCTCGGCCGCATCGAGGACGTCGCGCCCTCGAGCCCGCGGCTGCCCAAGCTGACCATCTCACCGTTCGTGTTCGGCGTGCCCGCCCACATCGAGGCCCGCGTGGCGAGCAGAGAGGTCGAACGGGTCTGCTGGGTGAGCGTGGCCGATCTGCGCGCCCCCGCCACGCGCTCCGAGGTCGAGATCCCGCTGCCCGGCGGGCCGCAGAGCTTCCCTTCGTTCCACGTGATCGGCGAGCACGTCTGGGGACTCACCTACCGGATCCTCGAGCGCTTCCTCGAGGTGTACGGCGGCGGCACCGCCACGCAGCCCATCGGAACATGGCCGGGGCTCGGGAACGCCGAGTAGATTCTTTACGACGGCCGCACCGCAGGAGGTTGAATCGATGACAACCACCGCGGATCTCATGACCCTCGAGTAGTACGCGGCCCACACCGACACCGACGAGCGCTACGTCACCGATCTGGTGCGGGGCGTCATGGTCCGCGAACCGCGGCCGGGCGACCCACACGGCGCGATGCAAATCGAGCTCGGCCGCCTTCTAGGCAACTGGGCGCACGAGCACGGCGCGAGGGTCACCGCGGAGTCGGGCTACATCCTGGCGGAGGACCCACCCACTCTCCGTGGGCCGGACCTGGCGGTGGTGGTCGTTCCGCGCTCCAGCAAGGGGCAGCCCGGCGGCTGGATCCGGCGCCCCCGACGCTGCGGTCGAGATCCTGTCGCCGTCCGATACGTTCAGCGGCATCCAGGAGAAGACGCTGGACTATCTGGCCGGCGGCGCGCGTCTCGTCTGGATCGTCGACCCGCGCGCTCGCACGGTGACCGTATTCCGGGCCGACGGGACAGCGCGTCTGCTGCGGGAGACAGACACGCTGAACGGGGAGGACGTCCTGAGCGGATTCGCGATCGCGCTTGCGGAGTTGTTCGGGGCGATTTGATTTTCGTACTTCCCTGAGCGTCTCCTCGAGTTCCTGACTCGCAGGCGGCGGGTTGGGCTCGATGTCCAACGAGCGGACGCCGGACTAAGGATTCAGCGGGCGACGCGCTTCAGTCGAGCAGGTGCGCCGGCTTCGGATGCGCCAGGAGCCACTCCACGATCTGCTCACCCCAGGTGTCGGAGTACACGGGCGAGTGGGCGCCGTCGGAGATCGTCCAGAGCTCCGCGGAGCCGCCGTCTCTGCACCCGGCGTTGATCTTCATCACCCCCGTCTCATGGCCGGGCAGCGAAGCATCCAAGTCACGCATCTCGCGGCTGGCCACCGACGTGTCACAACCGTTGTACTGGGCCCAGCGGCTCACGCTAGCGAAGGCCCCCGGGTATCGGTTGCCTTGGATCTCCCCGCCGCGGTACGCGATGGTGGTGTCATCGGTACCGTGGATCTGCAGGACGTGAACGGGATTGGGTGGAGGCTCCCGCTGCTCGAGGTGATTCGCGCCGGCGAGGCTGACGATCGCCGCGACCACATCCGAGTGCTCATAGCCCATGCGGTAGCTCATGAAGCCGCCGTTGGAGTGGCCGATGACGTAGATACGACTCGCGTCCACGTTGTAGCTCGCCCTGATCTGGTCGATGATGCGCCGCAGATAGGCGGAGTCGTCGATGTCCGTCCCCGCGAAATTGCAGCAGGCGCTGGACGCGTTCCAATAGGGATTGCGGTCGCCTTCAGCCTCTCTCGTGCCATCGGGCGCGATCGTGAGGAAGTTGTATCGATCCGCCAGCGCGCTGATGCCCCAGCGGCGGTCGTGACCCTCACCGCTGCCGCTGTAGCCGTGCAGCGAAACGATGAGCGGAATTGGGACGTCGGTGTCGTAGCCCATGGGTACGGTGAGCGGGACCGGCCCGCGGCCCGCATCGATGGTTTGGGCCATCGCGGGGGAGGCAACCACGGTGGTGAGGGCGAGGGCGGAGGCGATTCTCTGGAGATTGTTCATGGCGGTGCTTCCGAGGGTTCGACGTAAGGGCGATACCGGTGGGCAAGATGGATGCCCGACCGGCTATTCGCGAGCAGACCGCTCGGTCGCAAACGACGTGCGAGAAAGACGGGGTGGCGCGACCGTCGGGCGATCCATGAAGCAATACGATGAAGCCTACTTCGCCAGCGAACTGAGCCCGGAGCGCATCGAGAAGCGGCGAAGACGAAGATTTGTTCATCTTTTAGTTTGACATTAGATGTACACAGGTTATACTTACCCTTCACCTTTTCCGAAGGATCCTCTTCCATGCAAGTCGACCGCCCGGCCCAGCCCCGCGGCATCCCCGGCACCCGCGCCTTCCCCATCGACATCGGCCGTGGCCTGATCTTCCTGGCCGCCGGTCTCTCGTTCGTAGCCTCGGTCTACCTGTTCTTCTCAGGCAACCAGGAACAGGGGATCTTCGTCGGCATCTGGGTGCCATCCATCCTCTCCGCCGGAACGCTTCTGATCGGCGGGCCCCGTGGATAACGGAAACCTGCTCGCCTTCGGCTGCGTGGTGACGTTCATAGCCGTGGCCGGTGCCTACACCGTCCTGCTCCAGAGCTTCGTGGCCTCCGAGCGGGCAGAGCCCGCCGGAGCGAAGGCCAAGCCCGCGCACGACGTCGTACGCCGGCCGCTCGCGACGCGCGACGAGCGCCGCTAGCCGCTAGAGGACGACGGGCATGGACCCGACCGCCGACCGAGCGTCGGAGCTCGTGCGCGCTCGGCTACAGGCCGCAGGTGAGCGGTTCTACGCGAACGACAACATCAGCGCCTACGTCGAGCCGGGTGAACTGGACCTCATCCAGGCCGAGGTCGCAACACACCTCCGCGAGGCCCTGCGCTCCCTCGTCATCGACATCGAGAACGACCACAACACGCAGGACACCGCCGGCCGAGTGGCCAAGATGTTCGTTCGCGAGGTATTCGCGGGGCGATATGCGGCCGCTCCGGGGGTGACCGAATTCCCCAACGTGTCCGGGCTCAACGAGCTCATGATCGTTGGCCCGGTCACCGTGCGCAGCGCGTGCTCTCACCACCTCTGCCCGATCATCGGACGCGTCTGGGTCGGCGTCATGCCCAACGAGAGCTCGGCGCTGATTGGACTCTCGAACTACGCGCGGCTGGTCGAATGGATCATGACCCGCCCCCAGATCCAGGAAGAGGCTATCACTCAGCTCGCCGAACTCCTGCAAGAGAAGATGCGGCCGGATGGGCTCGCCATCGTGATGGAGGCCGATCACTACTGCATGCATTGGCGCGGCGTCAAAGACATGGACTCCAAGATGACCAACAGCGTGATGCGAGGATCGTTCCTCAGGGACGCCAGCCTGCGGAGGGAGTTCCTCGCTCTGCTCGCCAGCCAGAAGGGAGGGCGCTGATATGCTCGTCAGGCTGATCTACGCGAGTCGGGCCGCGGAACCGATCACGGCAAAGATGCTGGATACGGTCCTCCAGCAGTCGCGTGGCTACAACCAGTCCCGGGGAATCACCGGGGTCCTGTGCGCCCACGAGGCCGGCAACAGTTTCCTGCAGGTGCTCGAAGGCTCACGCGACGAAGTCAATCGACTCTACAACAAGATCGTGCGGGACCCCCGTCACACGGACGTGCTGTTGCTCGGCTACGCTGAAATCGGCGAGCGACGCTTCTCCAGCTGGCGCATGGGACGGATCGACCTCAACCAAGTGAACCCGAGCACGTTGCTCCGCTACTCGGAGCGTGCCGAGTTGGACCCGTCGACGCTGTCGACCGAGAGGGCTTTGGCGCTGCTCGAGGAGCTGATCACGACGCTCGCGGGCTGACCGAGACGATCCCCGTATGATGGTGTGCCGCCCCGGAGCGCGATCTCCTCCGCCCGCGCACGGACCGCCGCGCGCACGCGCTATGGATCTCCGAAGCTCGAGGCCGCGCGCAGCGTCGTGAACACTCGACTCTGGCGGCTGGGTGCGTGACTCTAGCGACACACCTCCCGCGAACGTGAGAACCAAGGAGCCGAACGCGGCGCCGTCGAACTCATCCGTGATCTCGCTGAAGGCAGCAACCCAGGCGCTTTGTCCCGGGAAGGCCCGTCCGCGAGGAGCTGCCTCACCTCCGCCGACGAGCCGCCGTTGGTACGCGCCCCCAGAGAAACCGGTCTATGTGGGGACGCGCCGTACACTCCCCGAACGAACGCTCAGATGCGAAGCATCTGGAGGGGGCACCCACGCGCAGCGTGGGTCGCGCCGTGAGTGAGGGGAGTGTACGGCGCGTCCCGCCCCAAGAAGGCCGCGTTACTCCACCCACTCCGCGATGAAAACGTTCGTGTCGTTCGTCCCACCGTTGTTCCGGTTCGACGCGAACACGAGCGTGCTGCCGTCCGGGCTGAACGCGGGGAAGCCGTCGAACCCTTCGGCCTCGGTGATCCGCGTGAGGCCGGTCCCGTCGAGGTTGATCATGTAGACGTCGAAGTCCCGACCCGTCGGATCGTGGTGGTTCGAGCTGAACACGATCTTGTCGCCCGAGGGGTGCCAATAGGGGGCGAAGTTGGCGCCGCCGACGCTCGTCACCTGTCGTTGATTCGAGCCGTCCGCGTTCATCACCATGATCTCGAGTTCGCCCGGCCGGATTAGGCCCTGATCGAGCAGCCCCATATAGTCGTCGAGTTCGGTGCCCTCCTCGGGATAGTGGGCTCGGTAGATGATCTGTGACCCGTCGGGAGAATAGAATGCGCCGCCGTCGTAGCCGGGACGGTTCGTGAGGCGCACCACGTCGGAGCCGTCCGGGGCCATCGAGTAGAGGTCGAGGTCGCCGTCTCGCATGCTGGTGAAAACGATGCGGTCGCCGGTCGGCGAGAACGTGGCCTCGGCATCGTAGCCGTCCACGTCGGTCAGCTGCCGAAGGTTCGTGCCGTCCACGTTGGCGACGAAGATGTCGAACGTCGGGTAGATCGCCCACACGTAGCCTAGGGAAAAGTCCGGATTCGGCGGGCACGTGATGTCGTGATGATGGGTAGAGGAGTAGAGGATCTGATCCCCCGCCGGATAGAAGTACGAGCAGGTCGTGCGGCCCGTGCCGTTGCTGACGCGCGTCGAGGCGGCCGTGCTCGGGTCGAGCAGGAAGATCTGGTCGCAGCCGGGACCATCCGGCTTGTTCCCCTGGTAGATGAGCATGGAGCCGTCGAATGCCCAGTACGCCTCCGCATTCTCTCCGCCCTTCGTGATTTGGCGTATGTTGCGGAGATGGGCCTCACCGGGCAGCTGGAGCTGGACGCCCTCGCCCGCCAGGTTGGCGAGCGCGGGAGGAGCTTCCTCGGCAGCCTCCGGGGCGCAGGCGAAGATGGACGTCAACGTCAACACGGTCAGCAATCGATGAGTCACCACGTCTCCACCTCGTTTCGGACGTTCTCGGGCCTCGTGGCCCTGTTCGCCATGCCCTTCGCGGGCGTGCGCGCTCAAACCTGTCCCGACGCGCAGGCTCTGACCAGAGGACTCGATGGTGTCCTCGCCCACGTTCGCTTCCTGGCCGACGATCGCCTCGAGGGGCGGGCCGTCGGCACGGCGGGCGAGCACTGCGCGGCGGATTACCTCGCGAGCCAATTCGAGTCATTCGGCCTCGAGCCTGCTGGAAGCCAAAGTAGCTTCTTCCAGACGTTCGAAATCCGTAAAGGTGCGGAGCTCGGCCCACAGACTCGCCTCACGGTCGCGGGGCGCGAGTACGGCGTCGGCACGGACTGGGTCCCGACGGGCTTTTCGGCCAGTGCCAGCGTCGAGGGCGAGCTGGTCTACGGCGGCCACCTCCTGAGCAGCCCCGGCAACCCGGCGGACGAGTTCGCGCGGATGGACATCTCGGACAGGATCGTCGTGGTCGAGTGGGGCGATCCGGACGACCCGCACGGGACAGGGCTCAGGGGCGACCCCCACTTCAAGGCGACGGTGGCGGCGGGCAGGGACGCCGCGGGCATCCTGCTCCTGGCACCGATCGGAATGGAGCTGCCGACGCCCGACAGTGAGATGCGCGCGGCACTCGCCATCCCCGTCGGTATCGTCAGCGGCGCGGCCGCGGCCGTCCTGCGCGAGGCACTCATCGGCGGCGCCAGCGCGAGTCTGCGCACCGACGTCCGCGCCACGAGCGCCGAGGCGCGCAACGTGGTGGCGCTCCTGCCGGGCGCCAACCCGCTACTGCGCGGCGAGTACGTGATCGTCGGGGCGCACTACGACCACCTCGGCTACGGGGGCGAGGGCTCGCTCGCTCCGGGCGAGACCGCCATCCACAACGGCGCCGACGACAACGCCAGCGGGACGGCGGGAATGCTCGAGATCGCGCGCATCTTGGCCGCCGGACCGAGGCCCGATCGGAGCGTGCTGTTCATCGCGTTCACGGGCGAGGAGCGGGGCCTCTGGGGCTCGGCGTACTTCGTCCGGGAGCGGACCATCGATCTCGAGGAAGCGGTAGCCATGCTCAACCTCGACATGGTGGGCCGCGTGGTCGACGACGGGCTTACGGTGATGGGCGTCGGCACCGCAGCCGAGTGGAACGAGATCATCGACCGCGCGAACGCCGCCTTGTCCACACCGTTCACGATCGGCAAGTCGCCCGACGGCTACGGCCCCTCCGACCACTCGTCGTTCTACGGCGAGGGCATCCCCGTGCTGCACTTCCTCTCCAACCTGCACGAGGACTACCACCGTCCCTCGGACGACTGGGAGAAGATCAACGTCGACGGCCTCGAGCGCGTGAGTCAGCTCGCCGCACGCATCGCGGCACGTCTGGCCACCGGCGGCGCGGACGCCGTGGCACTCACGCGTATCGAGCAGCCGCAGCAGCGCGGAGGTCCGAATCAGGCGGCCTCATCGACGAGCAGCGGTTACGGCCCTTACCTAGGCACCGTGCCCGACATGACGCCCCGCCCCTTCGGCCTGCGCCTCACGGGCGTCCGCGAGGGAAGCCCTGCCGCGGCGGCCGGACTACGGCCGGGCGACGTGGTCGTCGAGTTCGCGGGCAGGCCGGTCACCGACATCTACGCGTATACGTACGCGCTCCAGGCCCAGGCCCCCGGAGACGAGGTCGTGATCGTGGTCGAGCGGGATGGCGCGCGGGTGTCCGTGACGGCGACACTGGGCGCGGCGCGCTAGTACGCGCAGCGCATCCGCGTTCACGGGCTCGAAACCGGAGCGAAGCCCTTCTCACTGAAGTGTGGGTCGAACGTGAACGCTCGGCGAACGCTTCCCGCCCTCATCAGGTGGAAGCTCGTGTAGCACTCACCGATCCACTCCGTGTTGACGAGTGGGACGAGGTGGTCGGCAAGGGCGCGCACGGCTGCAATGCGAAACACTCAAGAATCACGTAGCTGCTCGTCGACAACCGGTTCCCGGACTCGATGAGCTCCGGCCACGCCGTGGCAGCCTGGGAGTGGAACCGATCGTCGTGGTACCGAGGCCCTCGATCCTGTAGCCGCCGCATGAGGCCTCGCTAGCGCTAGCCCGGTACCTCCGCTGCGAACTCGCGCGGTGAGAGGACCTGCGAAGCTCGACAAGGGATTGCCATCTCGACGCCCTGCGAGCGCGCGAGGTCGAGCGCGCACGCGGAGCCCTGAGCGCCTGCGCCGAGCACGAGAACGCGCATCAGAAGTCCAGCTCGGACTGTAGACCGCGACCGCGCGAGACCAAGTCAGCCGCCGGCGCGCCCCCCTCGCCCTCCGCGCGCGTGACCTCCACCACCCGGTCCCCCTTGGCGACCTCCGCGAGCCTCCGGCCCTGCGTCCTGCGCCCCTGCACGGGCACCGAGCCGGCCGACGCGCGCGTCACCTTGCCCGTCGCGGTCACGATCACGAGATCGTCGGAGTCGAGGACCTCGAGCGCGCACACGATCGGCGAGACCTTCTCGCCGCTCGGCACCGCCAGCGTGCCGAGGCCTCCGCGCTGCTGCAGCGGGAATTCGTCCACGGGGGTGCGCTTGCCCATGCCGTCCTCGCTCACCGTGAGCACCGCTGCATCTCGCCGGATGAGGATCATCCCCACCACTTCGTCGCCGTCTCGCAGGCCCATCCCCTTCACGCCCTGCGCGGTGCGCCCGACCACGCTGACGTCCTCCTCGGGGAAGCGGATCGCTCGTCCCGCGCGCGACAGCAGCATCACCTCGGCCGACCCGTCCGAGAGTGCCACGTCCAGGATGCGGTCGCCCTTCTTCACGCCGGCGGCCTTCACGCCCCCGGCGCGCGCGTTCGCGAACTCCGCGAGCGGCGTCCGCTTGATGACCCCTTCCCGCGACACGAACACGAGGAACCGGTCCTCCGCGCCCAAGTCGTCCACCGGAATCATCGCCACGATCCTGTCCTTGCGGTCAGCGCCCTCGAGCAGCGCGTAGACCGACTGCCCCCGCGATGCGCGTGCGCTCTCGGGCACGTCCATCACGGGCAGGAAGAAGCAGTGCCCGCTCTCCGTGAAGGTCAGGATCCAGCCCCGCGTGCGCGCGACGAACAGGCGCTCGAGGTAGTCGTCATCGTGGCGCTCGAGATCGGCCAACGCCTTACCGGAGTCGATGCGCCTCTTGTACAGGTGGATGGGGATGCGCTTGACGAAGCCAAGGTGGGAGAGGGTGACGACGACGTCTTCGTCCGCGAGCTGACGTTCGAGCTCGGGCGTCTCGATCTCGGTCTCCTCCTCGTTCAACAACACGGTCCGCCGCGCGTCCCCGTACTTCTTCACGACGGCCGCCAGCTCGTCGAGCATGACCTGGAGCTGCCGCTCCTCGGACTTCAGGACCGCCTTGAGTTCCTTGATGAGAGCCGCCAGCTCTTCGAGTCGCGCCTTGAGCTGCGACCGCTCGAGCGCGGTGAGGCGGGCGAGGCGCATGCTCAGGATCGCATCCGCCTGGATTTCGCTCAGGCCGAACTTGCTCTGCAGCTTCTCGGACGCCTCGGGCCGGTCCTTCGACCCGCGGATGATCCTGATGACTTCGTCGATGTGCTTGAGCGCGGCGAGCAGCCCCTCGACGATGTGCCGCTCCGCCTCGGCCTGCTCGAGGTCGTGGCGGCTCCGCCGGCGGATGACGTCGAGCCTGTGGTCGCGGAAGCTCTCGAGCAGCTGCTTCAGGTTGAACTCGCGCGGCTGGCCGTCCTGGAGCGCGAGCATGTGCGCGCCGAACGTCGTCTGCAGCCCGGTCGCGCGGTACAGCAGCTTCACCACGCCCGGCGCGTCCGCTCCGCGCTTGAGCTCGATCACGAGGCGCATGCCGTCGCGATCGCTCTCGTCGCGGACGTCCGAGACTTCGTCGGCGCGGCCCTTCTTGGCCAACTCGACGATCTGCTCGATCACCTTGGTCTTGGAGACCATGAACGGCAGCTCCGTGACTACGAGCTGCTCCTTGCCGCCGCGCATCGACTCCTTCACGACGCGGCCACGCATGACCACGCGGCCGCGGCCCTCGCGGTACATCGCCTCGATGCCCTTGCGTCCCACCACGAAGCCGCCCGTCGGGAAGTCGGGGCCGGGGATGTGGCGTACGAGGTCCTCGACCGAGCAGTCGGGATCGATCACGAGCTGACGCACGCCCGCGGCGACCTCGGCGAGGTTGTGCGGCGGCACGTTGGTGCTCATCCCGACGGCGATGCCCGACGAGCCGTTCACGAGCAAGTTCGGGTACCGCGCGGGCAGCACGACGGGCTCCTTACGCTGTCCGTCGAAGTTCGGCTGGACCCCGACGGTATCCTTCTCGATGTCGTCGAGGAGCTCCACGGCGATGGGCGCAAGTCGGGCCTCGGTGTAGCGGTAGGCCGCCGCCGAGTCGCCATCGACCGAACCGAAATTGCCCTGCCCGTCGATGAGCGGCATGCGCATGGAGAAGTCCTGCACCATGCGGACGAGCGAGTCGTAGACTGCGACGTCGCCGTGCGGATGGAACTTGCCGAGCACGTCGCCCACGACCGTCGCGCTCTTCCTGTACGGCCGGTCCGGACTGAGCCCCGCCTCGTGCATGGCGTACAAGATGCGACGATGCACCGGCTTCAGGCCGTCGCGTACGTCGGGCAGTGCGCGCTGCACGATGACGCTCATCGAATAGTCGAGGAACGACTCGCGCATCTCCTCCTCGATCGTGCGAGGGAGGATCCGTTCCCGTTTGGAGGCCGTAGCCATTCCGTCTCCGTGGCGTGCCTAGGCGAAGGGGCTCGCTAGCTTCTCATATCGCCAAGGGGGAAGCAAGCGACCGCGAGCCGCGGTCGATGTCGCCGCAGTGGCGGGCGGAGTGGCGCGGCGGCGGCAGGTGCCGCGGCGCGGTTAGTCCGGAAAGCGGAACGTCCGGACGGCCTCGGGCGACGGAGTGTCGCCGGTCACCAACTCGATGATCGCCTGCATCTCCCCGGCGATCTCGTCCACCCGGCTCAGCACGGTGAACCCGTGCGCGAACGCGAAATAGGCGGTGACCGCAGACTCGTCGGCCGCATGCGCCGCGAGGACCATCGACTCCATCTCCTCGCGCAGGTGCTCCACGATCGCGTCGAGGGCCATCTGGACGCCGCGGAGTTCGTCGAGCGTGGAGAGCGAGAGGTCACCCACCAGTCGTGGGAGGAGCGCCTCCACCCGCGCGCGGCTCTCCGGAGGAGCCAAAACGGCGGACGTCGAGCTCCCAGGCTCCCCGAGCAACGCGCGCGCGCCGCCCCTGAGGGCTTCGACCTCTTCGTAGTTGCAGTGGAGGATCACTTGGGCTCCAGGGGACTCCTATTAATCGAACGGAGCCATGGTTTCTGCAAGCATCTCGGCTCGGCGCCCCCGGACGCCGAAAGCCCGTGCCTAGGCCTGCGCCGAGCTTTCCGGACCGTGTACGCTGAGCGAGATCGACACGTGGTGCACGCCGTCGACGCGCACGTCGAAGGAATACCGCCCGGGCCCCGGGAAGATCAGGCCGTCCATGTTCAGGACGTGCGGCACCAACACGGCCCCGCCCGAGCCGCTCGGCCCGGGGGCGAGGTTCATCTCGCCGTCGATGCGCACCATCTCCTTGCCGTCCGGAGCCTTGAGCGCGATCCCCACCTGATGGCGTCCGACTTCGTCGAGTCCTGCGGAGAATCGCAGCACGAGGCTGAGCCGGGGATGTCGCGTGGGGAACGCCTGCGTCGTGAGCCGGTCGAAGATCCCAAGGATGTTCAGTTTGCCGGAACCGTCGATCGTCGCGGCGTCGGCCAGCAGGGCCAGGTCAACCTCCATCTACCTCTCCGTCTCGGGGGACCGTGCATCGAGCGCACCCACTACCCCGGCACCCCTCGGGGGTGGCAGGAGCTTCTCCCCCAGTACGATCCCCGCGATGAGGTCGATGGCCGTGTGGGCCACGATCGCGGGCCACAGGCTGCCCGAGGCGAGGAACCCCCAGGCGAGCAGCCCACCCATGAGTCCGGTGCGCAAGGTGCCGAGCCATCCCTGGTAACCGTGGAGCACCCCGAAGACCCCGGACGTGAGGATGGCGGCCCCACCCACGCCGACCAGCGGTGCCAGCATCGGGATCGCGTAGCCGCGGTACGCCAGCTCCTCAGCCACCCCAGCCGCGAGGGACAGCAGACCGAACACGCCCTTCTCCTGCCGCGTCCGCGGCATGAGATCCCGGAGCACTGGGCTCTCTTCCGCTCCCGTCCAGACCGAGATCTCCCGAAAGAGCAGGATGGTCAGGAGCCCACCGAGCGTGAGCCCCACGGACCACAGCGCCATGCTCACGGGCGCCAGCGGGAGGAGACCGAGCGCCGCGGCGCCGCCCGTGCGCGTGCCCACGAGCCAGCAGGCGGAGCCGAGCAGCCAGAGCGTAGCGATCGATCCCCAGTACGCCGGCAGCCGCTCCACGCGGACGCTGGCGATGAGCGGGAGCTGCGCGGTCGCGACCGCCGGCACCGCCACCAGGAGCGCGGCCAGCAGAATCGTATCCGCGAGCGCCAGGTCGAACACGAGGAGCAGCGTGAGCTGCACCACCCAGAAGAGGATCGTGCCGACCCAGCCAACTACCTTCACGGCACTCGGCAGGTCGCTCTCGGCCCTCACTCCGCGATCGCCTCGAGGCCGAAGCGCTCGATCGCCTGAAGCGTGCCGAGCACATCCTCCCAGGTCGTGTTGTGGTTCAGGATGCAGAAGCGCAGGGAGTAGATCCCGCGGAGCCGCGTGGACGACGTCATGGCGGTGGCGGTCTCGATCACGCGCGCCTGGACCTTCGTGTTGATTTGCTCCAGGTACTCGGGCGAGTAGCCCGAGTTGCGCGGGTTGAACCGGAAGCACACGACGCCGAGCGACGCCGGGTTGGCGATCTCGAGGAGCTCGGAAGCGCGCACATACTCCTCGGCGTGCTCGGCGTGCTCGATGCCCTTGGCTATGGAGCGACGGAAGGCGGCCAATCCGAACGTCTGGATCGACATCCACACCTTGAGCGCGCGGAACGACCGGCTGAGCTGCAGCCCGCGGTCACTGAAGTTCGGTTGCTCGTGGCCGAACTGCGTGTCCTGCAGATACTCGGGATGGACCGAGAACGCCGCCTCCAGGCGGCGCACGTCCTTGACCATCAGGCAGCCCGCCTCGAACGGCTGGAAAAGCCATTTGTGCGCGTCCATCGCGATCGAGTCGGCTCGCTCGATGCCGCGCAGGACCTGCCTTCCCTTCTCGGTGAGCACCGCGAAACCTCCGTAGGCGGCGTCCACGTGGAACCAGAGGCCCTCGGCCGCGCAGAAATCGGCCATCGCCTCGAGTGGGTCCACCGCACCCGTGTTCGTCGCGCCGCCGTTGGCGCACACGGCGATCGGGTTCAAGCCTGCGGCACGGTCCTCGACAACCATCCGCGCGAGCATCTCCATGTCCATGCGGAAGTAGTCGTCGCTCTTCACTTTTCGCACATGCTCGGCGCGAATGCCCACGATCGTCGCCGCGCGTATGAGCGCCGAGTGGCTCTGGTCGCTCATGTAGACGGTGGCATGCTGGGGGGCGCCGGCCGCCTCGCGCGCGGCGACGAACGCGTCCAGGCTGGCCGCGGAGCCCCCGCTGGTGAAGAGCCCGCTCGCGGTGTCGGGATAGCCGATCCAGTCGCGGAACCAATCGAGCACGATGAGCTCGATCTGGCTTGGACCGCTCGCCCCGAGCCACGTGCCCTGGAAGGTGTTGTGCCCCGCACACAGGAAGTCCGCGAGCACGCCCGGCCAGGTGGCCGACGACGGAACGAACGCGAAGAAGCGGGGATGGTCGACGCGGCTCGCGAGCGGCAGGACCTCTAGCGCGGCGCGCTCGAGTACCTCGAGCGCCGGGCGCCCTTCCTCGGGCGCGTCTTCCCGGAACAGCGCCTCCAGCTCCGCGCGCGTTCCTCCCCGCCAGGCAGGCTCGTAGGGAAGATGTTCGAGTCGGTGCACGATCAGCTCCGCGGCTCGCTGCGCGAGCGCGAGCATCTCGTCCCTCGGCAAGACGAGCTCGCTCCGCGGAGCGCCTTCCGTGGGCGACGTCATCGCGATACCCTTTCTTCCATGTCTGCGGAAACGACCACTACGGCCACGAAGAGGGGTGTCGTGTTTCGCGTCCTGGACGCTATGGACGCCCCGCATTCCGGGCGCATTCTACGCCTTCGCCTGCAATCCGGCGAAGCGCCCTCGATCCGCTCGCTCAAGGGGTCGGAGCTCATCGCCACATCCCCGTCCGGGCAGCAGCGCCGCGTGCGCGTGAAGGGCTTCGCGCTGTTCGGCGGCAAGCCGAGCGACGGTCGACTGGCACGTACCGGCCGCCTCGATGTTCACGTCGACGAGATCGGCGGCGGAGATCCCGTGGGCCTGCGCTGGGAAGTCACGCCCGCGTAGCGGCTCTCAGTTCGCCCGCAGCCCCGGGGGCTCCTGGCTGAACGTGTCGAGGAACCACTCGCGGTAGCGCTCCATCTGGCCCGGGTTCCCGCGCGCCCACTCCGCGCGATTCGAGGCAAACTCGTCCGGTCTCGCGGTGAAGATGAACGCGTCCAGGAAGCCGGCCTCCTTGGCGTATGCCAACTCGTCGAGCGGACCGTACGGCTCGGTGTTGAAGACCGTCCGGCCCAAGATCCAGGCGTCCGCCGTGCGCGACAGGATCGCCCGTTCCAGGTCGTAGCCCGCCGCCGCCGGAGCCTCGGGAAGCCACTCCTCCTGCCTGCCCATGGTCGCCATCAGGTGGAGATGGCCGTAGATCATGTAGACGAGCTCGGTGTCTTGGACGCCCATGGGGGTCCGGACCGAGACGCTATCCTCGCGGACGTTCAGGTCCTCCCACGGATAGGTCTCCCCGATGGTCGGCAGCGTGATGACCCAGAACGACGGGTCTTCCTGAATGTTGAGCTGCTCGTTCGTGACCCAGGCATAGACCGAATCCATCCGCTCCTGCTCCACCCGCAGGCGGGCCCCGGAGTAGATGATGACCGGTCGCGGCTCGGACACCGACCGGGGACCGGAGCTACAGGCCGCCGGAACCAGGGCCAGGGCCAGGAGCCCAAGGGACATAAGGCTTTTCCTGGGGTCTCCAGGGCGGCGGTGGGGCACCCCCGGCAGGCCGTGGCGCGGGGTGGGAATCGATAGCCTTGACACTGTGTGGTCAGCGCTCCGAATTGAGGTTACAAGCAACCGAAGACCCTGAGGAATTGGTCGTGCAAACCACGCTTTTAGACGATACTCGCGAGTTCCGGGCGCCCCAGACGATGACGACGGCCGAGCTCGGTGACAGCCTCGCTCTCCTCGTTTGGGAAAGCTTTTCCGACTTCCTCTCGCGTGAGGACGTCGAAACGCCCTTGCCCGACGTGGGCACCAGGTATGACGACGAACGTCACGCACGTCGCACAGCCGAGGAAGCCCTGATCTTCTTTTTGTGGGCCCACACCCGCGGAGCCCAGCTCGCGTTCATGGGCCGCGCGCCCGATCAACGTATCCGCGAAGGGCTCGACGCGCTGCACCGTGCGGTGTTCGAGGACATGGTCCAGCACGGGACGCCGTCGGGGCAGCTCCCTCTGTTCGAGCAGCGCGTCAGCGCCAGGTACGCCGAGTACAACCAGGCCGCAGCCGAGTCGGACGCGCGGCTCGGCGCCGCAGTGTCGCGCCACCTCGTGGGCGATGCCACCCGTGGAATGGCGCTCGCCGACGCCATTCGGGAGCGGGCCATCGCGGTCGCGAACCCGCTCAAGGACTTCCTCGAGGAAGTGGAGCTGGTCGCGTCGTAGGGGAGGGCTGCTCCAAGCCAGGCGAACGCCCCGGGCACACGCAGCTTATCCGGCAAGCACCAACCCCGTGTTAGCGTGGCGCGTTGCCCCCCCAGTAATGGTAGATACCCCCTGATGCGTGTTCTTGGGCGCGCGAGGGGCGTCGTACTCGCAGGTCAGCGATCGTACGCCTTACCTCGCGGTAGCACGCGGAGCACCATCAGCACGTTCTCTTTTGTGAGGTAGGTGTACCGCACTCTCCAGCCGCCGACCCTCGGGCGGGTTCATAGGAGACGCAGCGGGCACGCGCCGCTCGATCCCTGGGCATGCAGAAGCGGTCGGAGGGTGGGACCCATGAGCTCCTGGTCGAGGACCTCGTGAGGTTGCTCCTCGCCCCCGGGTGCAAGCGGCGCGACGTCGTTCCGTGCCCTGCGTTTCACTCCGGGCACCGGGCAAGCCGCTCGCTGCGCTCGCTTGCGCATAAGGCAGCCTTATACGCACTTGCCCTCGGAACCGACGCCGCGCTTCGCCCCTTCGGGGGTGACATAACGAAGTTATGCCACCTTGCACCCGGGTCGTGGGCCTCAGGACTCATCGGCGGCCAGGAGCTCAGCGGCTAACGAAGAGAGCAGCTTCTCGTGGTCGCGCTCTGTGCGCCGGGCCCGCGCGGGATGCGTGCGGCGGTGGACGTCCTGGAGCTTGCCGATGCTCACGCGCGTATAGATCGCCGTCGTGGAGAGCTCGGCGTGGCCGAGGATCTCCTGGATGTAGCGGACGTCGGCGCCGGCCTCGAGCATCAGCGTGGCCATCGTGTGACGGAACATGTGGCAGGAGCCCGTCTTGCGTGTGGGTTCTCTAACCCAACGCGACCTTCCGGGTCAAGCTGGAGAACGATCACGAGGTGCTCGCCTATTTGTCGGGCAAGATGCGCCAGAATTATATCCGCGTTCTCGAGGGCGATCGCGTGAAGATCGCGATGTCGCCCTACGACCTGACTCGGGGCCGAGTCACCTACCGCTACAAGTAGGTCGGGAGCGCGCGGCGGGTTCGGATGAAACCCGGGCCGTCCGCCTCCGTAGGGTGGGCGGAACGAACGCTGCATGTCTCGGAGGATACCATGAGATTCCTGGCTCCCGTCACTGTCGCCGCCCTATCCGGCGTGGTCCTGTGGAAGCTGTTCGCGATGATCGTCCTGCCGCTCTTGGGTGTGATGCTCGGACTGATCGCATCCGCGGCCAAGCTCGCGCTCATCGCCGCCGTCATCTTCTTCATCTACTCGATGATCCGGAAGCGCCGCGACGAAGCGAACGCGTAAGGCGGCCGGACCCATCGGGAAGCCAGGAAATAAGCGGGTTTCGGGCCATCTGTTTCCCTTGACGCTCCCCACAGCGCGGCTTACCGTTCGACGACACGCGACCCCCGTCGTGCCCGGATCACTCACCCTGCTTCTCTGGAGCTGCTCATGAACAAGTCCGATCTTGTGGACGCCCTCGCCGGCAAGGCCGGCATGACGAAGGCCGATGCCTCCCGGGCGGTGGATGCGTTGTTCTCACCCGAAGGCGGGGTGATCGCGGGTGCGTTGAAGGGTGGTAAGCGAGTGCAGATCACCGGGTTCGGGACCTTCGAGGCCAAGCAGCGCAAGGCGCGCGTCGGCCGTAACCCCCGCACCGGCCAGGCGATTCAGATCAAGGCGACGAAGACGCCAGGGTTCCGCGCCGGCAAGGGCCTGAAGGACGCGATCCAGTAGGTCGCAGACGCTCTCGCAGCCGACTTCTTCACGGGGCCGTGTCGCTTCAAGCGACACGGCCCCGGTCGTTTCCGGGCCCCGCCGCTAGCGAGGACGAGGCGGCCGGGGAGCCCGTGGCTTCACGCCCTTCCTGGGACGGTCGAAGTCCGCCCGCACCGAGCGGCCCTTGATGGTCGTTCCGTTGAGCGCCTTGATCACCTTGCGCGCGACGGAGTCGTGGACCTCCACGACGGTGTGGCTCTCCTTGATATCGATCTTCCCGACTTGGTGGCCTTCGACGCCGGCTTCGCCGGTGATGGCGCCGACGAGGTCGCCGGGCCGGAGCCCGTCGCGCTCACCCACGGAGAGGAAGAGCTTCGCCCACGCGGGGCCGTCGGCCGTCTCGGCCTCGGACTGGCTCGGCCGCAGGGGCGGCGCAACCGGCGCGGCGGGCCGCTCGCGAAGGAGCGCCACGGCCGCCGCGGCGACCTCGGCGGGGTCGAAGCGCTCGAAGAGCGGCTCGAGCATGGGCAAGTACGCGGCGCCGTCTTCGCCCTCGAGCGCCCGCTCGAGCGTGGCCCGGAGCTGCTCGATCGATGTCGGCCCACGGCTCGCGGGCGGCGGGAAGGGAACGACCTCGTAGCCGGTGCGGCGGCCGACGTCCCGGAGGTGCGACACCTCTCGCGGCAGAACCAACACGACGCCGTCGGCGCTGATCGCGTGCCGGCGGTCCAGTGTGTCGGGGTCGGCCGGAACATCGAAGCTCACCACGCGCACACCCTCGACGCCCTGGGCGACGGCGCGGGCGGCGAGCGCGTCCACGCCCAACCACACGGGGACGTCCGCGTCTCCGGGTGCCCCGGCGAGGAAGCCGTGGAGCGTGAGATAGTCACCGACGTCCGCCGCGCGGTCGTCGCTGCGGCAGAAGACCAGCACGTGGCGAGCGCCGGATCCTAGGAGTTCGTCCGTGATCGCGAGCGCCGCTGCTTCACGAGGCTCGGGCGCGACGCGGAAGCGCACGCGCCCGCGCATGGGCACGGAGCCGGCGCCAGGCTCGGGCGCCGGCAGCGTGAGCGCGCGTTTGCAGTGACGCTCGACGAAGTCCGCCACGGCGCGCGTCACCGGATACGCGCTCACGACGCGCTGCGCCTCGGGCGGGAGATAGTCGATCACGCGCTCGACGTCTGCGAGCGCGCCGAGGCGCTCGAGGACGTGCGCCGAATCCACCACGAGCGCCTGCACGGTCGAAAGATCGAGGTCGCCGGAGGCTACGCGCGCGAGCACGTCGGCCGGCGTGCCGAGCACGACCTGCGCCCTCTCGGGGAGCAGCCACGGCGTGCCGAGTGCGGCGACGGTGTGTCCGGTCATCGATGCGAGCCGGGCGGCGGACTCGGCGAGCTGGTCCGCCGTTTCGGCACTCGCGGTCAGCGCGAGAACTTGCGGGGTGGTCGCGTTCGGGTCCGCACGCTCGAGGAGCGGCACGAGCCACGCGACCAGCACGCCGCTTCCTGGGCCCGCGGCGAGCACGAGGTTGTTGCCGCGCCGAAGCACGGGGATGGCCACCTCTTGGAGGGGCGTGGGGCGCTCGATGCCTTCCGCGGCGAGTGCCTCGACCAACTCGGGTGCGACGTCGATCTCTTCGAAGGACTCCACGGCGCTAGCTCGCCTCGCCGGAGCCGGGGCCCCCGACGTCGCCGGGCTCGTAGGGGAGCCGATTGAGGAAGCGCTGCACCTCGTAGTCGATCCGCGACGTGCGCAGGCGGTCGGTGTTCGCGAGCACGCTCGTGTACGGACCGTGCCGATGGGCCGAGAGCTTCAGCGTCCCTTCGGCGCCGTCGAACGTCGCCTCGTGAGACGACCCGCCGGTGCGGTTGAGCCCGACCATTTCGGGCAGCGCGTGCCCGGCCTGCTCCATCACATCGTGGGGCGAGAGTGCGGTCCTTCGCTGATATCCGGCCATGCGGTGCCTACCGATAGGGTCGGCCTGTCGGGAGCCGAGCGGTGAGAAAAAGCGGTCCAGGATCGAGGCGCCAGCTACGCGCCGCCCAGCTAGGGGCGGAGTAAGGTGCCGAGGTCCGCGCGGTTGTGGAAGCCCCGGACGAGCCCACCGCGCACAGCGATCACGGGGACGTCCGCCACTCCGGCAGCCGTCGCGTCGGCACGCGAGGCGAGAACGCCCTCCTCGTGGCGGTCCACGTCGAGCACGGCCTTGGCCGTCGTGCGGTCGAGCCCGAGCGCCGCGGCGATCTCGACGAGTCGGTCCACGCGGCCGATATCCTCGCCGCGCCCGAAGTACGCCGAAAAGATCGCCATACGCACCTCGTCAGCTTTGCCGTGCGCGAGGGCATGCAGGTGGAGTTCGTGCGCCTTGCGCGTCCACGGCACCAGCCGCGGGGGCTCGAGCAGCACGTCGGCGGCGGCAGCGACGGGGCGGGCCTCGGCCCAGCGCGCGGCCCAGCGCGAATCGTCGAGAGCGGTGAGTGGCATGGGCGGCGGCGCGAGCTCGAAGCTGACCCGCTCGACGCGCCCCGGGAGCGACGCCTCCAGCGCGCGCAGCTCGAGCTCGAGCAGGTACGAGAGAGGATCGACGAAGTCGAAGTAGAAGCGCGCGCCGGGGTGCGACATGGGCGTCCAAAGTACCATATTCCGGGCCGCCAACACGGGGAGACCGATGCAGTCCAGCATGCAGCTCAGCGAAAACGTCAGGAAGCTGAAACCGTCCGCGACCATGGCCGTCAGCGCGCTCGCGAAGCGCCTGGCGAGCGAGGGCCGGGACATCCGCGACCTGAGCGCGGGCGAGCCGGACTTCGACACGCCGGCCTTCGTGCGCGAAGCCGCGATCCGCGGCATCCAGACCGGACAGACGCGGTACACGCCACCGGCCGGCACGCCCGCTCTGCGGAAGGCGATCGCCGCGCGGCTCACCGAGCGCGCAGGGCGCGACATGCACTGGGAGGGTGTCGTGGTCACGTCGGGCGCCAAGCAGGCGCTCTTCAACGCGATCTTCACGCTGTTCGGCCCGGGCGACGAGGTGATCGTACCCGCTCCGTACTGGACCACGTATCCGGACCTCGTCACGATCGCGCGCGCGGAGCCCGTCCTCGTCATGGGCGACGAGCGAAAGAGCTTCAAGATCACGACGGCCGACCTCGACAAGGCGGTTACGACCCGCACGCGCGGCCTCGTGCTCAACAGCCCATGCAACCCGACCGGCGCCGTCTACTCGCTCGCCGAGGTGCAGCGCATCGCCGAGTGGGCGCGCGATCGCAACGTGTGGCTGCTCAGCGACGAGATCTACCGCGCGATCTACTACGGCCCGGAAGGCGAGCCCGCACCCGGTCTGCTCGAGCTGCCGACGTCGAGCCTCGGCCCGTTCGTGCTCATCGACGGCGCCTCGAAGGCCTTCGCGATGACGGGATGGCGGATCGGCTTCACCTGGGCAGACCCGGAGCTCTCGAAGAAGTTCGCCGCACTGCAGAGCCAGATCACGTCGAATCCGACGACGCCCGCGCAGGTCGCGGCGCTCGAGGCGTACTCGAACGTGCGCGCGGCGAACGCATCGGTCGCCGAGATGCGCGCGGCGTTCCGGCGTCGCCGCGACCTGGTGACCACGCGCATGCGCGGGCTGCTCCCCGAGGTGCCGTTCGTCGAACCTGAAGGCGCATTCTACCTGTACTTCCGCGTGGACGGCTTCTTCACGGCCGACGTGCGCGACGCCACCGCGTGGTGCTCGCGGCTCCTGGAAGACCAGGGCGTCGCCCTCGTGCCCGGCGCGGCGTTCGGCGACGACCGCTGGGTGCGGATGAGCTACGCCGCGTCCGACGAGGTGCTCGAAGACGCGCTGGCCCGTATCGCGGCCAGCGTGGGCGCGAACTCCACCGCGTGACACCCACATTTCTCTAGGGAGGACACCATGGTACTGACGAAGCTCGAACTCGTCGCTTCCATGCAGAACGAGGCCCGGATCCTTGTGCATCTCGCGGGCAAGGTCGACCGGGAGAAGCTCGACTACCGCCCCACGGCCACTCAGCGCAGCACGCTCGATCTCCTGAGATACCTGTCGATGATGGGGCCGACGATGGTGCGGGCGGCCAAAGCAGGAGGGTTCGACGAAGCCGACTGGACGCGCGAGGAGCAAGCCGCGCAAGCGCGGGATTTCGCGCAGACGGTGGCGGCGATCGGCCAACAATCCGACTTCTACGCCAAGGTGCTGGGCAGCATGTCGGACGCCGATTTCCGGGCCGAGATCGAGATGTTCGGCTCGAAGAGCTCGAAGGGGGCGTTCTTCGTCAACGTGGTGCTATGCGGATACGCCGCGTACCGCACCCAGCTGTTCGTGTACCTCAAGGCCTGCGGCCGCACGGAGCTGAACACCATGAACCTGTGGGCTGGCATCGACGCACCCATGGGAGCGTGAGCCCTAGCGTTCGAGCTACGCCAGCCAGGAGCGTCATCGCGTCGCCGTGAGTTCGGCCAAGAGCACCGAGCACGACCGGTGCACCATCTCGTACACGAGGTCGAATCCGCTCGGGCCCCCGTAGTACGGGTCTGGCACGTCGTCGCCGTCCCGGACGGGATCGTGCGCGCGGAGCAGTCGGATCTCGGCTCTCGCGCCCGGCCGGGCGATGCGCCCGAGCTCGCGTAGGTTTTCGCGGTCCATCGCGAGGACGTGATCGAAGGTGTCGAGATCGTCTCGCGTCACCTGCCGCGCCCGGCTCGGCAGCTCGACGCCGTGCCGATGCGCGACTGCCGCCGCCCTCGCGTCGGGCCGCTCACCGACGTGCCAGTCCCCCGTTCCGGCCGAGTCGACCTCGAAGCGGTCGGCGAGCCCCGCCTCGCGCACGAGGTGCAGAAAGACGCCCTCCGCGAGGGGCGAGCGACAGATGTTGCCGAGGCACACGAAGAGGACGCGGGTAGGGGGCGTGTCGGGGGTGATGCCGTCCATTCCACCGCCTACACCCCGGGCAACCCGGCCGGTTACCTTTGCCGATCCAGTCCCCTGATCCGAGACCATCATCATCTTGAACCCAGCCGGCTTCCAGGAGCTGCAAATCTCGCCCGACCGACTCGCGGCGATCGAAGCCCTCGGGTGGACAGTGCCCACGCCGATCCAGACCAAGGCCATCCCGGCGGGTATGGCGGGACAGGATGTGGTCGGCATCGCGCAGACCGGGACGGGCAAGACCGCGGCGTTCATGATTCCGGCGCTCGAGCGAATCAAGATGGGGGAGGGCACCCAGGTGCTCGTGCTCTGTCCCACGCGTGAGCTCGCGCAGCAGGTGTGCGCGGACACCGAGGCGCTCGCTAAGGGTACGCGCATCAAGGCCCAGGCGATCTTCGGAGGCGTGAGCTACAAGGAGCAGATCGACGCGCTCTCGCGGGGCGACGAGGTGATCGTGGCCACGCCGGGCCGCCTCATCGACCACTTGCAGTCGAAGCGGGGCGATCTCTCGAACGTGCGGTACCTGGTGCTCGACGAGGCCGATCGCATGCTCGACATGGGCTTCCGCCCGCAGATCGAGCAGGTGCTCAAGGTGCTCCCGCGCGACCGCCAGACGATGCTCTTCAGTGCGACCATGCCGAACGGCGTGCACGACCTCGCGCTCCGCATCACCCGCGAGGCCGTCTGGATCGAGGCCGCGCCCCCCGGCACCACCGCTTCGGGCATCGAGGAGTTCTTCTATTCGGTGAAGCCGGAGAAGAAGCCCGATCTGCTGCTCGAGCTCGTGAGCCGACCCGGTTGGGATGCTGTTCTGGTGTTCACGCGCACCAAGGCCGCCGCGGACGTGCTCGACGGTAGGCTACAGCGCGAGGGCATCCAGGCCGACGCGCTCCACTCCGACCGACACATGAAGGACCGCACCCGCGCACTCGAGCGCTTCTCGACCGGGAAGATCCGCGTGCTCGTCGCGACCGACCTGGCGCAGCGCGGCCTAGACGTCGAGGGGATCAGCCACGTCGTGAACTATGACGTCCCGCTCGACCCGGAGGACTACATCCACCGGATCGGCCGCACCGGTCGCGCCGGCGCCAAGGGTGTCGCGATCACATTTGTGACCGCTGGTGACCTGGGCGCGATGAAGACCCTAGAGCATCGGCTGGGGCGCACCGTCGAACGCGTGCACCTGCCCGAGTTCGACTACGTGGGCACGCCCCAGACGGAGAGCGGCTCTCCGGCGTCGAGGGGTCGGCGCTCTCGGCTGCCGCGTGGAATGGGAGCGCGCTCCACCGCCGACCTGACGCCCGAGGAACTCGCGGAGCTCCTCGATCAAGGATCCTGAACCGACTGAACCGCGAGACACACGCATGATCTTCCGTCGTTACGGCATCGCCTATCACAGTGTGGAGTTGAACTTCGACTCGAGGGCACTCAACGAGATCGGATTCCGCCGCGACCAGCTGGAGTCGATTCCGGCGGACGACTTCGCGGCCTACGCCAAGGTGGGTACACGTGAGCTGGTGGCCGAGGCCCAGGGCTCCGTGCAGGACGAGACCGAGACTGCGCTGCTAGGCCGTCTTGCTGAGCAGATCGTCGCGCTCGATCGGGGCTTGAGTGCGGGCGAGCTGCTCGTCGTCGACAACGAGCAGGGGAACGACTGGCCCAAGACGAGGCAGAAGACGAGCAACGTCGTCGTCGAGCTCGAGAACCGCCTCCACTTCCAGTACACGATGGCGCCCGCGCTGCGCGTCACGGTCTGGCGGCGCCCGGGCTGACCTCAGCCCTGGTCGTCCTCTCGCACGTCACCTCCGTGTAGGGGTTTTCCCCCCACGCGCCAACGGAGGATGCCCTACTTCCGGGGTTCCTCGGTGGGCGTAGCTTGAACCCAGACTTCAGGGCCGTGCACGGCAGCAGTTGTCGAGCCGGCCCGGGGGTTCCGCCGGAAGTTCTGGGCAGGGGCTTTCGGCGGGCCCACAGATGTGAAGCGTCTGCTGGCGGGAGGGTCACAGGCGCTTCCTCAGGACCCGGTGAGGCTTCGGCCTCGCCGGGTTCTTGCGTTTGGGGCTTTGCGGACGGACCCCCTCGGCTCAAACTTCGGCTGTGCACTCGCCCAGGAGCAGAGCCGTGTCCGTACGCAATGTCGACGCCTTTCCCGCAGAGCCCGTGTCCGCCGGGCGGGCCACCACGCGCCAGGTGCTCATCGGTCCGGATGTGGGCCCGAACTTCGCCCTGCGCCGCTTCATCATGGAGCCGGGCGGGGGCATGCCGCTGCACACCAACGACGTGGAGCACGAGCAGTACGTGCTCCGGGGAAGCGCGCAGGTGCGGATCGGTGACGAGACGCACCATGTGAAGGCCGGGGACGTCGTCTTCATTCCCGGGGGCGTCCCGCACAGCTACGACGCAGACGAAGGGAGCGAGCCCTTTGAGTTCCTCTGCGTCGTGCCGAACCGACCGGATCAGGTCCGGCTGGTGGGCTGCTAGGGAGCTAGTACGTCATCGCGTACATGATCGTGTTGAGGAAGAGCTTCGACGCGTACGTCGAGAATTCCAGCGGATACATCGGGTCTTCCGCCCACTCGAGCGCGTCGCCGAGGTCCGTGTTGCCGTAAACGGCGATCATGATGCGCCCCTCATCGTCGAACACGCCCTTCACGATCGGGTCGTAGCCGTCGCGCTGCGACGTCCCCCTTCCGTAGATGCCGCCGCCGGCTCCGGGCACCTGAATGATCGGTCCCTCGATCGTGTAGTGCGCGCGGAAGAGCACATGACTGAGCGGGATGTCGACGATCGGCCGGTTGGGAAGCACGCGGGTGATCTGGTACTCGACGTTCGCCCACTCTTGGCTTCCCCAGAAGTCGTCCAGCATCAGGAGACCGCCCGCCGCCAAGAAGCTGCGGAGCCCCTCGATCTCGGGCTCCGAGAGGTCGGCGTTGCGGCCCCATTCGAGCGAGTAGAGGAAAGGAAAGCGCCTGAGGTCCGGGTCGGCGAGCGAGACCGGCTGTCCCCATTCGCACGCGTCGAGGTTCGAGAGGCGCTTCGCCACGATCATCATGTGGCGGTCGGCGCTCGGATAGTCGGTCGACCACCCGGGACCGCCGTCCCCGAGCCAACTGTCACCGCGACCGAAGAAACCGAACCGGCCTCCCTCGGAGTACATCGCGCGCGCGAAGTAGAACTGGTGGTGCGTCGTCGCACCCGTGTTCGGCGCCTTGAGGTATCCGTCGGCCACCTCGAAGCCCGACAGCTGCAATGGTCCCATCGCGCAGCCGGCCGGGCTGCCGGCGATGAGCTCCGTCGCGCGCGGGGGCGCGTCGAGCGGCGCCGCCGCCGCCGCCCAGGTACCCGCGACGACGAGGACGGACCCCAAGGCCCCGACCGTTGATGCAGCCATGAGATTTCGGGTCACGAGTATGTCCGGCCTGTTAGGCCAGCTCCACGCCCCCGCCGGCGGCCTCGGCCGCCAGGAGCGCCCGGTCGGCCGCCTCCAGCAGTTCGGAGGAGTCTCGCATGCGCCGGTCGTAGGCGGCGAGCCCGAAGGCCGTGGACTCCGGCGCCACCTTGCCAATCGCCATCTCGAGGCGGTCGGCCGCGATCCTCGCTCCCTGGAGGTTGGTCCCGAGCAACAGGACCACGTAGCGGCCGCTGCCCACGTGGGCGACGAGGTCGGAGTCGCGCGTCGCCGTCTGGATCTTTTCCCCGACGATCCTAAGTCGCTCTTTGGCGATGCCGTCGGGTCCGCCGACGGAGAGCAGCATCACCGTGAAGAATAGGCCGCGGTCGCCCGCCGCGAAGAGATACGAATAGACCAACTCGAAGTGGATCCCGTTGGCGAGCCCCGTCTGCCCGTCGGTGAGCGCGGGGTGCCCGATCGCATAGTCTCTGCCCTGAGCGTGCTGCTTGGCCAGCATGTCTGCTCCGTAGCTCGCGGCGCGCGGGGGCGCTCCGAAAGTTCGGGCACCTCCCCCGTTTATGCCACCTCCGCGAATTAGGGCAGGGTGAGCGCGACCAACTCCGCCGAACCGCCCTCCGGAGACACCGAGACCACGACGTACTGCTTTCCGTCGTGCATGAACGTCATGGGCTTGCCCACCGTGGTGCCGGGCAGGTCGAGCCGCGCGACTCGGGCTCCGGTCGCCTTGTCGAGGATCCAGAGGTTCGGTCCGCCGGCCATACCCTCGCCTGCGAAGAGCAGTGTACGCGTGACCATCAAGCTCGCGCGCGATTGCACGCCGGTCGGCGGAATCAGCGACGGATCGATCTGGAGGCGCTCCGCCACGTACGAGGGCGTGTCGCCATTGGGCACCATCCACGCGTGCTCGCCGGTCTTCAGGTCGATCGCCGTGATGCGTCCCCACGGCGGGCGCACGATCGAAACGCCCGGGGCGAGCTGCCCGCGGCCGCCACCCGCGATGTAGCGCATGTCGGACTGCTCGCCCCCTTCGACGAGCGCGAGGTAGGACAAGGCCGTGACCGAGGGCACGAAGAGCATGCCGGTCTCGGCGTCGAGCGCACCGCCCTCCCAGTTCGCTCCGCCGGTGGAGGCGGGCAGGGTGATCGTGCCGCGCGTGCTGTCGGGCGAGGCCGCCAACGACGGCGGCGTGTAGATCGGGCCCCACCGGTACGCGCTCGCGATCGTCTTGGCGCGCTCGAAGATCTCCGGCGTGTAGTTGGCGAGATCGGCCTCGCTGAAGCCCTGCCGCTCGAACGGCGCGGGCTTGGTCGGGAACGGCTGTGTGGGCGACGTCCATTCGCCCGGCACGTCCGACTGCGGCACCGGCCGCTCCTCGACGGGCCACACGGGCTGGCCGGTGACGCGGTCGAGCACGAAGACGAAGCCCTGCTTGGTGATCTGCGCGACGATCTGTCGCGGCCGCCCGTCGATCGTCACGTCGGCGAGGATCGGCGCCGTCGGATTGTCCCAGTCCCAGATGTCGTGGTGAATCGTCTGGAAGTGCCAGACTCGCTCGCCGGTCCGGGCGTTCAGCGCGAGGATCGTCGTCGAGAAGAGGTTGTTGCCTGGACGGTGGCCGCCGTAGTAGTCGCCCGTAGCCGCCTCGGCGGGGAGATAGACGTAGCCGAGTTCCGCGTCCCAGGAGATCTGCGCCCAGACCGCGGCGTTGCCCGTGAACGAATTCGAGTCCTCGAGCCAAGTGTCGCTGCCGAACTCACCCGGCTCGGGGATCGTGTGGAATGTCCAGAGGAGCCGCCCCGTGCGCGCATCGAATCCGCGGACGTCGCCGGGCGTGTTGGCCATCGACGGCGGACGCATGCCGACGTGGTGGGCCGAACCCACGACGATGACGTCGCCAATGACGGCGGGCGGCGAGCTCGCGCCGATCGTTCCGACCAGGGAGATGCCTGGCCGGGTGCGGTGGTTCTCGTTCAGGTCGAGGATGCCGTTGTTGCCGAACCCGGGCACCGGCACGCCCGTCTGCGCGTCGAGCGCGGCGAGGTTGTAGCCGGGCGTGATCACGAGGATGCGGTCGTCGCCCCGGCCGTCGCTCCAGTAGGCGGTGCCCCTCCCGGGGTTGAGGCGCGGCGCGTCCTCGATGCGGTCGCCCTCGTCCAGGCGCCACATCCACAGCGTCTCGCCGTTCGACGGGTCGATCGCCACGACCGAGCGGCGGATGCCCGCGGTCGCGTAGAGAATCCCATCGATGTAAAGCGGGGTGGTCTGGCTCTGGGTCCGCGGGTTGGGCCCGAAGTTCTGCGCGCTCCAGCGCCACGCGACCTCCAGGGTCCCGGCGTTGCTCGCGTTGATCTGGTCGAGGGTGGAGAAGTGCGTGTGACCGGGATCGCCACCGTAGACTCGCCACTCGTTCCCGGCGCCGCGCTGGGCCGCGGCGTGGGCGGGCATCGCCAACGCGGCGAGAAGGAGAAGGGACGCCGGCCGGACGCTCGAGAGACGCACCATCGTGCTGCTCCATCCGCTATAGGGATTCGACTGCGGCAACAACCTGCTTGGAGGCCCGTTGACCCGCCAGGGAAGCGCCGCGTTGCTGCCCCATGGACCTCCGACTACCCTGGATCGCTGAGGAATCCTACAGAACGAGGGCCGGCCCGTTCCCAAGTTCCGACCGAGCTTTCCGAAACGCCCCGCGTGGCTCGCGCTCATGAGTATCAGCGCGCTCGGCGCGGCTGTTGCGCTCGGGCCGAGACCCCGCGTCGAGGAGGCATGGGCGGAGCCGGTGGTAGGGCCCGACGTGGATGCCTGGCTGGCGGCCGGCGAGGCGACGGTGCCGAGGCTGCGTGCAGGGGAGGCCAAGTCCGTGCTGTGGGCGGACTCGGCCAGCCGGGCCAGGACGGCCCTCGCCGTCGTCTACCTGCACGGCTTCTCCGCCGACCGGCACGAGGTGGAGCCGCTCGTCAGCGACCTCGCTCGCGACCTCGGGGCGAATGCGTACTTCGCGCGGCTCACGGGACACGCACAGGACGGGGCGGCCCTGGCCGACGCGACCGTCGAGGACTGGCTCGCCGACGCCGCGGAGGCGCTGGCCGTTGGCACTCGCATCGGCGAGCGCGTCGTGCTCGTCGGCACGTCCACCGGCGCGACGCTCGCGCTCTGGACGGCCGCACGGCCTGAGGCGGCGGATCGGGTGGCTGCGCTCGTGCTCGTCTCGCCGAACCTCGGCCTCCAGGACCGGTCGTCCCGCGTGCTGCTCTGGCCGTGGGGCGGGTTGCTCGCGCGTGTTCTCGTGGGCGCGGAGCGCTGCTTCGAGCCGGAGAGCGAGGCGCAGGCGCTCCACTGGACGGCGTGCTACCCGACGCGCGCGCTCCTGCCGATGATGGCGCTCGTGGATCACACTCGCTCGTTGGATCTCGGCGAGGTGCGCGTGCCGACGCTCGTCGTGTACTCGCCGCGGGACGCCGTCGTGGACCCCGGGGAGACCGAGCGCCTACTCTCGAGCCTCGGCGGCGAGGGGCCGACGCTCTTTCGCGTGGACGACTCCGGCGATCCGGCGCATCACGTGATCGCGGGCGACATCATGTCGCCCGGCTCGACGGATGCGGTGCGCGAGCGCGTCCTCGCGTTCATGGAGTCGGTGAGGGTGTCGGCGAGCGCGCATTAGACGGACCTGGCCAACTCCGGGAGTCGGCCGAACCACGGCCGGGCCTCCTCGAGCTGCGAAGCCAGTCGCAGCAGCGTGGCCTCGTCGCCGAAGCGCCCCACGAAATGCACGCCGATCGGAAGCCCCGCCGCGTTCCAGTGGAGTGGGACGGACATCGCGGGCTGGCCGGTCGCGTTGGAGACCGGCGTCCACGGTATCCACTCGAATGCTTCCGCGGCCATGCGGTCGAGGAGGCCGGCGGCTTCGATCAGCCGCCCGGATCCGAACATGCCGAGCACGCGCAGCAAGAAGACCTCGATGGCGGTCGGCGCGAGCTCTCCGATGCGCGGGGGTGGGGCGGCCAGCGTGGGCGTGAGCAATAGGTCGAAGTCAGCAAAGAAAGCGCCTGTGCTGCGTCCGGCGCGCTCCATGTCCCGGAGCGCGCCTGCGTACTTCGACGCGGACAGGCTCTTTCCGAGCAGCGCGAGCGCCCAGGACGGGGGCTCGACATCGCCGCGCCGCGGCCGGCGGCCGAGCACTCGTTCGGCGTCGGCCAAGTCCGCGGCGAGCTCTGCGGCGACCATGAAAAGGAAGCTCCGCGCGAACGCGGGTCCGTCGACGTCGGGCCGCGCCTCGACGAGGTGATGGCCGAGGTCAGAGAGGAGCCCGACGGCATCCTCGACCGCGGCGACGCAGTCGGGGTGCACGCTCGAGCCGAGCGTGGGCTCGGTCGTCCACGCGATCCTCAGAATCTCCGGGTCCTCGCCGACTTCGGACAGGAAGGGCCGTCGGGGGGGCGGGATCTCGAACGGTGCGCCGGCGTCCGCGCCGTGGGTGGCGTCGAGCATGGCCGCGCTGTCCCGCACGGAGCGCGTCAGCACGTGCTCGACGACCGCTCCGCGCCAGATCAGGCCGAAGTCGGGCCCGGTCGGCGTCCGCGCGCGCGTCGGTTTGAGGCCGAAGAGTCCGCAGCAGGACGCGGGTATCCGGATCGATCCTCCGCCGTCTCCTCCGCCGGCCATCGGGACCATGCCCGCCGCGACCGCCGCGGCGGAGCCGCCGCTCGAGCCTCCCGGTGTGCGTTCCGTGTCCCACGGGTTCCGGCATGCGCCCCAGAGCTCGGACTCCGTGAACGGTACCAGCCCCCACTCGGGGAGGTTCGTCTTGCCGAGGATGCTGACCCCGGTGGCGCGCACCCGCCGCACGAGCTCCGAGTCGTGGTCGAAGACGTGCCCTGCCAGCAGGCGGCTCCCCGAGGATGTCGGGTGGCCCGCGTACGTGCTGATCAGGTCCTTGGCCAAGAAGGGGACGCCCGCGAAGAGCCCCGAGGGCGGACGCGCGGCATCGCGGCGGGCGTCGTCCTCCATCGGCCGCACGACCGCGTTCAGCGTGGGGTTCAGCTTCGCGACGCGCGTCAGCGCGATCTCGAGCAGCTCCACCGGC
>SHZR01000003.1 GCA_009692205.1 Gemmatimonadota bacterium | reverse complement strand
CGTCGTGGTGGACGAACTCTCGGATCCCGCGGTATCCTTCCCCATGAGGCGGCGTTCCTTTCCCCCGGGCTCGAACCCGGTGGTCGCTGGTTAATTGTCAGCGGAAAGGTACGTCGCCTCTCTTTTTACACACCCTTTGATCCTAGCTCACCGAGCGAGGCCATGCGACCCACCATCAGGATGCTGCTGTGCCTCGCCGCCGCTGCGGCGGTGCCGGCGCCGGGCCTCGGGCAAACCACCGGGGCCTCGGAGGCGGTGCGGCGGACCTTCGCGGCGTTGAGCGCCGGAGACGTGGCCGCGGTACGCGCCGAGTACGCGAGTGGCGCCCGGATCTTTCTGGAGTACGGCGGCCTGCTCGAGGTCGACGTCGACGAGTGGCTGCAGATGGTACGCGGGGTCGACTGGACGTCCCAGGAGATCGACAGCCGTGTGCTCGGCACGACCGCAGTGACGGTCGTCCTGGTGGGGGGCACCCTTCGACTCCCGGGCGGCGCCATTCTGGAGGGGCCGCTCCGCTACTCGGAGACACGCGTACGGAGCCAGGGGACCTGGAAGATCGCGCAGCAGGAGCTGTCACCCCTCGACCAGACCGTCGGACCGGCCGATCCGGTCGCCGCTCCCCCTCCCTTGGACGTCCCCGCACGCACGCCCAGCCCGGAAGCCGTTCCTTCTGCAGCCGTTCCGGCGCCCGCGACGGCCCCATCGCCCATTCCTCCGCCCCTTCCTCGCGGCGATGCCTTCGTCGTCCCCAGGATCGAGGGTGCGTTCACGTTCGACGGCCGACTGGACGACCCCGCGTGGGAGGCGATCGAGCCCCTGCCCGTGGTCATGCACTTCCCGACATTCCGCGCCCCGCTCTCGGAGCGCACCGAATTTCGGATGGCATACGACTCCGAGTACTTCTACTTCGCCTGCAAAGCCTACGACTCGGACGTCGATGGCATTCTCGCGTACACCTACGAGCGCGACGAGACGGGATTCCACAGCGACTTCTGCTCCGTCTATCTCGACACGCTGAACGACGACGAGAACGCTCTGCAGTTCAAGACCGGACCGCTCGGCAACCGCAGCGACTCCCAGCGCTTCAACGACGGCCAGCAGAGCGACAACAGCTGGAACGCCTTCTGGGACGTGGCGGTGTCGAGAGACGAGGAGGGCTGGTACACCGAGATCCGGATCCCCTTCGCGAGCCTCCTCTTCCAGTCCATCGACGGCCGCGTGGTGATGGGCATTTCCGCACTCCGCAGCATCTCGCGCAAGAGCGAGCGGCACGTCTACCCCGCGATCCCCCCCGACCAGGGCCAGTTCGCGTACACCATGCCGTCCCTCATGCAGAAGATCGTGTTCGAGGGCATCCGCCCTCAGGGCACGCCGACGTACATCACGCCGTACGCGCTCGGCGGCACGGGTTACACCCATGCTCTGAATCAAACCGCCGGCGCATACAAGCGGACCACGGATTACGTCCACGAGGGAGGGCTCGACGTTCGCATGGGCCTCACGTCGAACCTCACGTTGGACCTCACGGCGAACACCGACTTCGCGCAAGTCGAAGCGGACGACCAGCAGGTGAACCTGACGCGCTTCTCCCTCTTCTTCCCGGAGAAGCGTCGCTTCTTTCAGGAGCGAGCGGCGAACTTCGAGGTCGGCCTGGGTGGACAGGATCGGCTCTTCCACTCCCGCACCGTGGGACTCGCGGGCGGCCAGCCCGTACGCATCTATGGCGGTGGCCGTCTCGTGGGGCGGATCGGCGAATGGGACGTCGGACTCCTCAACCTCCAGACGGCCGAGTCCGACGCGCTGCCGTCGGAGAACCTCGGAGTCGCACGCCTGAGGCGCCGCGTGCTGAACCCGAACTCCTATGTCGGGGGGATGTTCACGAGCCGGCTGGGTTCGGGTGGCCGCCGAAACCTGGTCTACGGAGTCGATGGCATCTTCCGTCTCGGGCGCGCCGACTACCTCGTGCTCAACTGGGCGCAGAGCTTCGACGACCAGGAGACCCCTCCCCCCGGCGGGTCGATGGATGCCCTGGACCGTGGCGTGGCCCGGCTCAACTGGGAGCGCCGGGGCCAGGACGGCCTCACGTACGCGCTCGATCTCTCGCGCACGGGATGGAGCTTCGACCCCGGGATGGGTTTCCTGCGCCAAACGGACTACACGAAGGGGCTGGCCAACGTGGGCTTCGGTTGGCGGGGGGAACCAGGATCAGCACTGTACACGACGACCGTGAACCTCTCCGGTGGCGTCTATCGCCGGAACGAGGACGGGGTCGTCGAGACCGTCGACGTGGAGCCGACCGTCGTCCTCCAGACCTGGGGCCAGCACCAGCTCACGCTGTCCGCTCCCTTCAGCCACGAGAGCTTGCAGTCGTCGTTCTCGTTGCCCGAGGCCACCTCGGTGCCGGCCGGCACCTACGACTATATCGCCGGTCGGGCCCAGTATTCGGCTCCGCAGGGCGATCGGTTTCGAACGCAGGCGACCCTAGAGGCGGGCCAGTTCTTCGACGGCACCCGCACGTCGCTGAGCCTGGGACCGGTCTGGGATCCGTCCGCGCACCTGAACCTCTCGGCGAACTACCGGATCGATCGTGTCCGGTTCGCGGAGCGAGACCAGGGGTTCACCGCGCATGTGGCACGCGTCCGGGCGCAGGTCATGCTCTCCACGGCGACGTCCGCGGTCGGCTTCGTCCAGTATAGCAGCACGGACAATGCCGTCATCGCGAATCTGCGCATACGCTACAATCCGCGGGAAGGCAACGATTTCTACATCGTGTGGAACGAAGATCTCGTGACGGACCGAATGTCCTTCAGTCCCGCGCGTCCGCTGAGCACGGCGCGGACGATCCTGGTGAAGTACTCACACACCCTCCAGCTCGGTCTCTGAGGACGCCGGCCAGATACTCGGTCGAAGTCGCGCGCAGAGAGGCCGAGAACTAGTATCCCCGTCGCACCGCCAGGCGACGACGATTCGCCCTCGGGGTGGCTTCGACCTGTCGATCTCGAACCACGAGGGACGCATGAAACGGATCCTGGCATCTCTGCTCGCGCTCTCGGCCTTGGCCTCCGCGGCGACCCCGCTCCGCGCGCAAAGCGGCCCAGGCACCGAGAACGGTGAATGGCGCTACATCGGAGGGGACGCCGGTCACACGCGGTACGCCCCGCTCGACCAGATCAACGCGCAGAACTTCGAGCAGCTCGAGATGGCCTGGCTCTGGCGAGGGGACAACTATGCCTCGTTCCCCGAGCCCACCTCCCGCTCTACCCCGTTGTACGTGGACGGCATGCTCTACACGGTGGCGGGCTCGCGTCGGCAGGTCGTCGCGCTCGATCCGGCCACAGGAGAGACACTCTGGACCTTCCGCGAGCCCCATACGACGCGCATGGAGCGCTCGATGCGCGCGGCGTACGGGAAGGGAGTCGCGTACGCGGACGTCCCAGGACGAGGCGGCGTGATCTTTATCTCGACGCCCGGCTTCTTCCTTTGGGCGCTCGACGCCAAGACGGGCCGCCCGCTCGAGGACTGGGGCGAGCCGATCCCCGTCGAGGGGTTTTCGCAGACCGGCGGCGTGGACCTGGTCGAGGACCTCATCCAGGACTGGGGACCCTGGCAGGAGTGGCAGGCACGCGGGGAGCGCTTCGATCCGGAGTTCGGCCTACCGCGCGAGCTCGGGATGATCACGAGCTCCGCGCCTCCGATCGTCGTGAACGGGGTCGTGATCGTCAGCAATTCCGCCGAGCAGGGCTACAACCAGACGCGCATCGAGAACGTGCCCGGCGACATCCTGGCCTACGACGCCGCGACGGGGGACTTCAAGTGGAAGTTCCACGTGATCCCGCGGCCCGGTGAGTTCGGCCACGAGACGTGGGAAAACGACGCGTGGTACCGCACCGGCGATGTCTCCTCCTGGGCGCCGATGGCGGCAGATCCCGAGCGGGGAATCGTGTACATCCCGACGAACCCTCCGACGATCGACTTCTACGGTGGATTCCGTCCGGGGGATGGGTTGTTCGGCACGAGCATCATCGCGCTGAACGTCGAGACCGGGGAGCGCGTCTGGCACTTCCAGACCGTGCACCACGACATCTGGAACTTCGACAACCCGACGGCTCCCATCCTGCTCGACGTGACGGTGAACGGGCGCGCACGTCCGATCCTGGTGCAGGCGACGAAGCAGGCGTTCGCGTTCACATTCGATCGCGCGACCGGCGATCCGATCTGGCCGATCGAGGAGCGTCCGGTCCGCCAGTCGACGATGCCGGGCGAGCGCCTCTCCCCGACGCAGCCGTTCCCGACGCGGCCCGCGCCGTACGACGAGCAGGGCATCACGCCGGACCAGGTGATCAACCTCACGCCCTCGCTCCGGGAGGACGCCGTCGACATCCTGGACATGTACTCCTGGGGACCGATCTACAATCCGCCGATCGAGATGGGACACCCCTCGGGGCTCCGCTCCTTTCTGAGCTGTCCGAGCGGCGCGACCAACATCACGGATCCGCCGGCGGCGGATCCCGAGACGGGCATCCTCTACGTCTCGTCCGCGCGCGCATGCCGCGCCGAGCGACTGGTACCGGCGGGAGAGATCGACAGGCCGGACGACATCATGACCACCGGCACGACCCTCTCCCAGTATGCCGTCCTCGACCGCGGGCAGTTCGCGGGGCCGCAGGGGCTCCCGATCTACAACCCGCCCTGGGGCAAGATCACGGCCATCGACATGAACACGGGGGAGCACCTGTGGTGGATCGCCACGGGCGACACGCCTGACCGGATCCGGAACCACCCCGCGCTCCAGGGCGTGCAGCTGCCCGAGAGCACCGGAAACGGCGCCGCCCCATTGATGACCACCAAGACGCTGCTGCTCTACTACTCGCTGGGCTCTGGAGGGGAGTCTCGCCTCTACGCCGTGGACAAGCGGACGGGACAGATGGTCGGCGAGATCGACCTTCCCGGCGGGGGCGAGTACGGCATGATGAGCTACATGCACGAAGGACGGCAGTACATCATGACGCAGGTCTCGGGTCGCGGCCTGCCGGGGTCCCTGGCGGCGTTCCGGTTGCCGTGAGCATGGCGCTCAGCTTTCCTGCCCACGGCGGCCCGCGTAGGTTGGGCGACGTGATGCGGACGATGCTCGAGGCGTCGTCTCCGGCTCGTGTGGAGGAGACCGAGTGACAAGTCGAAGGCAGATAGGCTGGGGCCTCATGGTCACCGCAGCCTCGCTCGGTCTCACTACGACCGCGTCGGCGCAACTGACGGGGATCGAGAACGGGGAGTGGCGCTTCAACGTCGGAGACATCGGAGCCACCCGATCGAATCCCTACCTCACCCAGATCAATGCGTCGAACTTCGCGGACCTCGACGTGGCGTGGGTCTGGCGTGGAGACAACTTCGGGCCGGAGCCCGAGGTGACGTCCCGCTCGGTCCCAGTGTACGCGGACGGTCTGCTCTACACTGTGACGGGAATTCGGCGGACGGTCGTGGCGATCGACCCTGCCACCGGCGAGACGATCTGGACCTTCCGGGAGCCCGAGACCACGCGGTTCCTCCGCTCGCCCAGGGCCAATTACGGCAAGGGCGTGGCCTACGGGGAAATCAACGGACGGGGCGTGATCTACTACACGACGCCCGCATTCTTCCTGTGGGCGCTGGACGCGAAGACCGGCTTGCCACTGGACGACTGGGGCACGCCCGTCCCGCTCGAGAACTTCCCGCGCTCCGGCGTGAAGGACCTCATCCCCGACCTCGTCAACGACTGGGGACCCTGGCAGGACTACGTCGCCGCCGGGGGCACCTACGACCCCGACTACGGGATTCCTAGACAGCTGGGCCTGATCACGAGCTCGGCGCCGCCGATCGTGGTGAACGACGTCATCGTGGCGCTCACGGCCCACGAGCCGGCCTACGGACAGACCAGGATCGAGAACGTTCCGGGCGACCTCTCGGGCTACGATGCGCGGACCGGGCAGCACCTGTGGAAGTTCCACGTGATGCCCAGGCCCGGCGAGTTCGGGAATGAGACGTGGGAGAACGATGCCTGGCGATGGTCCGGGAACATGGGGCAGTGGGCCCCGGCCTCGGCGGACCCCGAGCTCGGGCTCGTGTACGTCGTAACGAACGCCTCGACCATCGAGGCCTACACGGGCCAACGCCCCGGGAACAACCTCTTCGGGGGGAGCGTCATCGCGCTGGACGTGCGGACCGGACAGCGACGGTGGCACTACCAGATCCATCACTCCGATCGCTGGAACTACGACATCCCGGGCGCCCCCATTCTTCTCGACCTCACCGTGAACGGGCGCGAGATCCCGGCCTTGGTCCAGGTCACGAAGCAGGGCTTCGTGTTCGCGTTCAACCGGGCGACTGGGGAGCCGATCTGGCCCATCGAGGAGCGGCCGGTTCCGCAGACGCAGGTGCCGGGCGACTGGACGTCCCCCACGCAGCCGTATCCGACGCTCCCGGCCCCCATGGATTCGATCATCTATGAGGGTCTGACGGAGAAGTACGTGATGGACTACACGCCCGAGCTGAAGGCCCGGGCGATGGATATCCTGAGCAGGTACAGGAATGGTGGAACGTATGCGCCACCGCTCCCGATCGATCATGACAACGACTACGAGGGGCTGACCAACTGCGGGATGTCGGGCTTGAATATCTACCACCCAGCCGTCGCGGATCCCACGACCGGCATCCTATACGCTTCGCACAGCCGGGGCTGTGGCACGTCGGGGTTCCTGGCGCCCACGGGCGGGGTGGACGTGGAGGTGACCGGCTTCTCCCCAGGCGTTCGCGACACCCCCACCACGGGCACCACGGTGGTCCCCTACCTGCCCGAGGGCGGTAGCGGACTCCCGACCATCGACGGGATTCCGGTCTACAAGCCGGTCAACCAGATGATCGTCGCCATCGACATGAACACGGGGCGAAAGCTCTGGGACGTTCCGACGGGCGTGGGTCCGACCTTCCGCGATCATCCGCTCCTGCAGGGCGTGGACGTGCCCAACACGGGCGGGTCGGGAAACTCCATTCAGATGGTCATGGGCGACCTCCTGGTTCAGACGCAGGAGGATCTGCGGGGCCAGACCGAGCTCGGCCCGAACGGGCTACCCCTTCTGAACGCCCGCGACAAGCGCACGGGTGCGGTCCTCGCGAGCGTCGAGATGCCGGCTCCCGGCCAGTACGGGATGATGACGTTCATGCACGAAGGGAAGCAGTACATCGTGGTGAACGCGGGCGGGCCACGGTTCGACATGCCGGGCGGCTACATCGCGCTGGCGCTGCCCTGAGATAACCCGTCGCAGTCCGGGACCGGCCTTCGTCTTTCAGCGCCGGCTGATCCCCAACCGGAAGCCGATGAACGGGCGACGGACGCCAGGATCGGCGCCGCCGCGGACGGCCGCGCGGACGTTGCGCTCGGGGTCCACGAACGATCCGCCACGCATGACCCAGAGGGCGTCGTCCCGGAGGTCGGGTGGGGCGGCTCCCGGATCGTACGGGCCGGCCCGGAACGGCGTGAGGGTCCACTCCCAAACGTTGCCCGCCATGTCGAGCAGGCCGTAGGAGCACTCCGGGCACAGCGCGCTTCCCACCGGCCACGCGCCGGCGCTCGTGTAGTTGGCCCGGTCCCGCCGCGGCTCGTCGCCCCATGGGTAGACACGTCCCCTGACACCGCGAGCCGCCTTCTCCCATTCGGCTTCCGTGGGGAGCGTGACCCGCGCACCGTCCTCGAGGAGGCTGCGCAGCTCGGGCGGTGTGAGCGCGGACTCGCGGAGCCGCTCATCGAGCCAGCGCGCGTAGCTCACGGCGTCGGTCCACGACACGTTCGCCACGGGATGGTCCGCGGGAGCCGCAAGCGAGGAGGGGTCGGCCCGGTGTCGCGTTTCCTCGGCGAAGGCGCGGAATTGCGCCACGGTCACCTCGTACCGGCCTATGTGGAAGGCGGGGAGATTCACCGCAGCCTGGCCGCCGGTCTCCACCCAGTTCTCGTTGTCGAAGGCGAGACGATCGCGTGTCGGATCGCTCCCCATGAAGAACGGACCCGCCGGAACCTCGACGAACCCGAGGAGCGCCTCGGCGGGGAGGAACCAGGCGTCGGCGCGAAAGACCACGGAGCCCTCCGCTGGTCGTGGCGGCGGAACGTCGGGCCGCCCGGTCTCGATCGCATCTTCGGACGTCCCCCGAAGGGCCCAGACGGTGCCCGCCAGGGCCAGCGCGATCAGGGCGAGCGCAGCGCGAAGACCTCGCACGCGAACCTCCAACGATGGTCGCAGGCCCTCGCATACAGCTCGGGCTCCGGCATGTCCATGAGTGTCGCCCCGCCCTCCCGCACCAGAAGCCGCAGATCCAGTGTCCTGGGCGGAGCCGCGACGAGGGGCTCCGGCTCCAAGAGGTTCAGACACCCGGGCTGGAACCGGCCCGCGCAGGCGCGTACGAAGTAGCCGCGCGCCAGGTCCGTGTCGGGATCCACGATACGTCCCTCCGCGAGGTGCCGCCCCAGCTCGTTGCACGCCCAGCCGGAGTTGTCGGCGCAGTAGGAGTACTCGATGTCGACCAACCGGTCGCAGGCCTTTCGCCGGCCCTCCTCGCAAGCCTGCTGCCAGAAGGGGACGCTGTCTCCGGTGTGTCGCCCATCGGTGCGTCCCGTGGCGGTCATCAGGGAGAAGAACAGCACCCAGCCGGCCATGTGGGCGACGTTGAGTCGGGTGGCCCCCCACGCTGGGCTCATCCGGGCCCACCATGCGGTGCTCTGGATCCTGCGCGCGAGGCCATCGATCCGCTGGACGCTCAAGTTCAGGATGGGGACGGCGAGCAGCTTGTCGTAGAAACGGGGTTCGCCCAACAGATCCAGACCGGCGAAGAGCACCACGACGCTGACGCCATAGAGGATGCCGAACAACGCCTTGCCGAGCGGCGTTCGCGGCGAGGTGGACGGATCCGTGACCAGCAGATGCAGCCCCAGGAAGACCGCGCTCGGGATCTCGGAGTCAATGAAGTACGGAACGCCCGTTGCCGAGAAGTAAGACGCGCTCCAGCCGAAGAGGACCGCGGCGGCCAGGCCGGAGACCAGCGTGATCGAGAAGTTGTACATCGCGACCAAGCCGATCAGGAACAGGAACAGATAGATGCGCGGAGCCATGCTGAGCGTGGACGCGATCTCCTGACCCCACGTCAGATCGGTCGCGCCCATGGCGATCAGCACGACGGAGAACAGCCCCAACGAGAAGGCGGATGGGTTGAAGATGTGGACTCGCCGTCCCTCTCGATCCCAGCGCACGAAGTCTTTCCCCAGCAGTCCGACTCCGATCATGACGAACTGGAGGTAGAACCAGTCGTCCCGAAACCAGAGAAACAGGTTGGTGCTGAGCACGATGGGGAAGGCTCCGAACCCCAGCGTGTAGGGCTGACGTTGCGACCACGCGAGCAGAATCCCGAACGCGTAGGCAAAGAGCAGCTGCGCGACCAGGAGCCACGCGTGCTCGTATACCGGTCGCCAGTACCACCCCCAGTACGCGAACACGGAGAGCTGGAGGCAGGCCTGCACGTAGTGCTGCGCCCTGAGGACGACCGTGAACGCGGGGGCCGAAGCCTCCCGCCTCATCCGTGCGAAGAGCCACGCCTGCCACACCAAGAGCGCGCCCGCGGACGCCCAGAAAGACCACGTGAGGACCTGGTTCGCCCGCACTCGCTCGACCGACGAGATGAGGACGAGGCCAAGCGTGAAGGCGAGCGGAACCCGGAATCTTCTCGCGGTTGCCATCCGTCCTCAGTTGCCGGCGCTACGGCACGTGTCGGTCACTGCTTCGGGTGCTTCGGGTGACGCAGGCAGACGCTAGCCGAGGCAGAGATGTGAGGCAAACGGGGACTCATGCCAAAGGCTCACGCCAAAGCTCACGCCAAAGGGCACTGCGTGCTCGAGCGAGATGGCGTAGACTGTGCCAGCGAGGCTCTTCATGATCAGGAGGACCGCGATGTCGGCTTCGGATGATGGTGCGAGGAGGAGTTGGAGGGTTCTGATCGCCGCGCTCTTGTCGGGCGCGGCGGCGTGCTCCCCGAGCGAGAACGGGCCCCCTTCGAGCGCGCCCATCGGGGCGGATCGCGTGGAGGCCGTGGCCATGGGCAACGCGCTCACCCACAACGGAGTCAGCTATCCGGAGCAGCGACTCGTGCTCCCGATCAACGATCTCCCCAATCCCTACGAGCGCGTCTGGCCGTGGGGAGAACTCCCCACGGGTCCCATCGATCCGGGTGACTACGAAGCGAGGGCGTCCTTCATCGGGATCGTGGAGGGTGCCGACGGGACCATCTACGCGCTCTCACGCTGCATGGGGAATTCGTGCGAGGGCCGCCCCGAGGCACCGCTCATGGCGTTCGACCCCGACGGGCGCCTCCTCCGAGCTTGGGGCGAACGGCTGATGAATTCCCCCCACGGACTCGGGATCGACCGCGAGGGGAACCTGTGGGTCGCCGACCAAGGGGGCCATCAGGTCTTCAAGTTCTCGTCGGACGGCGAGCTTCTGATGACGCTGGGCGTGGCAGGCACCGCGGGGGATCCACCGACTGGGCTCACCGAGCCCACGGCCGTGGCCGTAGCTCCGAACGGCGCCGTCTTCGTCACCGAGGGTCACAACAACAGCCCGGACGCTCGCGTGGCGCGCGTCTCGAAGTTCGCCCCGGACGGCACGTTCATCATGTCGTGGGGCCGGACGGGGCCCGGCATAGGGGAGTTCAGCACCCCCCATTCGATCGCGTTCGACTCGCAGGGCCGTGTGTTCGTCGCGGACCGCAACAACAACCGGATCCAGATCTTCGACCAGGACGGCAACTTCCTGGACCTCTGGTACCAGTTCGGGCGACCGAGCGGGATCGCGATCTCCGCGGACGACCGCATCTACGTGGCCGACTCCGAGTCCTTCGACTTCCACAACCCGGGGTGGAAGAAGGGAATCCGGATCGGGAGCGCGAGGGACGGCACGGTCGAGTACTTCATCGAGGACCTCGAGCCGACGACGATCTCGCACAGCGGTGCGGAGGCCGTGGGGTTCGACTCTCGCGGAAACGTTTACGGAGGCGTGGTCCGCAGACGAATGCTGGAAAGGCACGTCCCGCGGATCTGACCGGAGGGCGGTGCCCCCGCCGGTGGACGTCGACCGCCTAGTGGAGGACTCGAAGGACGCCCTCGCCCGCCAGGATCTCGTAGGCCTGGGCCTCGACATGCGTCAGACCCCCCTGGCCCGCCTCCAGGTCGTTCCCCTCCCCGGTGTCCAACTCGAGGGCAAGAGACCGGATCTCCACGACGAGCGGAGCGGCTTCCGCCGGGGTCGCGGCCGCCAGCACACGTTGGCCCAACTCGACGATCCGATCGGCTCGCGCGGCCACCCCGCGCGCGGCTGAGGCGAGATCCGGACCATGAGTCCGGACCGACTCGGAGGCGCCGTCGGCATTCATGGCCATGTCGATGTGCGTCACGATCACCTCCACGGCTGGCTTGACCCCGAAGCCGAGCCCGGGCCCCTGTCCCGCCAGCGCGGGATCCAGCGCGTGGAGGACGTGCCCGACGTGCGTCTTCATGGCATCGAGATTCGTGGGATCCCCCGCCGCGAAGTTCGCGTGCATCATCGCGGTGTTGGCCTCCTCGGCCGCGGTCACGACGAGGCCGCGGCCCGCAGGCGCGCCGGGAAACCCACTGGTCAGGTGCGCTACATGCGGCTCGGCCAAACGCGACTGCTGAGCCGCGGCACCCGTTCCGACCAGAGCCGCGGCGAGGGCAACGAACACCGCGCATGCCATGGCGATCGGCGGCAGGGGCGCGACGGCGGCCGAAGTCGAGACGGCGACCCAGGTCGCGCTGGGTTTCCTCATGCGATCCCTCCGGACGGACGTCGAAGCTTTGTGCGATGCCCCGCTCATTCTACCACTCGTCGCGTCGGCGCGCATCACGGATGGGACGCTCGGCCGGCCGCCGATCGCGCGAGCGACCGACAAACGAGAGGGCCCGTCGCGGATGTGAATCCACGCCGGGCCCTCCGGACCGCTGCCCTGCCTTCAGGCAGGTCTTACGATTTCGTGCTGACTATCGGCTAGCGATGGGCTGCCCGCGCTGCGCCTGCTCGGCGAGCACACGCTCCCGCTCCTCCAGCATCTGTTGGAACTCTTCGTCCGGGATGTAGGTGATCCCGAATCGAATGTGGGCCATTTCGCCTACGCTGCGGCGATTATAGACCACCCACTGTTCAGGATCGGGGTTGGATGGATTCTGCGCCGTGTTGTCCATCAAAGACGTTGCGATGATCACCGTGCCCTTCGGCAACAGCGGCTGCGCCCAATCCTCGTAGATGTGCGTCGTGTGCCACAGGTGGCTCCAGTTGATCTTGTTGATCACTTCCCGACGGCCGTCGGGATAGATCGCCTCCATCATCTGGTACCCGCCACGAAGGTGCATATGACCACGAATGCTGTGCACCCGCACGTTCTGGTCGAGCACGAACGTGCCGCGGAGCTCCTGATATCCGTTGGGCGGAATGAGCATGTCCGTGTAACGCGGCAGGCGCAGGCTGGCGCTCTCGCCCGAATTGAACGAGGTCTCGTCCTCGGTGGCGTACTTTGGCCTCTCCCCCTCGGGGTAGAGCCACACGCCGATCTGCACCTTCGCCTCCACTTCCTTGCCGATGGAGAAGAGGTGGAGCGAGAAGCTGATCCGGTCGTCCGGTCGAACCAGCTTCCCAGAATCGTTCGGATACATGTCGATCCTCTTCCCTACGGCGGCATCCGTCAGCCCGCCGCCGTCCAAGTCGTTGTCGGCCTGATCATCCCGCCGGAGACCCGTGTTCACGTGATGGAAGACGTAGGCGCTCGCCGCGTCTCCGGGCCTCGTCTCCAGCGCCCGAACCCACCGATCTGAGGTGATAGGCCTGTCGACCACATCGGCCAGGGCCGTTTCCGGCTCCCACCACTGGTCGCCGCTCTCGGCGGGAACGGTGAATGATGGCGCTGTGATGATGAAGTCCGGCGGGCCCCAACCGAACTCGTCCTCGAGCTGCCAGTACTCGTGCTCTCCCTTCCACTCCTTCCCCGGCGCCAACTGCGACATGTCGCCCTGGGGCGCGCCCGCGTCCACCCAACGGGTGATCGTCTCGATCTGCTCATCGGAAAGCTGCGGGTTGTTCTTGAAGTCCTGGATGCCCACGGTGGAGTCGATGTACCAACCGGGAGGCATCATCCGGTTCTCCACCGAGGTCTTGATCCTGTTCGCGTAACGCCTGACGTCCGCATAGGTCTGGAGCGCCATCGGCGCCGCGGTGCCCGGGTGATGACACCGGACGCAGTTTTCCTCCAGGATCGGTGCGATGTCCGCGGCGTAGGTTACTTCTCCACGGTCCGCGGCGAATCGCACGTCCTGCGCGGTCGCTGACTGGGGCAACGCCACCGTTGCGGCGAGCACGGCCCCCGCCAGCGTACCGAAGAAATTCTCCCTGCTCATCTGAAGCTCCCGGTCAGTTGGTGACAGTGACTGCGACCCACCCATTGGTCCAGCAACAATGGTACTCAAAGCTATTGCGGAGGGTCTCGATCGATTGCACGAGCAAAACGTACTCTCCCGGCTCGCTGAATGTGGCGCTCGTCGTGCCCACACCCTGCTTATCGGTCAATGTGATTTCGACCTCCTCCTCGCTGAAGGTCACATCGCCGGGCCCTGAATACAGCATCCAATACAGCCAGCTCTCGGGCTCTTCGTACTTCGTTTCGCCCGCGTTCACGTAGACGGGAATCTCCAGGGGTTCGCCGACCCTCGCGGTGAGGGGACCCCACCGAGTGCCCGTGAGCCCTTGTGCCCAAGGCTCGGACGCGGCGAAACGCATGAGGGGCGCGTAGCCACTGGCAGTCCCTTGCAGGTACCTCGCCGGCGCCAGGGGCGTCTCGACGATGTAGTTCCGCGAGGTGATGCGCCCGGGCGTAGAGTATGTCTCCCCGTGGTCTCGGATCGTCCAGACGACTCGCTTGTCCCCGAAGTCCTTCGGAACCGTGATCATGAAGGTGTTCCACGGCCGGCGAATGGACCTGTGAATCTGCCTGAAGAACGTGGGCTGGCCCCCGTCGAACTCCCGAGGCTCGATGAAGTTGTCCGGCCCGAGAGGAATGTGCAGCGTTTCCTCGAGGTTCATGCTGATGTAGCCGAACGAGAGCGTGTAGGTGCTGTCCGGGTTCTGGAACCAACCCTCAAACACAGGCACGATCGGTCGGCCCGAGGCCCGAATCATCTGCGGCGACCACGCCGGAGAGTTACTAGGGACCAGCCGATAACGGTCGAAGCCTTCGCAGTTGCTCGACGGCTGCCGGCATACCACCGGGTCTATCACCGGGTCCTGAGCCTCGAGAGGCTGCCAGGATCCGGCGCCAAACGTGGCTCCTAGGGCCACCACCATCGCTACCGAACGTGCTCTCTGCATCGCTTTGCTCCCACTCCTTGGCTGTCGGCACACCCGCTTCGAATGCCGAAGAGGCGCCGCATCCGACGGAGTCATTGTACGCCCTCGACACGCGATCCGCAAAGGGTGTTGAGCGCCCCGACCCCTTGGCCCCGTCACCGCGGCGGATCGAACCTCATCAGCTTCTTGTTCGCGTTCTCACCGACGTAGATGACTCCGTTAGCGTCGACCGCCACGGCCTCGCCTACCCTCACGGACTCGGTATTCCAGTTCGCGGCCGCGATGAAGCGTGTCACTCGGCCGTCGCGCGCGCTCCCGATCCGGATCCCCGCGCCGTAATCGGCCACGTACAGCACATCGTCGGGGGTGATGTAGAGACCGCTCGGCGTGCCGAACTGGGTCCAGGCGTCGACGAAGTTCCCGTCCTGGTCGAAGATCTGGATGCGATTGTTCTCGCGGTCGGCCACGAACAGCCTCCCCTGAGAGTCCATGGCGATCCCGTGGGCCCCGTTGAGCTCACCAGGAGCCGGCCCCTTCCTCCCCCATTCCTTGATGTAGGTGCCGTCCGGCGCGTACTTCACGATCCGCATGTTCGTGTCCATGCCGGTGTGCCCGTCCACCACGAAGATGTCCCCGTTCGGCGCGATGGCCACGTCCGACGGCCGATTCAGCGTGTACGGTCCTTCGCCCGCTACGCCGGGCTGGCCGAGCGTGAGCAGGACCTCGCCCTCCGGGCTGAACTTCACCACCACGTGGCCCTTGCCCTCTACGCCGCGCCCGTCCACAACCCACACGTTGCCCTCGTGGTCGACGGCGAGACCGTGCGGGAAGACGAACATCCCCGCGCCGAAGCTGCGGACGAGGCGCCCAGAAAGATCGAACTGGAGCACCGGCGGAAGGTCGGACTCGGCGCACCCCGGGCCGCTGTAGTCGCCACACCGCTCGAGCACCCAGAGGCTCCTCTGGTCGGGGTCCATCTTGAGCCCCGATGGAGCACCCCATGTGCGGCCGTCGGGCATGCGCGCCCAGTCCGCCCTGCCCTCATATGGATAGGTCGTGGGGCTCGACTGCGCCCGGACCTCGGCCACGGCGAGCCACGCGCTCCCTCCGATCACAATCGCCGTCGCGATCCTGAGGACGTCATGAGCGGGCCGGGGAGGCATCGTCTTCGAAGTCTTGGGCATATGCATATTATAAATGACGCCTAGTGAGCGACGCCCGCCGCCGGCATCGCGGCCGGCAGCCCGAACGCCGCGAGCCCGTCCGGGAGCTGGACGATGATGTACTGGTGCCCGTTGTGCTCCCAGCTCGACATGCCGAACCCGCTGATCGCCGGAATGGGGATCTCGCCCACGCGACGGCCCGTGCGCTTGTCGATGGCGAACAGCTTGGGCTCGTTGTCGGCCGTCTGACCGGACGCGAACAGAAGGTTGGGCGACGCGACCATCCCGACGTGCGTGCTACGACCACGGTTGACCATGACGTTCGGTACACCCCTGAGCAGCGGGTGGTTGCGGATGAAGTCCTGATCCGCCTGCGGCGCGTCCCCGTTCGGGATGTCCCATAGGTGATCGCCCGTGTTCATGTCGATCGCGACGATGCGCCCCAAGGGTGCCTTCCACAGGTCGAGGCCGTCCAACGTCACGCCTCCACGGCCGCCGCCCGCGCGCGCGCTCGACCAGTCGGAGTAGGTGGTGCCCGTCTGCTCCGGGTTGTCGAGCGGAGACTCGTTCGCTGGCATCACGACTTGTTGGGCGCACCGGCTCACGGAGGTAATGAACATCACGCCGGCCAGCGGATCGGCTGCTTCGTTGCCTGTCGTGTTGGTTCCGCCGCCATCGCTGGGGCAGACGGTGGCTGGTCCCGCGGGGTCCTCGACCGTGGTCGGTGGGTTGAACATCGGGACGAACAGGTTGTTGTCGCGCGCGAGCTGGAGCGCCCGCTGCCGGATCTCCGGCGTGTAGTCGATGAGCATGGCTTCCGTTCGACCCTGGAGCTCGAACGGCGCGGGCCTCGTCGGGAACGGCTGCGTGGCCGCCATCTTCTCGCCCGGAACCCTCGACTGCGGCACCGGCCGCTCCTCGATCGGCCAGATCGGCTGGCCCGTCTCGCGATTGAGCGCGTACAGCATGCCCTGCTTCGTCGCCTGGAAGAGCCCCTTGATGGGTCGGCCGTCGACGGTCACGTCCATGAGGATGGGAGGGACCGGCGTGTCGTAGTTCCAGATGTCGTGGTGCACGTACTGGTAGTGCCAACGACGCTGACCCGTCTGCGCGTCCAGCGCGATGACGCTGGTGCTGAAGAGATTGTCACCCGGGCGGAACCCGCCATAGAAGTCGACCGTCGCGCCGTTCGTCACGATGTAGACGAGTCCGAGCTCGGGATCCGCCGACATCGGCGCCCACGAGGACACGTCACCCGTCCATGCCCAGGCGTCGTTCTCCCACGTCTCGTGGCCGAACTCACCGGGCCGCGGGATCACGTGGAACTTCCACTTGTAGTCGCCCGTGCGCGCGTCGTAGGCCAGGATGTCGCCCGGCACGTTCTCGATGCGCGTCTGGTTGTAGCCCTGCTCGGCGGAGTTGCTCACGACGACCGTGCCGTTCACCACGATCGGCGGCGAGGAAGACGTGATGAAGCCGATCTCCCGAGGGATGCCCAGGAAGGGATCGTACGGCCCACCCTGCCAGCGCTCCCACGGACCCCATCCCTCGATCACGTCCGCGACCAGATCCACACCGCCCGTCTCCGAGAAGCCCGGGATCGGAATGGGCTCCCCCCAGTTCTCGAGGGGTTTGCCCGTCTCCGCGTCCAGCGCCCAGAGGAAGAAGCTAGGCGTGGAGATGAAGACCACGCCGCGGCCGTCCACCTCCGCGTACGCCACGCCCTTCCCGTAGCCTTTCCGCATCGAGTACTCGTAGCGATGGGTGTTCGGCTCCGTGAAGCTCCAGAGCAGTTCGCCCGTCGTTGGGTCGAGCGCGATCACGTGCCGACGATCCCCCGTCACCGTGATCAGCTTGTCGCCGGTGTACGTGGGGGTCGCCCTCGCGGTGCTCGGCCCGAAGCTCCCTGCATTGAACTGCCAGAGCATCGTGAGCTCGTCGAAGTTCTCGGCGGTGATCTCGTCCGCAGGCGTGTAGCGCGTGTGCCACGCATCGCCCCCGAGGTAGGTCCAGATGCCGTTCTCGGTGCCCGGACCCTGCGCCTTAGCCGCGAGCGGTGCCACGGCCAGCAGACCGAGCGCGAGCGTGATGCATGTGGACAGCGGCTGGCGGTGCCAGCCCTCGTTGCTCGTCATGGCTGGATTCTCCTCCGTTCGGCGGCGTCCCTCGATCACCGAGCGTAGGCTACGGGTCGGACACCCTGCCGACAAGTGCGACAGGCCGCCGGACGGCGGTGCTGGGGCGTGAACATCTCGGCGGTGATAGGTTAGGAATACGCCTTGGGAGGGCGTTCCAGAGTCAGGAGGTCTTTGCGATGAACCGATGGCCGTCGCGACGGATGATCGGGTTCCTCTTCATCTTCTTGTTTGCCGTGGCGGGATGCGTGGACTACCAGGAGCCCACGGGACCCGTGCCTGCGCCCGACCCGGGCGACGGCGAGTTCACTTCGGTGGTCTTGCGAGCCGACGGCAATGCCTCAGCGCCCGCATTTGACAGCCTGGGCCTAGCCCCGTAACTCTGCTTCACTTCCTAGTTAGGAATCCGCGCGGGGACATCCCCCCGCGGAAGCGCATCGAGCAGCCCTGCCCAGCGGGAGAGCCACTATGAAGAGACGGGACTTCGTCAGGACGTCGGTCGGAGCCGGATTCGTTGTCGCAACCCTACCCAATGGGGTGCTGGCGCGCTTCGCGCCCCAGCAAGCGCGCGGGACCATGTTCGACAAGATCTGGGACGCGCACGTGGTCGCGAACCTCGGCGGCGACGACTACCTGCTCCAGGTCGACCGCTGCATCGGCGGCAGCCCGAATCAGCTTCTCGAGATGCTGGCGGCGGGTGTCGAGATCAAGCATCCGGAGATGTTCTTCAACGTGCCCGACCACGGGGTTTCCACGGACCCCAACAGATATACGGATCTGTCGCTCGGTTCCGGCTGGCAGCAGTACGAGGAACATGCCGAGAGGATGAGGGAGCTGGGCTTCAACACCTTCGGTCAGTTCGATCCCCGCTACGGCATCCAGCACGTGGTAGGCCCGGAGACCGGATTGAGCCAGCCCGGCATGCTGCTGTGCGCGGGCGACAGCCACACGTGCACCCACGGAGCGATGGGCCTGATCTCGTGGGGCGGAGAGGACACCGACCTCGTGCTCCGCACGGGGACCGTCGTTCGGCACCGACCGATGACCATGCGGGTCAACGTCGTCGGCACGCTCGGGCCGGGGCTGCGCGCGAAGGACGTCATCCTGAAGATCATCGCCCAGCTCGGTACGGACGGCGGCAACGGCTACGCGGTGGAGTACGCCGGTCCCGTCGTGCGCGCCCTTCCGCAAGACTCCCGCTTCAGCATCTGCAATCTCGCGGTCGAGATGGCTTCCCTGACCGGGATGGTGGCACCCGACGACACCACGTACGAGTGGCTGGCGGGCCGTGAGTTCGCGCCCTCGGAGCGCTACTGGGATCAGGCCATGGCTCAGTGGCAGGCCCTCCCCACGGACGCGGACGCGACGTTCGACCGGGAAGAGTCGATCGATATGTCGGGCATCGATCCCCAGGTCACGTGGGGCATCAATCCAGAGCACGCCATCGGGATCAACGATCGGGTTCCCGATCCTGAGCGCGCGCCGGCGGTGAAGCGGGAGACATACCGGCAGGCCATCGCGTACAGCGGCCTCACGCCGGGACAGCCGATTCTGGGAACGCCGATCGACGAGGCGTTCATCGGATCCTGCGTCGAGAGCCGCATCAGCGATCTTCGCGCCGCTGCCCAGGTGGTCAGGGGCCGCCGGGTCGCTTCCAACGTGCTGACCGCCTGGGTCGTTCCGGGGTCGAACGCGACAAAGCGGCAGGCGGAGGCGGAGGGCTTGGACGTCATCTTCAAGGCGGCAGGATTCGAGTGGCGTGAGGCGGGTTGCTCGAAGTGCTACGGTCCGAACGGCGACTATGTCGCGCCGGGTCGCCGCTGCATCGCCAACTCCAACCGCAACTACATCGGCCGCCAGGGCAGAGACACCAAGACCAACCTGGCCAGCACGACCACTGTGGCCGCGTCGGCCATCGAGGGTCGTATCGCCGATGTGCGCAACTACCTGTAGAGGATGCCCATAATGCCTAGGCAATCAGCATTCGAGGTTCCGGAAAGAGGCGGAAACCGCTTCCTCCGGCACACCGGGTTGGCGGCACCGTACATGTACGACAACGTGAGCACCGACGTCCCCAGTCCGCCGGCTGAAGCGACTGGCCTGGATCGACTGGGCATGCGTGGCGAGGCCGATCTCGCGTTCGCCAATATCCGATACAACGCGGACGGAACGGAAAAGCAGGACTTCGTCTTCAATCAAGAGCCGTATCGCCGTGCCTCGATCATGATCGTGGGGCTGAACTACGGCACGGGTAGCTCGCGCTCGGGCGCCATCACGCGGCCGCTGGCCGCGTGGGGCGTGAAGGCCTACATCGGGCAGAGCTTCGGACCGATCTTCGTGACCAACGCGCTGGCGTACGGCGTGGTGACGGTGCAGCTCCCCAGGGCGACGGTCGACAGGATCGCGGCCTGGGTCCGGGCGAACCCCGGAGTCGAGATGACGGTGGATCTCGAGAGGCTGGTGGTCGAGCTGCCCGGCCAGCAGCCCATCCCCTTCGAGTACAACCCGAGGTTCCGGAACAAGCTGCTGAGCGGGTTGGACGACCTGGAAGAGATGGCGCCACACACCCAGGCCGCGGCGACGAAGCGAGAGCAAGACGAGAGGCAGCGTCCCTGGGTCTATGTGCGTCGTACCCACTGAGGAGGAAGTCGTCACGCTTCAGACCGCCCTCCAGTTCGTACGGCATACCGGCATCGCGGCGCCGTTTCTTCAGCCCGAGGTCGAAGGCGAGTTCATCGCTCCTGTAGGTCCCGAGCTTCATGACCTACACGCCGTGCACATGGACCGAAGCGCCGTGGTGCTCGATGCGCACTCGCACGACGGTTCATCGGCCGGGCAACACGCTTTCCAGGGCTGGCGGTACCGAGTCGACGGATCGGAGAATCCGGACTTCGTGCTCAATCAAGCGCCCTACCGCAATGCTTCGATCCTGATTGCGGGTCGGAGTTTCGGTCAGGGGAGTCTGCAGGCGTTCGGGGTCATCCGTCTGAGGCAGTGCGGCATGCGAGCAATCATCGCGCCCAGCTTCGGGCCGGTATTCCACGATGACTGCTTCGACTACGGTTTGTTGCCGGTGACTCTCGCGGAAGAGGTGGTCGGACGGATAGCCGACGCGGTCAGGGCGAACCCCGAAGTGGAGATGACCGTCGACCTCGTGAGTCAGCTGATCGAGCGCCCGGACATGGAGCCCATTCCCTTCCAGATGGACGCCAGACGGCGCGTGAGTCTGCTGACGGGCGCTACCAACCTCGAAGAGCGGCTTCAGCACGGCGACAGTGCCGCGGCGATGAGGAGCCGAGACCAGATTGCCCGGCCCTGGATCTACAACAACCGGTAACCGAGATGCATGAGCGTGACCGGCTCAGGCACTCATTCGACGATGGCCAGGGGCCGCTGATCTTGCATCGCGAGTAGTCGAAGCCATTCGTCCACGTCGATGCCGTCCTCGGTGATGAGCAGACGACGGTTGGCCCGCTCCAATCCGCCGAGTCCGAGCCAGATCTCCGTCGCTTCGGTAGCCTTGTCCTCGAGCTCCGAGCGCGGGCCCACGTAGTCGTACTCGAACGCCTCGAACCCGGGGATCTGGCTGATCGATCGATAGGCCACCTGCCGGGTCGCCGAGTATGAATCCGTGAGGAGCTGCGCGAGATACGCGGCCGTCCACGTACCGCCCGACGCCTCCCGAGCCACATCCCAGCCCAGGTGCCAGGCAAGAATCGTACGCTGGGCCGCGTCGCCCTTCAGCGTCCAGAGCACCGAGGCGGCGATGGATCGCTCGTCCTCGTCCAGCTGCACGAGTGGCTGGCCGTACCATTCGCTCAGGTACTGACTCGACCACTCCAGGGTCCGATCGAGGTGACAGAGGTTGCATGCGTTGGGACGCCCGCTCTCCACCGAGACGCGAACACTCGGACTGTCGATCCGGTGGCTCCGCATGGCCGAAAAGAGGCCGTAGGTGGTGTGCGGCATGTGGCAGTTCATGCACTCGCTGCCCGAAGACTCGGGGAGGTGCCGGGTGTGGGTCGCAATCTCGTCGGCGTAGTCCGCGTGGCAGCCAAGGCACGATCGGTTCCCTGCGCCTTCGGGATCCATCTGCGTGTCCGGGGTCTCGTACTCGTGCATCGAATGGCACGTAAGGCACGTCAACTCGCTCGACCCGAGATGGACATCTTCCAGGAGGCCGTTGTACTCTCGACCCGCGACCCGAATCGTTCCGTCAGGCCAGAAGTTTCCGTCCTGGGTGAGGGCGTCGCTCCCCAGCATGTCGCCCAGCAACGGATCCTGGAGGATCTCGGTGTGGCGGAACACAGACCTGAGCTCGCCGAGCTCATCTCCGGGCCGGAACGGCACTCCGTTGATCCCATACTCGCGCTGATCCGTCCACTCGCCGAAGCTGTGGCATTGCGCGCACGTCTCCACCGAGCGGCGGGACTCGAGCTTCGCCGGGTTCACGATGGTCGGATCGGGGGCGTCCGGATCCCGCGGTGCGCGAAAGTACCGGAGGTATCGCCGCACCGGCGACTTGTAGAAGCGGACGTGCTCCGCCCCGGGACCGTGACAAGCCTCGCACGCGATTCCCAGCTCCACCGTCCGGCTCTCGAAGCGCCCCAGGTAGTCTAGAATCCGGGGCTCGGTACCCACGGAGTGGCACTGTGAGCAGGTGCCGTTCCAGGGTGTCGCTCCCTGGACGGAGGACCTCGGCGGCCTGAGAAACGAGTCCTGGTTGGGGACCCATCTCCCTTCGGCAATCAGCCAGACCCATGGGACCTGGACGAGCGCGCCGCTGTCGGGTCCGAGCGGGCTGTCGACCTCCCCTGGTCGGCGTATCCAGTAGTTCTGAAGGTGGTGAGAGCCGGTGGTCATCACGACCCGGGCCTCGAAGCGCGGTGGGAGGCCCTGCATGACTTCGACGGGCTCGTTGAACCAGAGGGGGTCCGGCATCTCGACCCAGAATTCGTCCCCACGACGCTCGAGGCGCCACTCGTAGCCGCGATCCTCGAGGACGACGTCGTCGAACCTTCCCAGCACCGTGGACGGCGCCGCCGCCTGGGTCATGGTCCGATGGTAGGAGCGGTGCCAAGCATCGTACTGTGCGGGATGGCACGCCTGGCACGTGCCCGAGGTCGTGAAGCCTTCCCCCATCGTCTGCTCCGGAAGGGCCTGCCTCAGGTCGTCGTCCACGTCCGGCCTCCAGAGCAGCCCCGCGCCGACCGCAAGCAGCACGCAGACGACGAGCACGATGAGGTCGAGGCCCTTCAGGGAGCTGGACGACGAGGCGCGAGTCATGGCCGTGGATCTTACCATTCGGCGGCGGGCTTCGCGCGGAGCTTTCCCGGACCCTGCGTCTCGCGTACTCTCAGCGCCGAGTTCCCCGCCTAGACACAGGAAGGAAACCTGGATGACGCGAGTCGGCTCGAGCCTGACATTCGTCGCGATGGCTTTGTCGCTCGCCTCTTGCCAGTCCGTATCGGGGCCGGGACCTGGATCGCCTCTGCCCGAGCCCGTGGCGGGTGCACGCGCTCCGGGGACAGCGATGGACGCGCGCCCGGGCCCCTACACCGCTGAGCAGGCTACCCGAGGGGAAGCGACCTTCCAGCGCCGTTGTTTGCGTTGCCACGAAACATCCCGGTTCTCGACCGCGGACTTCTTCCGGACCTGGACCCGCGCGCCTCTGAGTCAGCTCTACGGATTCATTGCCACGTCGATGCCCCGTGGCGCGCCGGGAAGCCTGAGTCGGCCGGAGTACGCCGACGTGGTCGCCTACATACTGGCGCTGAACGGCGTCCCTCCGGGTGAGACGGACCTGCCCGCGACTACTGCCGCGCTGACACGGATCCGAGTCGGGGCGCCCTCGCCGTAGGCGGGTGACCGCGCGCGTCGGCCCACCCGCGCTCGATCGCCGACTACTTGCCTGTTCTCGCTCGCCACGCTCAGATGATGCGGACATTCAGCCCAGGATAGCTTCATGGATCGTGCACGCCGAGCGCCCGGTGGGGCGGCAATCACCCTCGCCCTCCTCCTCATGGCGCTTCTCGCCGCTGCCCCCACAGATGGTCTCGCCCAGCAAGGACGGGGCGGAAGAGGTGGCCGCGGAGGGGCAGCGCCGGCGCCCCAGGTCATCCCAGGACCGTACACGCAGGCACAGGCCGACGGTGGCGCGCAGCTCTACACGCAGAACTGCCAGAGATGCCACCAACCCGACATGGGCGGCACGTCCGAAGCACCGCCCCTGGCGGGCGCGGCGTTCCGTCTCAAGTGGGCGGCGACCCCCGTGAGCGACCTGCTCGGTCTCGTGTCCGAGACGATGCCCCCGGCCCGGCCCGGGTCCCTGGCAGCGGACGTCTACCAGCAGATCGTGGCGCACATCCTCGACCGCAACAACGTCGCTGCCGGGCAGGTGGCGCTGTCCTCGACGTCGGCCGGCATGGTGATCCCGGGGACCGCGCCCGCTGCGGCGACGGCGACGGCTCTCGTGCCGCCCATTCCGGGCCGCCTGGGCACCGGCCCGTCGCCCGGCTCTTATGCCGCACCGCCCGAGACGCCTGCGACGGTCTACGAAACCCCGCGCTCGATCACGCGGACATTCCGGCCCGTCGGGGATGACTTCGCCAGGGTCTCTCAGGCCGTGCTCGACAACCCACCTGCCGAGGACTGGCTGCACTTCCGCGGAAACCCGCAGTCCTGGGGCTACTCGCCTCTGACGCAGATCAACCGGGAGAACGTCGGAAGCCTCCAGCTCGCGTTCGTGTGGCCGATGGAGGAAGGCGAGAGCCAGCAGTCCCCGCTCGTTCGCGACGGGGTGATGTTCCTCGCCAACCCCCAGCAGGTGGTGCAGGCGATCAACGCCGCGGACGGCACCCCTCTTTGGGAGTACCGGAGGCTCGAAGTGGACGGCCAGCCGATGGGTGGCCAGACCCGGAGCCTCGCCATCTGGGAGGACCTGCTCTACATCGCGACGGGCGACGCCTACATGGTGGCGCTCGACGTGCATACAGGCCGGGTGCGCTGGGAGACCCTGATCGAGGAGGGATACAGCGACGCCACCGGTCCCGTCATCGCGGACGGCAAGGTGATCAACGGAATCACCGGCTGCACGCGCTTCCGGGAGACCGCCTGCTTCGTCACGGCGCATGACGCGCGCACCGGCGAGGAGCTCTGGCGCACGCTCACGGTCGCGCGCCCGGGCGAGCCCGGTGGCGACACGTGGGGCGACATGCCCTGGGGGCTCCGTGCCGGCGGGGACGTGTGGATGGGACTGAGCTACGATCCGCAGCTCGGGCTCACGTACTTCGGAACTGCGCAGGCGAAGCCGTGGAACTTCGCGAGCCGCCAGATGACCGCCCAGGACTCGGCGCTCTACACGAGCTCGACGCTGGCGCTCGATATCGACACCGGGGAAATCCGCTGGCACTTCCAGCACATTCCTGCCGAGTCGTTCGACATGGACGAAGCGTACGAGCGCGTGCTCATCGACGTCGCCGGCCAACCCGTGGTCTTCAGTGCGGGTAAGACCGGCATCCTGTGGAAGAACGACCGTCGCGACGGGAGGTTCCTGGGCCTGAAGGAGATGGTGCACCAGGACATCCTGACGATCGACTACGAGACGGGCGCCGTGCAGTACAGGAGAGATCTCCAGGAGATGAGGATCGGCGACTGGGCGTCCGTCTGCCCGGGCACAGGTGGCGGGAAGAGTTGGGCCGCGATGGGCTACTCTCCGGAGACCGCGTCCCTGATCGTGCCGATGCACCAGAGCTGCATGGACATGGCCGGTCTCGAGACGCCGATCGAGCCGGGCGCGGGGAGCTCAGCGGGGAGCCGCTATTGGAAAGAGATGCCGGGGACCAACGGCTTGTTCGGGAAGCTGGCCGCATATCGCGTCGACACCATGGAAGAGGTGTGGAGCGTCGAGCAGCGGGAAGGCTTCCTCACCGCCGCGTTGCCGACGGCGGGCGGGGTCGTCTTCGCCGGCGACTACAACCGCTACTTCAGGGCCTGGGACGTTCGCAACGGGAACCAGCTCTGGGAGACGCGGCTCAACGGCCCGGTGATGGGCTTCCCGATCAGCTACGAGGTGGATGGGGTCCAGTACGTCGCGGTGGCCACCGGGTGGGGCGGCGGAAGCATCTGGCGTGTCCCGAGCTTCCTCACTCCGGACCTGAACACGACGCCCACGGGCGGCGGCTCGCTGTTCGTCTTCCGGGTGAACCGCCCGTGACCGTCTGAGGCGAGGTCGCGGCTCGGCAGATCTCAGCCGGGCCGCGACCCCTCGCGGTTGTTGGCCGGGCCGGCGGGTCGCATGTTGACGTCATGTCATCCAGACCTACCCGAAGACTGTTCCTGCTTCGCACGATAGCCGCGGGTATCGCGGTTCTGGCTCGCCGTGTCGCTGGAGTCCTGACCGGGCGCCCGCACGTCCCGGAGGCAGCGGCCCAGGAGCCCACCTCAGTCGTGCCCGCCACGTCCGTTACGCACGGGCCGTTCCTGGGACACCTCACGCCGTCCAGCGCGAGGGTCTGGGCCAGGTGCTCGGAGCCTGGTCGTTACAGCCTGGTGGCCCATGGGCCGGGGGCAGAGTTGGTGTCCGTCGCGGAGGCGAAACGGGAGAACGACGACACCATCGTCTGGGACCTCTCGGGTCTCGAGCCGTCGACGCGATATCGGTACGAGATTCGACAAGAGGCCCGCACCCTCTTCTCGGCCGCCGATGCCTCCTTCACGACCCCGCCGCCGCAGACCACGCCGAGCGTCTTGCGACTGGTGTTCGGGTCCTGCGCCAGAGAGGAGGAAGGCGACCGGGCGGTCTGGCGTCGCATGGCGGCGCTGAATCCCCACGCGGTCGTACTGCTCGGCGACTGCCCCTACATCGACTCGACGGATCTCACCGTCCAGCGCACGCGCTACGGTGAGTTCGCGGCAGTCACCGAGTTCGCGGAACTGCTGCGCTCGCGGCCGCTCTACGCGACTTGGGACGACCACGACTTCGGCGCCAATGACACGAATGGGCTGCTCCCGGGAAAGGAATTCGCCCAGCAAGCCTTCATCGAGTACCACGCGAACCCGTCGTACGGGGACGGCCGCGAGGGCGTCTACACGAAGTTCCGCATGGGTGGAGTCGAGGTCTTCCTCTTGGACACCCGGTACTTCGCGGCCACCGCACCGTCCCCGATCGCGGACGGCCCCACCCTGCTCGGCACTGCCCAGTGGGAGTGGCTGCGTGACGGGCTGCGGGCCTCCGACGCGCCCTTCAAGCTGCTCGCGTCTGGCCTCATCTGGAACGGCGCCGTCCGCCCGGGCAAGCCCGACCATTGGGACAGCTATCCGGAGGAGCGCGAGGCGATCTTCCGGTTCTTGGGCGAGGAAAGGATCTCGGGCGTCGTGCTGATGGGGGGCGACATCCACCGAACGCGGGTCCTGCGCTACGACACTCGCGAACTCGTGGGATACCCACTCACGGAGCTCGTCACCTCACCGATCCACGCCGGGGTCATCGTCGAGGCGAACACGCCTCATCCCGCGCTCATCCACGACTCCGGCGAGCCGCACGCGTTTCTCTTCATGACCGTCGACACGACCGTGAGTCCACCGACGCTGTACGCTCGATTCGAGAACGCCGCAGGGCGTGAACTGTATTCGCTCACTCTGGATAGCGCGGAGTTGACGGCGGCGTAGGCGCGAAGAGACACCCAACAGGGGGTACGAAATGCAGCGAGACATCCGTCGGCCCATCGGCCGCAGGGACTTCCTCGTCGGCTCGATGGGATCCCTGATTGCCGCGGGAGCGTGTCGTTTCGCACCCGCCGAGCAGGCAGGTGGTTGGGACCCGTCCCGAAAGGTCCTGTTCGTCAGCGTCGACGGATTCGGCCCGGAGTACCTGGCTCAGAGCGACATGCCGAACCTGAAGGCGATGATGCGCTCGGGTCTCTACGTGGAGGGAGCCGACGTCATTCCGTCGGTCACCAATGTGAACAACGCATCGATCGTCACGGGGTCGTTCCCCTCGGAGCACGGCATCACAGGGAACTACTACTACGATCCGGGCACGAAGACGGGGACGTTCATGGAATCACCCGAGTTCCTCCTCAAGCCGACGATGTTCGAGCAGGCAGGTAGCCGTGGGATCCGATCGGCGTTCGTGACGTCGAAGGAGAAGCTGATGTTCCTCTCGCGCGGAGCCGACTTCGCGGTCGCGGCCGAGAACCCCGACGCCGAGTCGGCGACGATCCTCGGTCCGGCCCAAGATGTGTATTCCGCCGACATCAACTACTGGTCACTCCGCGCCGCACGCCACTACCTGAAGGAGGCGGACTGCCAGTTGGTGTATGTCGCGACGACCGACTACATGATGCACACCTATCCGCCGGAGGATGAGCGCTCGCAGGTCCATCTGCGCACGGTCGACGAGCTACTCGGCCAGATCCTCGACGACCACGAGGGCCTCGAGGTCTACCTGACCGCCGACCACGGGATGTCGGCCAAGACCGAGGCCATCGACATCAACCGCCTCATGAAGGAGAACGCGATCGAAGGAGAGGCGGTGCCAATCATCCGGGATCGCTACGTGGTGCACCACGCCAACCTGGGCGGTGCCTGCTACGTGTACCTCCAGAACCCCGGCGACCTGGAGCGGACCCTGGACCTCCTCCGAGCGGTCCCCGGCGTGGAGGAGCTCCATTTGAGGCAGGAGGCTGCGCAGGAGTTCCAGCTTCAGCCCGACCGCATCGGCGACATCTTCCTTCTGGCTCAGAAGGACATCGTGTTCGGCGACATCGAGCATCCCCGCGAGGAGGTGTCGATACGCTCGCACGGCTCCCGACACGAGGCCGCGGTTCCCATCGTGTGCTACGGGCGCTCCTTCGACGCGAGCGCCTACCGGAGGAACTTCGACATCACCCGCAACTTCGAGTGGGAGGGTTAGCGCATCGTGGGAGCCCGCTGCACGATCTCGATGGTCGCGCCGTTCGGCCCATCGATGAAGAAGACCGTGATCGTCCCGTTCACGAAGGTCAGGTCGTTCGGCCCTCGCTGGACGTTGACCCCTTCCCCTCGGAACTGCTCGAGCTTCGGCAGGATCTGCAGGGCCCGCCACCCGAGGTGATCGATGGCACTCCCAGCCGTCGGGAAGCCTTCGCCGCGTGTGACCAACACCCACACGTTGCCCGGATAGAGGATGCCGTCCAGGCGACCGCGGAGCGGGGTGCGGACGCCGCCGAACAGCTTCAGGTACGACTGCAGCGTGGCCTCCGGGTCCGTGCTCCGGAGATGGATGTGGTGGAAGCCGAGGTGATGAGGATCCTGGATGATCTCGAGCTTCACGCCCCACGGATCCACGACGAACGCGAGCGGAAAGAGACCCTCCGCGTCCCGCCTCGGTGCCGAGATCGTCGCGCCCGTCGCTTGCAGTTCGCGGAGCTTCGCGTCGAGATCCGGGACGGAGAAGCCCAGGTGGTCCACCGCACCTCCCTCGCTCGGCCGCGCGTTGGCCTCTTCCCGGAAGATGAAGCGCGTGACGCCGATGAGCGTCCGTTCGTCCCGGCCGTCGACCGGCTCGCCGCCGAAGTGCTGGCTATACCATGCGGCAGCCGCCGGAGGATTGGCCACCGCCAGGTGCACGTGGTCGTACATCATGGTCTCGGACTGGGCGCGCAGGGCGCCGGCTGACGCGCCGAGGAGCGCGAAGGCAGTGAGGACCGTCGAGGCGAGGCGCTGCATGATGGGCTCCCGGAGCTGGGATGACGCGAAGGCGTGACACGCTGTGCGTGAGGACCGATGGACGGACTTCGGCGGTCAAGATGGAACTGTCCGTTGGAGGCAGCAAGCAACGGCCCCCCCGCCCCGTTGCGCGTCAGAGCCGCAGGAGCCGATTCACCTTGATGACGAAGCCGCGGTTCACGAGGTCCGACCAGCGATCCAATACGTCCGTATCCCTCGCCTCCGAGTAGACCAGGAAGAGTTCACTCCCGGGTGCCCACTCCCAGCGGAGGCGGAGGTCGGAGCTGAAGCTGTCGCTGCCGGAGTTGTACTGCACGAGTCCGCTCACGAACATGCGAGGGGTCAGCGTATAGGTCAGCCGCGTCACGGCCACGTGCTGATCGAACCGACCCTGGGGTAGCCGGATCCAGTTGAAGGAGATGTTGGGCTCGACCGAGAGCCGCGGCGTCAGTTCGAGTCGGCCTTGGCTCAGTCCCGCCGAGGTCACCGTGCCTCCGTAGTAGCTGCCCCTGCGCACCGAGAGGCTTCCCGACCAAGGGCGCTGGGGGCCGAAGGTGAACGACCCCCGAGCCTCGCGGAACGAGTACCGGCCGGCCGGCACGAGCGCACCGGAGATCCGCTCGTCCACGACGAGGTTCTCGTAGGTGTCGCCGAAGGTCACGCCGAACTGGTCGCTGTTCTCGAACTCGACCCGGACCTGACCGCCCCTGTCCCGGCTCTCCACGAACCCGCTGCGCTCGTTCTCCACGTAATCGATGTCCGCCTGCAACGTGATCTGGCGGATCCAGGGGATGGACCGGGGGCGCGGGCTGACTCTCCCCGAGACGACGCTCTGTCGGAAACCTCTGCGCCGGGCAAAGCCGATCTCGGGATTGAAGTCCTCTCCCACCAGCAGGTGATCGAGCCGGGCACCCCACTGGTCGGCGTCCCACGTGAGCTGGCCTCGATAGCTCGCGTCCAGCCCATTCAACCCCTCCGTCTGGGTCTTCGCGTAGTAACCCAGTACGCCCACCTCGCTCGAGAGCGCAAACCAACCGTCGGCCCCCCACGCCAGGTTCGATCCGGAGCCGGCCACCGCCGACTTGGACCGGTTCTCGAAGAGGACGCCGACGCTGCTCCGTGAGAAGATGTCGCGACGTAGCCGCAGCACCGTGAAGTTCGTCGACTCAGCCACGGTGTCGGGAGGAAGCGCGTCCAGGGCATCGTCCGTGATCAAGTCGTTGGCCTGGATGTTCACCGCGCCGACGTCGAAGGAGCCGACCTTCCCGGTCACCCGTGCCCCACCGATGATGGGAACTGGCTGCCCGCCCTGGAGGCCGATCCCCCTGCTGTAGAAGAGGGTCGGCGCGGTGCCTCCTCCTCCCCCTCCTTCGCCCCCCCCACCACCGCCTCCCCCGGTCCGGCCGCCGACGCCGAAGTTGAAAATCCCCGCGCCCTCGAGAAAGAACTCCCGCTTCTCCGGGAAGAAGAGGCTGAACCGGGTAAGGTTGACCTGCTGCTCGTCCGCCTCGACCTGCGCGAAGTCCGGATTGAAGGTGAAGTCCGCCGTCAGGTTCTGCGTGACGCCGTACTTCACGTCCAGCCCCGCGTCGGCGTGGCCGTCATTCGAGATCTCGGGGACTGCGGCGAGGTCCGTGCGCACCCCGGAGATCGCATACGGTTTGATCTCGAGGTTCATCCCCGGGGGCGGCGCCTCGATGCCGACGAGTGTCGCGTACATGGAGACGCGGAAGGTGCCCTGGGATCCGTTGGTCCCGGCCGCCGAGATCGGAACGGCGGTGAGGTAGTTCCACTCGTTCCGTCGCGCGACCGAGCGACGGAGTTGGATGCCCCAGACCTGCTCCGTACCCGAGCGATACCGAAGCGTGCGGAAGGGGATCGCCATCTCCACCGTCCATCCACCCTCGAAGCGGCCCGTGCGGATGTCGGTGACGGGGTTCCAGTCGCGGTTGGGGTTCCCCTCGTTCATGATCTGCTGGTCGGTGAAACCGCCCAGGGCATTCACGTAGAAGCCCACCGAGTTGCGCCGATCGTAGTTGGTGTCGAGGTAGACACCGAAGTTGTCGTTGACCCGGAGCTGCTGGGCGTCGCGCCTCATCTCGTTCGCGATCCACGCACTCTCGCCCCCCGAGTCCCAGACGCGCGCGGACACGTACACGTTGTCGTCGTCGAACGCGACCCAGGCCTCGGTCTTTTCGCTGGGCTCGCCTCCCTCGTTCGGCAGGGTCTGGATGAAGCCCGTGATCGGGAGCGTCGTCTGGTAGATCGCCTCGTCGAGCACCCCGTCGACGCGGTGGGGCTCGGTGACTCTGACCGCCCGGACGGGAACGGGCCTCACCTGCGCCTGCGCATGCCGGGGCAACACCAAGAGTGCTGCCGCTAGGACGATGGCCGCTCCGGCGGTCGAACGGGCGAAAGTGTGGCGCAAGTGAATGGAGGCTCCCGACGGAGTGATCGATCGGAAGCTACGCCTGGGTCACGATTTCCTGAAGGCTCTCCCAGATGCCGGCAGGAGAGCTCGGAGCCTCAGTTGACCACCGTGACGCTGCCCTCCATGCCCGCGTGGATGGTGCACGTGTAGTGATATCGAGCGGCCACCGGATACGTGTTGGCGTGCGTGCCGGAGTTCTTTGTGGGCGAGTCAGCTGGACGGGGCGTCGGGCCGCTCGTGTAGATGATGTTGTGAGTGATTCCGCTTGGATTCCAAGTCCACGTGACCGTGCCGTTCACCTGGACGACTACGTCTCGCGGAACGAAGGTGTCGCTTCCCACCCTCACGGCCACCGCGGTGGGAGCACTCGCGGCCGTCGCCACGAACTCGACCGACGTCAGGCCGGTGGCGCTCGCGCTTACCGATTGGGACGCGGCTGCCGGGCCGAGGGAGTGCGTCACCGCGGCAGCGCCATCGGAGCCGGTCACGGTCACCGGCACGTCGAGCGAGCCCGCGCCGGACGTCACGGCCCACGTCACCGACACGCCCGCCACGGCCTGCCCGTTGGCGTCGCGAGCGATGACGCGGTACGGAGCGAGCAATGGATTGTTGAAGAACCAGACCTGCAGGTCCCCACTGCCTTTCACGAGCTGCGTGGCCTCCCCGACCGCTGGAGGAGGCTCAATGACCCCATCGCCGCCGCACCCGACCACGAGCAGTGCGGCGGCGATAGCACGAGGGCATCGCTTGAACACGTCCAAACCCGAAGGCTTGCTACGGCACGACTGCGATCTGCCCGCGGATCTCACCGCCAGGCAAGTCGCCGGGAGTGTTGTTGGCGGAATTCGTCACGTCTTGCGTGTGTACATTGACGTACGCGTTCCCGTTACGCAGCAGAACCACCAACGAGTCGAAGGTGATCCCCGACACCCCGTTGGCGAAGCTCGACGCGAGAACCCCCGTGAAGGGCGCGCCGGTGGCGCACGCCGGCGAGGTGCCGGCGCCGCACAGATTCAGGCGCACGCCAGCATTGGCACCCGCCAACGCCGGGCCATGGATGTGCGCGGCCGACGGGTTGCTGATGCCCGTCACGTCGAGCTTGTAGAGCACGAGCTGCCCGACCACCACCAGGGTGATGCTCCCCGTTGCGGTGCTCGCGTTCGTGGGAAACTCGTTCGCTGCGTTCAGGGTCGCCGTGAAGGTCGACGAACCCGTCGGTCCGGTGGGCCCCGTCGAACCCGTCGAACCCGTCGAACCCGTCGCGCCCGCCGGTCCCGTGGGCCCGACATCGCCCTCACAGGCGACGATCGCGCCCAACTACCACGAGCGTGCCTACCGTTCGTACAAAGGACCTTCTCATGCATCCTCCCGGATTAAAGAAATGACATATCAACTACTGACACGCATGGTAGTACGCCTGGGGATGACGCCTGTCAACTCGGGGCTAGGGGGCGCGACTAACGAATAAGACGAGGGCGGGGAGCGAACACGCGCGTGGCCTACCGCCGCATGTACACCCGCAGCTGATAGGGCGCGACGTCCGCGGCATAGATGACCGTGTCGGTCGAGTTGGCCGCGATGCCGGACGCGCCCGAGATTCGAGTCCGGTCCGCCAGGTCGATATCGGGATCGGGAATGAAGTCGGTGACTTCACCCGTGAGCGCGCTCCCGACGTAGATCCCCCTCCGCACGCCGGGGTTGTTTCCGGAGTTCGACTGGGAGTCGGTCGAGTAGAGCACGTCCGTCTGCCGGTTGAGGAAGATGCCACTGGGACGACCGAAGCCCGTCCACTGGTCGAGGAACCTCCCGTTCGCGTCGAAGATCTGGATGCGGCCGTTTCCACGATCTGCGACGAACACGCGTCCACGCGCGTCGATCACGATGTCGTGGGGGTTGTCGAACTGGCCCGGCCCCGATCCCGAGGTACCCCACTCGGTGAGGTAGCGGCCCTCGCTCGAGAACTTGACGATGCGGTCGTTGGATGCCTCGCCGTCGGTGACGAAGATCTCGCCCGTGGGGGCGACGGCCACGCCGCTCGGGCGGTCGAACGTGTCGGTCCCTCGCCCGGTGACTCCCTGAGTGCCGAGAGTCATGAGCAGCTCACCCGCGGGACTGAGCTTGATCACCACGGAGCCCATCTCCCCGGGAACCAGGGCGGCATCCGTCACCCACATGTTTCCCTCGTGGTCCACCGCGAACCCGTGCGGTCGTCCGACGAGCCCCGTCCCGTAGCTGCCAACGAACGCCCCCGAGGCGTCGAACTCAAGGATCGGCGGATGGACGGCCCACCTTCCGAGACAATCGGCGGTCAGGCCGTCCGAGTGTCCCGGGGCCACGCCGGGATCTCCCAGCACGACCTTGAAACAGCGGTGGAGGACATACACATGGTCCTGGGGACCGACCCGCACTTGGATCATCTCGCCCCAACGTCCCCCGTTCAGCTCGGGCGGGGGCTGCGGCGCGTCGACTTGGCGGTAGCGACTGGACTGGGTCGCGGCCGGAGAAGCGATCGCCAGCGACGCCGCGCACACGAGCAGCGCGGAGGTTGCTCGAGCCCAGGCCGGGCGGGCTACGCGTGGACGCGCCATTACGCGCCGCCTCGAAGGATCCACCGTTGCACGCGTCTCCCCCTGGTCTCGCCGACGTAGATGTTGCCCTGCGGGTCCACCGCCATGCTGTGCCCCGACATGATCTGGCCGCCGTTGCGACCATAGGAGCTCAGGTTTCCCACGGTCTCCAGGTTCTCGCGGCGAAGGATCCAGATCTTGTTGTTGGAGCCGTCGTTGACGTAGAGCCAGCCCTGGTCGGGAGACACCACGACGCCGTACGCAGTCCCCAGGTCTCGCGTCTGCGGCGCGACCAAGCCCTCCTGCACGAACGCACCGTTCTTGCGAAATACCTGGATGCGGTCGCCGCTCCGGTCAGCCACGTAGATCAGTCCGTCACGCGAGAGGTCGATGCCGTGCACCGGACCGCGGAACTGCTGCGCGGGCGCGGCCGGGTCGTAGGGCCCGAGGTCCAGGTCGTCGTCCGGCACGTTTCCGTACGCGCCCCAGTGGCGCCGGTACTCCCCTGTCTCGGCGTCGAACACGATCACGCGCTTGTTGTCGTAGCCGTCGGAGACGTAGAGCTCGTTGGTTTCGGGATCCACGGTCAGTCCCGCCGGCCGGCCGAGTGTGGTGGTATCGTTGCTCCCGTTGTTCACGCCTTTTCGGCCGATCGTGAGCACATGGCGGCCGTCTCGGGTGAACTTGTAGATGACGTGAGCTTCGTCGAAGGTGACCCAAACGAAGTCGTTGTGATCCACGTAGACGGTGTGCTCTCTTCGGTCGGAACCCCACACATCGCCTGCGCCGGCCGCGCTCTGCCACAGGTCCTCCCCGCGGCCGCCGATCGCGAACCCTTGGCCGGCGGGAGTTCCTGGCTCCGCATGGAAGCCCTCGAGCTGCGGCCATGCCTGCACGACGTTGCCCTCCTGGTCGAACTCGATGATCGAAGGTGCCGGTCTGCAGCACTGTGCCTCCCCCGTCACCGCCGCGAGCTCGCGGCCGAACACGGTCCAGGGTCGCTGGATGACCCAGACGTGGCCCTGGGCGTCCACATCGACGCCCCCGACCTCGCCGAGGATCCACTCGTTCGGAAGCGGAAGCTTCGGCCATGTGGGGTCGTAGTCGAACTGCGGCGCATCGCCTGCCGCCGCCGCAGCCGCTGCATCGGGCCCTCGCGCCTCCGGATCTCGAGCGCAGGCGTTGGCGGATACGAGCATCGCCACGAGGGCACCGACGGCGAACCTACGGGCAACGCTCATCTGGGATCTCCCTGGCGAGACCGACCTATCCATTCGTGCATGCTACTTCCCTCCCGACCGCCGTGCGAGGACGCGGCCACCCCCGCAGACTCGACGTTGCCCCGCCCGTCACGCCATCATACCTCTCAGCACGAGCGTTCTCGGTGGCACGCGGACAAGGAGGGGGGACATGACGGAACTCGGGGCATCGCGTCGAGATTTTCTCGTGAGGGTGGGGGTACCGGCCAGCGGGCTGCTGTTCGCTCCGATGCTGTGGGCGCAGCGGCTCGGGGCCACTGCGGCTCGGGCCGGCACCATGAGGATCGGGATCATCGGCTCGGGCCGGATCGGAGGGGCTGTGGGCCTGCAGTGGGCGAAGGCCGGCCACGAGGTTCTCTTCTCCTCGCGCCATCCCGAGGAACTGGCGGAACTGGTGGAGCGCGCCGGCCCGAGGGCGCGCGCGGGCCTTCCGGCGGATGCCGCCCGTTTCGGCGAAGTGGTGTTCATCGCCCTACCGTATGCGGCGCTCCCCCAAGCGGGCACGGACTACGCGCCCCTGATGCAGGGCAAAGTCGTCATCGACTGCAGCAACCCTTACCCTCGCCGCGACGGACCCATGGCCGAGGAGGCACTACGCAAGGGGGCCGGCGTCGCCTCCGCGGAGTACTTCCCCGGTGTCCGACTCGCGCGCGCGTTCAACGCGATCAACTACCAGTCGGTAGAGCAGGAAGCCCACCGCGCGGGCGAGAAGGTCGGGATTCCGGTTGCGGGTGACGACCAGGACGCCCTCCGAACGGCGGCGGAGCTCGTCGTCGATGCGGGCTTCGACCCGGTCATCGTCGGGCCGCTCGTTCGTGCCCGGGAGTTCGATCAGGGCACTCCGGTGTACGTGACCAACATGACTGCGAATCAACTGCGGACCGCCTTGGGCCTCAGGTAGGAAGGACGCCCCGGACGCCGCCATGCAGAAGACATCGCGTATTTCACCCGCGGCTCTATGCCTCGCGCTCCTCGCGGCCTCCTCGTGTCGGGGCGGGGCGGAGGCACCTCGATCCGCGCAGGACGAGGGGGGCGTCACCGTCTTCGCAGGCGCCCGACTCATCGTGGGCGACGGCAGCGCGCCCATCGAGAACTCGGCCTTCGTCATCCAAGGAAACAGGATCCTCAGCGTCGGTCGGACGGGTGATTTGGAGGTCCCGGCAGGCGCGGCTGTCGTCGATCTCGCGGGGAAGACCGTCATGCCCGCGATCGTCGACCCCCACAGCCACGTCGGGTACTACGACGAGGTCACGGACACGGAGATCCAGGACGACTTCACGCTGGATCGCATCCTGGATCACCTGGATCGATTCGCATACACCGGTCACGCGCTCACGTACAGCCTCGGCAGCGACATGCCGAAGTTCATCGATGCCCGTTACGCCGACGATCCGAAGAGCTTCGTCGACCTGCGCGACGCGTCGGAAGGAGACGGCTTCACCGGCTCTCGGTACTTCACGGTCGGCAGGGGGTTGGCCTGGCCCGGCACCGGGAATCCCCGGAGCACGAGCTTCTATCCCGCGGTGAGTCCCTGGATCGCCGAGGCCGCCGTTCGCGAGTTGGCGGCCCAGCGCGTGACGCTCATCAAGCTCTGGATCGAGGACCGCTGGGGCTTCGACGACCCGCAGAGCGAGGAGCCGGCCTACATGACGTCGGCGGTCTACGGGGCCGCCATTCTGGAGGCGCATCGACTCGGGCTTCGCACCATCGCGCACGTGAAGACGGTCCACGACTGGAAAGGCGTGATCCGCGAGGGCGTCGATGCGGTCACGCACACGGTCGAAGACCTGCCCATCGACGATGAGCTGCTCGCCATGATCAGGGAGCGGCCAGGCTTCGTGAACGTCCCCGCGCTGACGTCTCAGCTGGACGGCGGGAGCGCGCCGCGGGCCCCGGGCGAGCGGCCGGCTTGGCTCGACGATCCGCTCCTCGGCACGCTCAAGTGCCGGCCCTTCCTGGAGGAATGGGGGCGGTCGTTCGAGCGACAGGAGCCCGCGCCTCGTGATGGAGGCCTGTGGGCACAGAACACGGTGCGGGTCCGCGCCGCCGGCGCCACGATCCTGATGGGAAGCCACGATGCGGGGGGCCGGCGACCGATCGGATGGGGCAGCCACATGGAGATGGAGGCGTTCGTGAACTGGCTCGGGATGACGCCCGCTGAGGCGATCGAGTCGGCGACGAGCGCCACCGCCAAATTCATCGGCGTGGATGATCGGCTCGGGACCATCGCCGCCGGCAAAGGCGCAGACTTCATCGTGCTCGATGCCAACCCGCTCGACGACATCCGCAACACGCGGCGGATCTCTCAGGTCTACCTGCGCGGTCAGAAGGTCGATCGTGAGTCGATGGGTGCGCGCTGGGCTGCCGCATGTGACGCGGAGGGTCGGTCCTGAAGTTGAGCGTGGGCGGGTCGCATCCCCCCCTCAGCCTTGCACGCCGCAGGGTCATCACGGCGGGACTGCTCCTGGGGATGAGCCTCGGCGCGCTCGAGGCCACCGTCGTCAGCACGGCCATTCCGACCGTCGTCGCGACGCTCGGCGGCCTGGCTCACTACAGCTGGGTGTTCTCGGCGTATCTCCTCACCTCCACCGCGTCGGTTCCGATCTGGGGGCGCCTCTCGGATCTCTACGGGCATCGCAAGCTCTATCTCACGGGCATCGGCGTGTTCGTGCTCGGCTCGGCGCTTTCCGGCGCGGCGGGGTCGATGACGCAGTTGATCGTGTTTCGTGCGATCCAGGGGCTCGGTGCGGGAGCGGTGATCCCGCTGAGCATGACGATCGTCGGAGAGCTCTACACGCTCAGGGAGCGCGCCGGCGTACAGGCGCTCTTCAGCGGCGTCTGGGGCGTGGCGTCGATTGGGGGTCCGCTCGTGGGGGGATACATCACCGACGAATTCTCCTGGCGATGGGTGTTCTTCCTGAACCTGCCGCTGGGGCTGGTCGCCTCGGCGGTACTCGCGCTCGGTTATCCGGCGGCGGCACGCCAGCCGAGCGTGCGCGTCGACTGGCTCGGCGCCGCTCTCCTGTTCAGCGGCGTGACAGCGCTGTTGTTGGCGTTGAGCGCCACGAGCTCGATGTTGGGCGTGTGGGTACTCGCGACCGCAGTGATGACGGTGGCTTTCGTGATCGTCGAGAGGCGCGCCGAGGAGCCGATCCTCCCGCTGGATCTGCTTCGCAACCCGCTCGTCAGCCGCTCGCTGCTCGTGGTATTTCTGGTCGGCACCTCCATGTTCGGTGCGATCGCATTCGTTCCGCTGTTCGTCCAGGAGGTGCTGGGCGGCACAGCGACCTCGGCCGGGCAGGCGCTCACCCCACTGTTCCTTGGATGGGTGGCGACGTCCGTTCTCAGCGCTCGTTTGCTGGGTCATGTCAGTTATCGGCTCACGACCACGACCGGCGTGGCCCTGCTCGTCGTCGGTTATGCGATGCTGACCCGCCTGAGCGTCGACACGACGAGCACGATGCTCGTCGTCGCGTTGGTGGTGCTCGGCTGCGGGCTCGGTCTGTCGTTGCTCTCGCTGCTTCTGGCCGTGCAGCACGGCGTCGAGCGTTCGCAGCTCGGACTGGCGACCTCGCTCAATCAGTTTTCTCGAAGCGTCGGATCGGCGGTCGGCGTCGCCGTGATGGGTGCGTTGCTGGCGCGAGGGCTCACCAGCGGTGCGGTGGAGACCGCGCTCACGTCGGTCGGGCAAGCCGGCGGACCGCTCGACGCGGCCGGCCGGGAGAGCCTGGCCGAAGCGCTGCGGTCGGTGTTCTGGGCCGGGACCGCTATGGCTGCGGCCGCACTGGTCGCCAGTGCCTTCCTCCCGCGCATCGACTTCTCGCTCGGCGTGCCGCAACACGCCGGCGAGACCATGCTGGCCGCGGAGATGGCGAGCCTCGAGCCAAGGAGCGAGCCGGAGGGCGTCGCCGACTGAGCCGGTCCTGGCGCAGCGCGGGGGCATCCGCCCCCTCACCTGGCGCGGGCGGCGAGGAGCGTCAATTCTCATGCTTGGTTGAGCTGACCGACAAGGAGGATCTCATGCCCACGAATTCGACATCTCACAGGTTCTTGACCGCGTTCGCGCTCGTCGGAGCCCTCGCCGCTGCCGGATGCGAGCCGCAGGAGTCCGCATCCGCAACCGAGGGCATGAGCGGCGCCATGGCTGGCGCGCTGGTCCACGATGGCCAGGAGCTCTACGGCCATTACCTCCGGCCAGAGGCGTGGCCGAACGGTCTGCCGGACGACGCGCACTCGCACGCGGGCTGGACGTGGGGATCCCAGGGGGCGGTCTTCGCCGAGAGCCCTGACAAGATCTGGATCGCCACGCGGGGTGAGCTGCCTCTGCCTGCCGGCAATGCGCCGTGGACGCCGTACGCCCTGATCGATCCGTTCCGGGGGAACGCTCCACCCACCGACGACGACGGCAGTCGCGGGTACGAGCGGCGCTACGTGCACGTCATCATCGCCGTGAACTCCAACGGCGACCTGGTCGAGTACTGGCCGCAGCATGACAAGCTCTTCGACGTACGCGGCGGGCGAGGACCCCACAAGATCAAGATCAGCCCGTACGATCCCGAGAAGCACATCTGGATCGTGGACGACAACCTCCACCAGATCCACAAGTTCACCTATGACGGGGAGCTCTTGCTCACGCACGGAGAGCAGGGCGTGCCCGGACGCGGGCCGAACAACTTCTCGCGTCCGACGGACATCGCGTGGCTCCCGGACGGCACGTACTTCATCAGTGACGGCTACGTTGGAACCCGGGTGGCGAAGTACGACGCGAACGACAACTTCATCATGGATTGGGGCCAGGCACCGGCCGATCCTAACAATCCGGGTCCTTACGAGTTCGACACGGTCCATGCGATAGCGATCGGCAGCAACCGGTTGCTCTACGTCTCGGATCGTGCGCACGCCCGGATCCAGGTGTTCGACGAGAACGGGCAGTTCCAGTTCATGTTCCCGACGGGGCCCCGCGGGGAATCGCTGCCGTACACGATCGAGATCATGACCGAACCGTCGGGGGAGGAATTCGTTTGGGTCGCGGACGGCGGAACCGGTCGAGTCCTCAAGTTCGATCTGGACGGAAACTACCTCTACGGTTGGGGAACGCCGGGAAACGAGTACGGTCACTTCAATGGCCCGCACTCGCTCACGACCGACCAGAACGGCAACCTCTACATCGCAGAAGTCTTCGCGGGCCGCGTTCAGAAATTCGTCCCGCGGCCGGGCGCCGATCCAGCCAAGTTGGTGGGACAGCAGTTGCGCCAATGGAACTGACGTCGACCGAGGCGGGGAGGCCGAGGGGTACCGTCTTGCACTGCCTCGGCCTCGCCGTCGCGGTCTTCGTGGGGACAGCCACGCCCGCCCTCGCTCAGCGCTTGCCAGGGACGGAAAACGGCGAGTGGCGCTATTTGGGCGGAGACGCAGGGCATACCCGCTCCTCGCCGCTGACGCAGATCAACGCGGACAACTTCGCGGACCTCCAGCAGGCGTGGATCTGGAGGGGCGACAACTTCGGTCCCAACGTCGACTACTTCTCGCGCTCCACCCCGATCTACGTCGATGGGATACTCTACACGGTGGCCACGCCGCGCCGGCAGGTGGTGGCGATCGACCCCGCCACGGGCGAGACGCTGTGGACCTTCCGCGAGCCCGAGACCGTCAGGCACCAGCGCTCTCCGAGGCAGGCGTACGGGAAAGGTGTCGCCTACGCCGAGGTGGACGGGCGGGGAGTGATCTTCATCACGACGCCCGCCTTCTTCCTCTGGGCGCTCGACGCCAAGACCGGCCTACCGCTGGAGAATTGGGGCGCGCCGGTAGCACTGGACGGCTTTTCCCGGTCGGGGGTCGTCGATCTGATTCCGGACCTGGTTGGGGACTGGGGCCGGTGGCGAGACTATCAGGCCGGAGGCGGAACCTACGACCCAGACTACGGGATTCCCCGCGAGCTCGGGATGGTCACGAGCTCGGCGCCGCCGATCGTGGTGAACGGCGTGGTCGTGGCGCTCGTGGGCCACGAGCCGGCCTACGGCCAGACCCGGATCGAGAACGTCCCCGGCGACATCATGGGCTTCGACGCAAGGACCGGATCGTTCCTGTGGAAGTTCCACATCATCCCGAGGCCGGGCGAGTTCGGCCACGAGACGTGGGAGAATGATGCCTGGACTTACTCGGGGAACATGGCGTCGTGGGCTCCGGCGTCCGCCGATCCAGCGCTCGGGCTCGTGTACCTCGTGACCAACGCGTCGACCATCCAGTCGTACGCCGGGCACCGCCCGGGCCACAACCTCTTCGGCGGCAGCGTCATCGCGTTGGACGTGCGGACGGGCGAGCGGCGGTGGCACTTCCAGATCCACCACAGCGACCAGTGGAACTACGACCTCCCTACCCCACCCATGCTGATGGACCTCACGGTGGACGGACGACGGATCCCTGCGCTGATCCAGAACACGAAGCAAGGCCTCATCTTCGCGTTCAACCGAGAGACCGGTGAGCCGATCTGGCCGATCGTGGAACGCCCGGTCATGCAGACGCAGGTCCCAGGCAACTACACGGCACCCACTCAGCCTTACCCGACCCGGCCGGAACCGGTGGACCCGATCGTGTTGAGCGGGCTGACGGAGGAGTTCGTCATCGACTACACGCCCGAGCTCAAGCAGCAGGCCCTGGAGATCCTCAGTCGATATCGGGTCGGGGGCCTCTACGTGCCTCCGCTTCCCATCAATCACGGCAACGACTACGTCAACAACGTGGGGTGCCAGGGGGCAGGGAACGTCATCCCCCATCCGCCGGTCGCGGATCCCACCACGGGCATGATGTACGCGTCGCACAGCCGGAACTGCAGCGCCCCCGGGTTCATGGAGCCCACGGGCGGGGTGGACGTGGACGACCCGAACTACGCCACGCCTGTGGACGGTGCCCTCCCCAACACCACGCCGACCACGGGTACCACGGTGGCCGCGTGGCTGCCCGGCGGTGGAGGGGGCCTACCCACGATCGACGGCCTGCGGCTCTGGAAGCCCATGGACAACCAGCTCTCCGCCTACCAGATGAACACGGGCGAGCGGATCTGGTCGCTGCCGGTCGGCGAGACTCTCGAACGGATCCGGAACAACCCTCGGCTGGCGGGGCTGACGATTCCCAACTCGGGGGGAGCCGGCTGGTCGATCCAGATGGTCATGGGCGACCTCCTGGTCCAGACCAGGGCGCTGAGCCAGGGCGGCGCTCTGGTCCCTCCCGACGCCCCTCTGGAGCTCCATGCCCGCGACAAGCGGACCGGCGAGATCCTCGCGAGCGTCCCGCTTCCGGCCCCCGGCCAGTACGGGATGATGACGTACATGCATGAAGGCAAGCAGTACATCGTGGTGCAGATCGGGAGCATCCACGGGGACTTTCCAGGCTCGCTCGTAGCGTTGACGCTGCCGTAGTGCTCGGCGTCTCCCACGGCGTCGCGAATATCATCGCACACAGCACATGGAGGAGTAGCCAATGAACCGGGCCAGCGGATGGCATCGTGGCATTATGAGGATCGCGACGGCGGCGAGCGCGCTCCTGCTGTGTGGAGTGAACCTTCTCAGCGCGCAGGACGCAGCGAATCCGAATCGGCCCATGCAGGAAGCGGAGTACCTGTGGTGGCGGCTGCCGCCCGGGGAAGAGCGCTACGAGCGGATCGACGGGTATCGGATCAAGGGTCACGTCGAGGAGATCGTCGCGATCGCACGGCGTAGTCGGGACGACGGGCATCAATACTGGGGGCTGATCGCCGGGCAACCGTACCACGACCGCGTGCGCGAGTGGATCGGCAGCCAGCTCCGACGCGCCGGGGTCCAGAACGTTCACGACCAGATGTACGATCTGGATCCGCAGTGGGTGCCCCAGTCGTGGGAGCTGTCCGTCACCGCGGAAGGCCGGACCGTCGAGCTCGAGTCGGCGAACCTGCCGTACGACGGGATAGGCACACCGCCGGAAGGCTTGGACCTGGAGCCGGTCTGGCTAGGACTCGGAGCCGAGAGCGACTTCATCGGACGCGACGTGCGCGGCAAGGCCGCGTTCGTCATCGCGATGCCCCGCCCGACCGCGCGTGGGCATTCGGGGCACCCCGGCGCAGCCCGCGCGGTGGAGCGCGGAGCGGCCGCGATCGTATGGGTCTTCGGCATCCAGGGGAATCCTGAGGTGCAGCCTATGGGCAACGTCTACCCAGTGCCGGCCTTCATGGTGGGTCTCCACGACGGGGATCTCGTGGAGGGGATGATCGGACGGGGCCAGCGTCCCACGCTGCACCTACGCGCGAACGTGGAGCACGTGCCGGGGCTCCGCTCTGGTGACGTCTACGGGATGCTGCCCGGCACCACGGACGAGAACATCGTGATCGTCGCGCACTTCGACGCCTTCTTCCAAGGCGCCCTCGACAACGCCTCGGGCGTCGCCGGGATGGTGGCCTTGGCCGAGTACTTCGCCGCCGTGCCGCAGGCCGAGCGCAGACGGAACATCATCTTCGCCGGCATATGCTGTCACCACGAGGTCCCCGGACTGAACGGCACCCCCACCGGCAGCTTCTGGATGGTGGAGGCGATGCGTCCCGAGCTCGACCGGACCGCGGTCGTCATCAACATGGAGCACCTGTCCCAGACGCAGACCTACATTGCGAGCCCGGGCAGCGGCAGCCGAGGATACGCCGGCCCCGACGGACTCGTCTACTCGAATACGGTCAGCGCGCGGCGGTGGTACGCGAGCGGCACCGACCGCTTCCGCGACATGGTGCGGCAGACCTGGCGTGACTTCGGAGTGGCGACCTACGCCGCTCCCGAGAACAACCCCGGAGGGGAGCTAGGGGCGTTCCCGCCCGTGGCCCCGAGCCTACACATCATCGACCACACCTTCTATCACACGTCGATGGACACACCTGAGCTCGTGCCCGCAACGGGGCTACAGAACACGGTGCAGGCCTTCGCCAAGATCATCGACGAAGTGAATCGCATGGACATGACCGAGATCAGAGGCGACCTCTACCCCTAGCCTCGCGTCCGATCAGAACGAGAGCAGGTAGGTCATCTTGATGACGAGCTGGCGATCGCGGAACTCGTTCACGAATGGGTCCAGCGGAATCGTCGTGTCCCTGCGCACCTCGTCGTACACGACGTAGATGTCGCTGCCGGGTCGGAAGATGTAGCGGAGCCGCGCGCTCGTGCTCAACTGCTCGGACAGCGAGTTGTACTGCGTGAGACTCCGCAGGGAGGTCGTGGGAGAGAACGCGTAGTCGACCTGGAACGAGCCGATGTCCGCGACGAAATCGCCATTCGGGATCGATACGTCGTTCCTCGAGAACCCGGCACCGGCGGCGAGCTGGCTCGTCAAACGGAAGCCGATATCGGCGGAGTAGTCGGTTCGATCGCCACCGTAGAACGTCGCCGGCTGCACGTTGAGTCGATAGTAGAAGCGGCGCGACTGATCGCTGTTGAATGAGATGCTCGTGTCGTGGAACCGGTAGTCACCCGGATCGACCGTGACGCCGCCGACCCGGAACGGGTCGTCGATGCGATCGAAATGGTTGTTGTGCCGCACCACCAGGTACGCGCCGTTGTCGAAGATGGTGCCCAGCATGAAGTGCCAATTGCGCGTCACCATCCGCCCGGTGCGGTCCGTGATGTACTCGAGGTACGTCATCGGCTCCATCATGCGGATGCCCAAGAAGTCCGGCCGCGGATTGCGCTCGAAGTGGATCTTGGAGCGGCGCATGCCCACTCGCGGCACGAAGCCGACCTCGGGGTTGAAGCTGTCGCCGAAGTCCTCGTACTCGGCGTAGATCCTCCACGACTGGTCGAGCCACCCCGCGCGCAGGTGGCCGGCGAGCTCACCGCCTCCTACGCCCTTGGTGTCGGTGCCCGCGATGAAGCCATCGATCGTGAGGGCGGCGGTCGGCACGAGGTTCATGTTCGCCGCGAGCGTGCGGTTGTAGTGCCCGCCGTTGTCGGCCTGCTTATTGATGACGAGAGCGCCGATCTCCGAGACGCCGAAGATGTCACGGCTGTAGCGCGCCACCAGGAAATTGTCGCCGGACTGTCCGAACGCCTCGCGGGTCTGGATGTCCATCAGGGCGATGTTGTTGCTCCCCACCTTCCCCGTGAGGCGCGCTCCACCCAGGATCGGCACCCGGGTCCCCGCGGGGGTGAGACCGATGCGGCGGCTGAAGAACAGGTCTGCGATCCTGCCGAGGCTGTTCGGCGTCCCCACGTTGAACTGGTTCGCGTTCTCGAGGAAGAACTCGCGCTTCTCGGGGAAGAACAGCGCGAAGCGCGTCAGGTTGACCTGCTCGTTGTCGACCTCGGCCTGGGAGAAGTCCGTGTTGACCGTGAGGTCCAGGTTGAGGCTGGGCGTCACCCCGTACTTCACGTCGAGCCCCACGTCGCCGTCCGGCGACCTGACGTCGTCGATGCCCGATTGGAACTTGTAGCGCCCTCCCCCGGTCACGTACGGCTTGATGCGCAGGTCGAGCCCGCGGTCGAGCGACGCGAGGTCCGTAAGACTCCCCGCCAGGCTGACCCTCGTAAGGCTGAACTCGCGCGGGATCGGCGCCCAAAACACCTGCTCGTTCTTGCGCCGGATGTCGCGCATGAAGTTGATCCCCCACGACTGGGGATCGGAGTCGGGGAAGCGCAGCGTGACCATCGGGATCTCGATCTCGGCCACCCAGCCGTCCGCCGTCCGGTGTGCCGAGACAGACCAGACGCCGTCCCAGTCACGGTTGACGGCGAGCGCGCTCCCGCGCCGGTCGCGGCCTCCCTCGTCGAAGACCTGCTGGTCCAGCTGGGCACCGAGAGGTGTCACCACGAACATGTACGCGGACCTGGAGTCCATGAACGTGTCGAGGATGATCTCGAAGTTGTCCTCGTCGAAGATGCGGTTGCCGTCACGGCGCATCTCGGTCGCGATGACCAGGTCGGGCTCGGAGTCGAAGGCGTGGACTGCTACGAAGAGGCTGCTTCCCGTGTAGAGGACGCGGACCTCCGTGCGCTCGGTCGCAGGCGCACCCTCGGTGGGTTCCTGCTGCACGAACGCGTCGATGAGCGCCGCGCTCTCCCAGACGGCGTCGCTGAGGTCCCCGTCAACCTCGGGGCGGTCGGCGACCCTGACCGCCGGCATCTGGTAGCTCTCGCGAGCCTCCTGGGCCTGGGCATCGCGGGGCCCTACCAAGGCGGAAACGGCGCCAATGGTGAGTGCGCGACAGGCGAGCGCGAGCCAGGTGTGCCGCGCCCGACCGTCGCAGCCCATGGCCCCGTCCGAAATCCAGGTCATGTCATCATCTCTCGTCAAAGGGAGGCCACACTCTCAAACTAGCGATCGAGGCGTCTGCGCGGCGAGCGGCCCGGCGTCGGCTCTGAAGGATTGTTCGCTGTAGCCTCATGAGGATACACTGGACGCATGAGAGCCGTCGGCATCCGAGAGTTCAAGGACAAGCTGTCGCACTACGTGCGTTTGGTGGGGACGGGCGAGTCCGATGCCGCGGACGCTGCGCTCGAGGAGCTGGCCCTCCGCGGCAGCGCGGTGACCGGGGCCCCGCACGACCTTCGGCTCTGCAGGCCGGGCCCCCGGATTCTTCCTGAGGGACGACGGACGGAACTTCTCGATGGCGAGCGAGCGTGACGTGGCGCGCTTCCTATACGCGGCATCCAGTGCGGTCCGGGCGTGGAGCGCCGGGCTGATCTCAGAAGCTGAGCGCGTCGATCATGGGGCCGTGTTGAGTCGGGCCGCCGCGCACCGCACCTGGGACGCTGTCCACCTAGTGAGTGCCCTGGTGGCGCGGTCCGCCCTCTCTGGCCTCGGGTTCCTGGCGCTCGATCAGCGGGTTCGCGAGAACGGGGCACGTATGGGGTTCGTGACGCTGCCCTGAGGGGGTGACGCGGTGATCTGTATGGCTACTCGCCGAGCGAGCACATCCGTCCTCGCGGTTCTCGTTCTCGCCATCGCTTCACCACCGGTGCACGCACAGGAAGCACGCGCCTTCACGCACGCCGACACCCTGCGTGGCTCGAATGGCCCGGCGCGGGCTTGGTGGGACGTCCTGTTCTACGACCTCCGCGTGGCCATCAGCGTGCAGGACTCGAGCATCTCGGGACAGAACTCCATCACGTACCGAGTGCTCCAGCCCGGCTCGGAGATGCAGATCGACCTCCAGGTTCCCCTCGTCGTGGACAGCATGGTGTTCGCCGGTCAGCGGCTCAGCGACCGACGGGACGGCAACGCATTCTTCGCTCGACTCCCCGTGGCGCAGCGACCGGGCGAGACGCCGACGGTCACGGTGCACTATCACGGCCGGCCGCGCGTCGCAGTGAATCCGCCCTGGGACGGGGGCTTCATCTGGCAGGAAGACTCGCTCGGCAACCCCTGGGTCGCCACCGCCAACCAGGGTCTGGGCGCGAGCGTGTGGTGGCCGAGCAAGGACTACCTCGGCGACGAGCCCGACAGCCAGCGCGTGGCCATTCGCATTCCGACGCAGATGACGGACGTCTCGAACGGGCGACTGCGGAGCACCACCCTGAACGAGGACGGCACGACGACCTATGAGTGGTTCGTCGCGTCGCCGATCAACAACTACAGCGTCACCGTGAACGCGGGACGATACGCCCATTGGCAGGAGACGTACCCCGGCGCGTCAGGCCCGCTGACACTGGACTTCTGGCCGCTCGCGGTGAACGAAGCCGCGGCGCGTCGGCAGTGGACTCAGGTGCGGCCGATGCTGCGCTGTTTCGAGGACTGGTTCGGTCCGTTCCCGTGGTACGAGGACGGATACAAACTCGTGGAGACGCCGCACCTCGGTATGGAGCATCAGACCGCGATCGCCTACGGCAACGGATACGAGAACGGGTACCGCGGGCGCGACCTCTCGGGCACGGGGCGCGGGCTCGAGTGGGACTTCATCATCATCCATGAGAGCGCGCACGAGTGGTGGGGCAACCACGTGACCGCCAAGGACAACGCCGATCTCTGGATTCACGAGAGCTTCGCCAACTACGCGGAGAGCCTCTACACGGAATGCCAGCTTGGCTCCAGGGAGGCGGGCGCCGATTACGTGATCGGCACACGCGCGCTCGTCGAGAACGACAGGCCCATCGTGGGAGCGTATGGCGTCAACGACGAGGGCTCGGGCGACATGTACTACAAGGGCGGCAACATGCTGCACACCATCCGTCAGCTCGTGGGCGATGATGCCGAGTGGCGGGAGATTCTTCGGGGGTTGCAGCGCGATTTCGCGCGGCAGACCGTGACCAACGTTCAGATCGAGGAGTACATCGCGCGCGCTTCGGGCTTGGCGCTCGACGAGGTGTTCGACCAGTACCTACGGACCACGCGCATCCCGGTGCTCGAGGTCGCGCTCGAGGGTCGCACGCTCTGGTATCGGTGGGCCGACGTGGTGCCCGGGTTCGACATGCCGGTGGAGGTCACGCTGGGGCCGGGCGCCGCCTCGAAGATCCGCCCGACGGAGGCATGGCAGAGTGTCCCGACGTCGCTCGGGAACGCGGCCGACCTCGGTGTGGACCGCGACTACTATGTGTTGACGCGGGCCGTGCGGCGCATTCCTTGACACCACCCGCGGTGGGTGCCATGTCAGGTGGACGGCCGGAGTGCGGGAGGCCCTTGATCGACCGCGAGGTCGAAGGAGCGAGGATGGGATCACGGGCTCGGAGGATCGCGTCGGCATCGGTCGCGCTGGCCGCTTTGGGAGTCTGGGGCTCAGCGCTTTCTGCTCAGCTCGCACCGGCGAACGGTGGCGGCGTGTCGATCTCTGCAGTGTACCTCACGGTCCGTGATCCTGAAGTCCACGCGAGCCTGTGGCGAGATCTGTTCCACGTGAGCGTGGTGCCGTTCGGATCGGCGCAGCTCGTGAGGTTTCCTGGCGTGTTCCTCGTTCTCGAGCGGGGAGAGCCGAGCGAGGGCTCCAACGGCGCGAGCGTGGATCACCAGGGGTTCCTCGTGCCGAGTTACCTGGCCGCGAAGGACCTGCTGACGGCTCGGGGCGTCCCGGTCTTCTCGGAGAGCGCCGAGAACAAGCAGGTGACGTTCACCTTCCCGGACGGCGTCAAGATCGAGTTCAGCGAGGCGACGGACCTGTCGGTGCCGATCGCGCACCACCACATCCACATGTTCGTCCCAGATCGCGAAAACGTCCGAGGCTGGTACGCCCGCACCTTCGGCGCCGTGCCTTCTGCACGGGGCAATTTCATCTCGGCCATCTTCCCAGGAGAGGGCCTGTTCTCCGGAGCGGGTGCGTGCGGCCAGGAGGCGGGAGACTACCGGTGCCCGCGAATCGACTTTGCGAACGCACAGAGCGCGCGGCCGACGAACACCGGCCGTTCGCTCAACCGGATCGGCTTGGAGGTGCACGATCTCGATCAGTTCGTTGGACGGCTCCGAGGCGAGGGGGTCACGATCGAGGTGGGGCCGCAGGACGTGCCGGGTCTCGGCGTGCGGAGGGCGGTGATCGTGGATCCGCTCGGGACTCGCATCGAGCTCACGCAGGGGTTGGCCGCGAAGTAGGCGCTCGGCCGCAGTAGCCTTGGACCAACGTACCAGGAGCAAGACAATGACGGGCTCAGTCTCGAAACTGACTTTGGGAATGGCCCTCCTCCCGCTTGCGGTGGCAGGCCCTGCCGTGAGCGCGCAGGAGCGTCCGCGCGGCACGACGGACTGGCCGAGCGCCAACTACGCCTCGAGCGCCAACCGCTACAGCCCGCTGACCCAGATCACCGCGGAAAACGTCGGCACGCTCGAGCGGGCCTGGAGCTTTCATCTCAAGCCCGACGACTACACCGGCCTCCCGCGGGAACAAGAAGCCATTCCGCTCGTGATCGCCAACACGATGTATCTCGGGTCGCCGTACGGCGCCATCATCGCGCTGGACGCCACCACGGGAGCGGAGAAATGGCAATTCCAGCTTCCCGAGAATGATCTGCCGTCGAAGCGCGGTATCGCCTATTGGCCGGGCGACGCCGACCACCCGGCCTCGATCATCTTCGGGGTGCTCTCGGGCGGGATGTACTCCATCAGGGCTTCGGACGGCGCGCTCAACACCAGCTTCGGTGAGAACGGCATCGTGAATCTCAGGACGGCCGAGGTCATGCAGACCGGCATGAATGACGGGTACTCGCTGCTGACCGCTCCGAGCATCTACCGGAATCTCATCATCACGGGCGCGGGGACGGGCGAAGGGATGCGTGGCCCCGATGGTGGAACCGGACCCGCGGGGGATACGCGCGCCTGGGACGCCAGGACCGGCGAGCTGGTCTGGACGTTCCATACCGTGCCGCGTCCGGGGGAGTTCGGCTACGACACGTGGGGCACGGGCAGCGCGTTGAACCGGTCGGGCGTCAACGTCTGGGGATACATGTCCGTCGATGAGGAGCGGGGCATCCTCTACATGCCGCTCGGCGCCCCGAACGATGACCGCGTCGGCCTCAATCGCTCCGGCGACAATCTGTTCGGGACGTCCGTGGTCGCGGTCGGAGCGAGCAACGGCAGGTACATCTGGCATTTCCAGGTCGTCCATCACGATGTCTGGGACTACGACACTCAGTCGGCGCCGCTCCTGGTCGACCTGCAGAGGGACGGGCAGACGGTTCCCGCGGTCCTCATCGTCAACAAGACTGGACTGCTGTTCACGCTCAATCGCGTCACCGGCGAGCCGATCTTCGATATCGAGGAGCGCGCGGTGCCGCAGAGCGATCTACCCGGTGAGGAGACCTCTCGGACGCAGCCGTTTCCGGTCAAGCCCGAGCCGCTGACGCAGAACACCGTCTCGCGCGACAACCTCTACAAGGGCGAGCCGGAGCATCAGGCCTACTGCGAGCGCATGGTCGACGAGAACGACATGAAGCTCGGCGGCCCCTACATGCCGATCGCGGTCAACCGCTACAGCATCTCCCCGCCGGGACCGGCGGGCGGCATCAACTACTGGGGTCCCGCATACGATCCCGATCTCCATCTGTTCGTTTCGAACACCACCAACATGTTCCAGCCGATGCGCCTCATTCAGCAGCAGGACGGCAGCTGGTCCAACTCCGGGCCGCTCGCCGGCCTCCGCAGATTCGGCGATCGCGACCGGAAACTGCTCTGCGGGCCGACGCCATGGGGCGAGCTCGTCGCCGTCAACATGGACACGGGGGACATCGCATATCGCAGGACTCTCGGCGTCTCCGACCAGCTGCCTCCCGGCATGCAGGATACGGGCCGCCCCAGCACCGGCGGCGTCACCCTGACCGCGAGCGGCCTCACGTTCGTCGGCGGCACGGATGATTTCAGGTTCCGCGCCTTCAGGACCGCGACCGGCGAGAAGCTCTGGGAGATCAGGATGCTGTCATCGATCGAGGCGACGCCCATCACGTACATGGGAGCCGATGGACGGCAGTACGTTACGGTGGTGAGCACCGGCGGCGGACTGACGGGGTCGGAAGTCACCAACGACGAGATCATCGCCTTCGCGCTGCCGATCAACTGACGCGGGCGCGGCGTCTCCCACCGGGTTCATGTAGATCGGGGGCGGCACACCAAGTCCCATCGACCCCTCGAGGAGGTCCTCCGGCGGCCCAACGTTTTGTCCCCACCGTATGCGCCATCGCGCTCGCGATCCCGCTCATGATCGCGCCCATGAGCTCCGCCTCGGCCCAGGACGTCACAGTCCGCATCATCGAGGAACCGTATCGCGACGTGTACGCGTTTCTCGGAGTCTACTTCGAGGCGCTGGGTGCCCAGCGGGCCGACCAGGGCGCCCAGACGATCGCAGACGCGCCGCAGCTCGGCTTCGGACTGCGCCTGATATCGGCCAGGGAGAGCAACCTTCAGCTCGAGCTGGGCCTGGAGTATCGCGAGATGGATCTCAAAGAGCTGAGCGGCCCGGACAAGGCCACGGCCTTCGACATGCTGATCGGCGGTCGGATGTACCCGCTCACGCCGACGTTCGCACTCGGTAACCTCGCCTTTCGCGTGACGCTCGCCGCGCACGGTGGTTTCAGCACTGGCGACGCCTTCGGGGCCGCCATGGACTTCAGCGGTGGCTTCTCGATTTCGTCGGGCACCGACCCGAATGGACTCGTGATCGAGGTCGTCGGCCGGCCGGTCGAGTACACGATCGAGGACCTCGACGGGGTCTGGGCGGACGTGCTCCTCAGACGGTCCTGGATTCTAAGGGCGGGCTTTCAGTTCGGCCCGTGAGGAGAGCGAGCGCAACTTGACCCCGCCGACAAACTGGACTGTACCACCGCAACCTCCTAGTCGATTTTTCACCAAAGCTCCCTGGCCAAAGCGATACCGATCATAAAGTGCTCTGCGAAGATGTCCGTCTGGTGAGCTCTCTCGTCGGTGATGCTCTCATCGGGTTGCTCCTCCAGCGATCCCGCCGGCGTCGTCGACACGACGGCCCCGGTGATCACGCGGCTGGGCAGCAGTCCCGTCGATGTGACGCAGAACGCTGCCTATGCGGATGCGGGCGCCACGGCCTCGGACAACGTGGACGGGAACCTCACCGCCAACATCGCCACGGTGAACCCGGTGAACACCGCCGTGGTTGGCTCCTACACCGTCAGCTACAACGTCAGCGACGCAGCAGGCAATGCGGCCGCGCAGGTCACACGCACGGTCAACGTGGCGGCGCCCGTGGCCGTCGGCGTGACCTGGACGCCCCGCGTCTCCGGCACCGCCAACGTACTGAATGAGGTAGCCTGGAGCGGCGCGCAGTTCGTCGTCGTTGGTGCTCCGGACTCGATCCTGACCAGCCCGGACGGCGTCGTCTGGACGAAGCGCGCCTCGGGCACGACCAATCAGCTCGAAGACGTCGATTGGGGTAGCTCGAAGTTCGTCGCGGTGGGTGGCTCGTTCGGCACCGTCGGCAGGATCCTGACCAGCCCGGACGGCATCACGTGGACGCCGCGGGTTTCGGGCGTGACCAATCGACTCGATGGCGTCACATGGGGCGGTACGCAGTTCGTCGCCGTGGGCGGACCGTCCGTTGGCGGTAACCCCGCCCTGATCCTGACCAGCCCGGACGGTGTCACGTGGACGCCGCGGGTCCCCAACACGGTCAACCAACTCCTGGCCGTCACGTGGAGCGGCACCCAGTTCGTCGCCGTGGGCCAGGTAGGCACCGTGGTGACCAGCCCGGATGGCATCACCTGGACCGTCCGGAGCTCGGGCGCCTCCGGATCGCTCAACGATGTCGCGTGGAACGGCACGCGGTTCGTGACTCTGGGAGACGAGACGATCCTGACCAGCCCGGACGGCATCACGTGGACGCCGCGGGTCGCGGGCACCACCGAGCGTCTCTATAGCGTCACGTGGAGCGGCAGCCAGTTCGTCGTCGCGGGCAATGTCGGCACGCTGCTGACCAGCCCGGACGGCATCACGTGGACCTCGCGAGTCTCAGGCATCGGCGATGCGCTCTTGGGCGTCGCGTGGAGCGGCACACGATTCGTCGCCGTGGGTGCTGCGGGCAAGATCGTGACGAGCCCGTGATGTGCGGGGGGCGACCTCGCGCAGAATGCAGCACAGTGACGGTCAGAGACCGTCCACGTGCGCCAGGAAGCTGGGCACGAGGACCCGGTTGCCGTAGCCACTCAGATGATCGCCGTCGAAGAACAAGGGCCGCCCCCCGCTGGCGGCAGCGCAGTGGGCGCCCGGGCAGAGAACCGGGAATGGATCCCACACGCTCGCCCCGGGAAGCTGCGCAGCGAGTCGCTCCAGCGACTCCATGACCGGCGCGCGATAGCGCAGGAGAAAGTCCCGCTCGATCGACAGCCCCCGCTCGCAGATCGGGTTCCCGCGATTGAACCAGTCCGAGCAACGAAACGCAGGCGCGCGAAACAGTGGCTTGGGCGCTTCGAAGATGATCCGCACGCCGCGCTCGGCCAACGGGCTCAGTGCGGCGAGCGCGAGCGTCTCTCCCCTCGCGCGCACACTCTGCGCGGCGCTGTCGAAGACCGCGCTCTCCGCCGTGGCGTCGTCGAACAGCGCCCACTGTTCCGTCAACCGGGCTAGGCGTAACCTCGGCAAGAACAACACGTCACCCGCACCTCCCCCCGCGGCGATTTCCGCGAGAGCGTATTCGACGTACGACTGGCAGTCCCGCTCCGGCGATCCTGGGCCAGGCTCTGGACACTCGGTCACGGAAAGGAGTGTCACCTCCCGCCCACTCTGGAGCACCACTCTCCTCAGCATCTCCGAGTAAACTGCGGCGTGCGAGTCGCCCGCGACGAAGAGGCGTCGCCCGTCCGTGGGAGGTCGATCGCATGCGACCCGCGACAACACAGTGGTCGAGTTACTTCTGCGTGTGTCGACCGCGCACCCGGGAAGCGAGGGGTCTATGACTCCTAGGTACGGGTACCAGTCGGTCGCATTGCGTGTGACGACGCTCAACGAATAGCCACCTCGGAGCCACGAGGTGCCGCGGTAAGCGACGCCCAACGAGAGGATGACCAGCACCGCCGCAGCAAGGAAGCGGCGATCGGGCATCCGGACGAGCGAGGGCGCATGCCGGAGCGGCCCCTCGACCAAGTGATACGACAGAAGCGCGAGCAAGAGCGCCAACGACACGGCCGCCACACGCGCGAGGGTCGTGTCGAGTCCGGTCGTCCAACGAAAGAGGACGAACACAGGCCAGTGCCAGAGATACAGCGAGTATGAAATGCGCCCCGTGCCCACCACCGGTGGGAGGGACAGCGTCCTCGCCACCCAGCCGTCTCGCCCGCCGACGTACACGAGACCCAGCAGACCGACGGTGCCGAGCACCGGCAGGAGACCGTGGGGCCAGGGCGTCCCGCCCGGGCGCGCAAACAGGAGCCCGAGCAGGACGAGCCCGGCCGACACGCCGATACCGGCCGAGCGAGCTAGTGCCCACACTCCCGCATGGGACCGGGTGCCGAGGGAAAGGCCCGTGAGCCTGATGACCTGGTAGAGCAGAACACCCGCGGCGAGCTGCCAGAAACGGCTCGTCGTCCGATAGAACGCCTCGGCATCGCGCCCCGCGTCCTCGAGCAGCCCCGAGGCAACGACGAGGGAGGCCGCCCCACCGAGACCGAAGAGCGCGACGGAGGCCCAGCGCTTACGACCGCCCAGGCTCCATGGGAGAAGCAGCACGGGAAAAATCAGATAGAACTGCTCCTCGACTCCCAGAGACCACGTGTGGACGTAGGGGTTGAATTCCGCGGCAGGCGAGAAGTAGTCGCCACCCGTGGCCGCGATCACCCAGTTGCTAACGCCGGCGAACGCGGCCTGCCCGGTGTTCAGGATGGTTTGGCTGAGCCAGGCGGCGGGGATGAACAGCCCGCCCGCGACGCCTGTGACGAGGAGACAAACGACGAGCGCCGGAACGATGCGCCGCACGCGGCGGGCGTAGAAACGAAGCATCGACGCGAGGGGGGTCGTGCGCTCCAGCCGGTCAGCGGACGCGCTGACCACGAATCCGGAGATGACGAAGAAGATGTCTACGCCGGTGAAGCCGCCCGGAAGCCACACGACCCCGAGGTGGTAGGCGACGACGGCCAGGACGGCGACCCCACGGAGCCCATCGATGTACGGAAGGTATCCGCGCTCCGGGGCGTCTCTGCCCATCGAACCTCGCTCGATGTGGGCTGGCGGGCACAACGTGGACAGACTCGCGCTGCGCCGCCATGGCAGGAGGGGCCCGCCGTGGCGCCCTCCCCTCGCCCACCCTATAATCGCGCGCGATGACCATCTCCCGACGCGATCTACTCAAGGGCACTGCGCTCGCCGCGGGCGGCACGTTCGTCAGCGCGCTCGGCTTCGACCTGCAGCCCGCTTACGCGCAGTCGCGCGAGCTCAAGATCTCGGGCGCGCGCGAGTACAAGACGGTCTGCCCGTACTGCGCGGTCGGATGCGGCACGATCGCCTACGTGCACGGCTCGGGCGGGCTCAACACGACGCGCTCCGTCATCCACGTCGAAGGCGATCCGGACAGCCCGATCAACGGCGGCACGCTCTGCCCGAAGGGCGCGGCGCAGATGCAGCTCGCGATGAGCCCTCGCCTGGAGCACTCGCCCAAGTACCGCGCGCCGGGCTCCTCCGAGTGGGAAGACGTCGACTGGGAGTGGGCGATGTCCTGGTTCGCGCGGAAGTACAAGGACGCGCGCGACGCGACGTTCGTGGAGCGCGACGCGCAGGGCCGGACGGTGAACCGCTGCGAGGGGATCGGCTGGGTGGGCAGCGCCACGGTCACGAACGAGGACGCCTACCTCATCACGAAGACGCAGCGCGCGATGGGCATCGTGTACATGGACCACCAGGCGCGAATATGACACAGCCCCACGGTGGCCAGTCTGGCCGCGAGCTTCGGTCGGGGCGCGATGACCAACCATTGGAAGGACATCAAGAACGCGGATGTCGTGCTCGTCATGGGCGCGAACCCCGCGGAGAACCATCCGTGCGGCTTCAAGTGGGCGCTCGAAGCGAGGGATAACCGCGGCGCGCAGATCGTCACGGTCGATCCGCGCTATACCCGCACGTCCGCGGTCGCGGACCGCCATCTTCAGATCCGGCCGGGCTCCGACATCGCGGTGCTCGGGGGCTGGATCCGGAAGATCCTCGAGGAGCGGCTCTACCACGAGGACTACGTCCGCCTCCACACGAATGCGTCGTTCATCGTGGCAGACGACTTCTCGTTCGAGGACGGGCTCTTCGCGGGCTTCGACGAGGCCACGAGCACGTACGACCGGTCGCAGTGGCGTTACGAGATGGGAGGCGACGGGTTCGTGCGCCGCGACCCGACGATGGAGAACCCGCGCTGCGTGCTCCAGCTCCTGCGGATGCACTACAGCCGGTACACGCCGGACGTCGTCGCGTCGATCGCCGGGTGCTCCGCGGCGGACTTCGAGAGGATGTCGGAGATCGTCTGCTCCACCGGTACGGCGGAGCGCGTCGGCACGATCATGTACGCGGTCGGCTGGACGATGCACACCGTCGGGACCCAGATCATCCGCGCCGCGGCCATCATGCAGCTGCTGCTCGGCAACATCGGCCGACCGGGGGGCGGCATCAACGCGCTCCGCGGCCACGCGAACGTGCAGGGCGCGACCGATCACGCGATCGTGGCGGGTAGCCTGCCTGGATATCTGACCATGCCGACTCCGGCGCAGGCGTCCTTCGCGGCCCACGTCGCCGCGTACACGCCGCGGCCCCTCGTGGAGCGCACTGTCAACTACTGGACCAACTACTCGCGCTTCATGGTCTCGCTGATGAAGTCGTGGTTCGGCGAGTCCGCGACCCCCGCCAACGACTATGCCTATCACTACATCGGCAAGCCGGGGGGCGACGCGACCTGGCTCTCGATGTGGGACGAAGCGCACCAGGGACGGATGCGCGGCTTCGTCGCGCTCGGCTTCAACACGCTGCTAGCGGGGCCCGACGTCAAGCGGCTCGTCACCGCGATGAGCAACCTCGAGTGGAAGGTCGTGATCGACCCATTCCTACACGAGGCCGCCGAGTTCTGGAACGCGCCCGGCGTGGACGCGAGCCAGGTCCAGACGGAGGTGCTCTACCTGCCCGCGGCGCACTGGATCGAGCGCGGCGGCTCGTTCACCAACTCTGGTCGCTGGGCGCAGTGGAAGGAGGCCGCGATCGACGTCCCCAAGGATGTGCGCTCCGACACGTGGATCCTGTCGGAGCTGTTCTGGCGCGTGAAGGAGCTTTACGCCGAGGAGGGCGGCGCCTGGCACGAGCCGATCAACAACCTCCGCTGGGACTACGCGAACCCGCGCGAGCCGACGCTCGAGGAGTTGGCCCGCGAGATCAACGGATACGACCTCACGACCGGCCGGCTGCTCAACTCGTTCGCGGAACTGCGCGATGACGGCACGACGAGCTCGGGCAACTGGATCTACACCGGCAGCTGGACCGAGCAGGGCAACATGATGGCCCGCCGCGGCACCGAGGACCCGTCGGGTCTCGGCTTCCATCACGGGTGGGCGTTCGCCTGGCCGCTCAACCGTCGCGTCCTCTACAACCGCGCCTCCGCCGACGCGGACGGCGAGCCGTGGGACCAGACGCGGGCGGGTATCCGTTGGACGGGGAGCCGCTGGACCGGCGACGTACCCGACTTCGGCGCGACCACGCCGCCGGACGGCGCGGGCGCATTCATTATGACCGAGGAAGGCGTGGCGCGACTGTTCACGACCGGGCTGGTCGATGGCCCGTTCGCCGAACACTACGAGCCGGCCGAGAGCCCGACGGTGAACATCCTGCACGAGCGCGTATCCGTGAATCCGACGGTGCGCTGGTACGACGGCGTGCGTGAGTCGCTCGCACAGAACACCGAGGACTATCCGTACGCGGCGACGGTGTATCGCGTCGTCGAGCGCGAGCACTTCGTGACGTCGCACGTGCCCCTGCTCGTCGAGGCCATGCCAGACTTCTTCCTGGAGATTCCCGAGGGGCTCGCCATCGAGAAGGGCGTTCCGAACGGCTCGCGCGTGCGCGTGTGGTCGCCGCGCGGAGAGGTCGAGGGCGTCGCGATCGTGACCAAGCGCATCCGTCCCCTCACCGTGAACGGCCGCACGCTCTGGACCATCGGCATCCCCGTGCACTGGGGCTTCAAGGGCATCACCACGGGCTCGATGGCGAACTCGCTCACACCGTTCATCGGCGACGCGAACACGCGCTGCCCGGAGTTCAAGGCGTTCCTCGTGAACATGGAGCCCGTCTGATGGCGCAGCTCCCGGCGTCCGGCCTCGCGATCCGACGCATGTCGGCGTCGTCCACTCCCGCGCCGGGCATCCGCTCCGAGGGCCCCGAGTACGCGAAGCTCGTCGACATCTCGCGCTGCATCGGCTGCAAGGGATGCGAGATCGCGTGCAAGGAGTGGAACGAGCTCGGCATCGAGCCGACGGAGAACTTCGGCAGCTTCCAGAGCCACCGCGACCTCTCGGCCGACACGTGGCTCCTCATGCGCTTTACCGAGGTCGAGGTGGGCGGCGACGTCGCCTGGTTCATCAAGAAAGACGCGTGCCTCCACTGCGCGGAGCCCGGCTGCTTGTTCGCCTGCCCCGCCCCGGGCGCGATCGTGCAGTACGAGAACGGGATCGTCGACTTCAACCAGGCGAACTGCATAGGCTGCCAGCTGTGCGTGTCCGGCTGCCCGTTCGACATCCCGCGCTTCAATCCGGCGACCCGCAAGGTCTACAAGTGCAACATGTGCATCGACCGGGTCGAGGCCGGGCTCGAGCCCGCGTGCGCCAAGACGTGCCCGACCAACGCGATCTCGTGGGGCACCAAGGAAGACATGGTCGCGCTCGGCGAGCGGAAGGTCGAAGGACTGCGCGCGCGTGGGCTCGCCAACGCGGTGCTGTACGATCCGCCCGGTGTGGGCGGCACGCACATGATGTACGTGGTGCCCCACGGCGATCAGCTCGATCAGTACGATCTGCCCGCCGATCCGACCGCGGGCGCCGGCGCGCTGGCCATGCTCGGCACGGTCAGGAAGCTCGGGGCCTCGGCGCTCGGGCTCGGGCTGCTCGCGGCGGGGCTGCACTATCTGGGCTTCGGGCCCCAGGTGCCGGAGGAGGACGCCAAGTGAGGCACGGCGAGATCCAGCGGTTCACCTTCCTGGAGCGCATCGTCCACTGGGTCGTGGGGCTGTCGTTCCTGTTCCTGCTACTCACCGGCCTCGCATTCTCGCATCCGCGGTTGTTCTGGCTCACGACGCTGGCAGGAGGGGGCGCTACGGCGCGTATCCTGCATCCATGGATGGGCGTGGCGTTCACGGTCGGCGGAGTCGCGATGTTCTTTCTGTGGATCCGCGACATGCGAATCGACGCGGCGGACCGTGAGTGGCTGAAGGCGATCCGTTACTACGCCGTGCACGACAAGGCGCGCGTGCCGGCGGCGGGCAAGTACAACGCGGGCCAGAAGATGTTCTTCTGGACGATGACCGCGCTCGGTGCGGCCTACCTCGTGAGCGGGGTGCCGATGTGGATGCCTGGCGGCGTCTTGGGCGTCGGACCCTTCTACGGCGGCATCGTCAACGCGATGCGCCTCGTGCATTACATGGCCACCGTCGGCGGCGGGCTCCTCCTGATCGTGCACGTCTACCTGGGCACGGTGGCCTACCCGGGGACCCTAGGCGCGATGCTGCACGGGTCGGTGACGCGCGGCTGGGCGAAGCTGCACCATCCGCGCTGGCATGGGAAAGAGTCGGGGCGCTGATCGCGGGGCATCGCCACCAGATCGGCCAGGCGCCGGGCGGCTGCCAACGCATACGCGAGATCCTCCTTCTGCGGCGCGGCCAGGTGGGTCGCGTCGGTCCACCACCTCGGCGGCGCTCTTCGGGGATGCGTCGGTCACGGTTCACGGCGTCGCGGAGCGCCCGAGGTCTGGCTTGCGCGGAGCTTCGCCCGCGCGGCATTCTTGGTCGCGTTGCGGAGCGGTATCGGCGCCGGAGAGGCATGACATGGCCAGAGTGATGATCATCGATGACGATCCACTCGTGCGCTACTCCTTGGCCCGTGTGCTCGAGGAAGAGGGCCACGAGGTGCTCGAAGAAGCGGACGGCCAGGTCGCGCTCCGCCACTTCGCGGGCGACCCGGTAGATGTCGTGGTAGGCGACGTGTACATGCCCCTCATGGACGGCATCCAGTTCCTCATGCGGGTCCGCGAGACGTTCGCCGAAACGAAGATCATCATGATTTCGGGGGGAGGGTCGCTCGAGGCCGACACGGTTCTCGTAGCCTCCTCCGCGCTGGGCGCGGACGCCGTCTTGAGCAAACCGATCTCGCCAGCGGACATCCGTAGAGCCGTCCGGACCGCCCTCGACACGAAGGACGACTGAGGCGCGGATCGCGAGCCAGGTCGTGGCACGACGGGCATCGTCCACCTGCCGCACTGTCGAGGTGAGGAGGAAGTTCCGCGCGAACCGTCCACGACCGTCGTGGGAGCCACGAAACCGGCTAGGACACCGCCGCAGTCGCCTACGGAGAACACGATTGGCAAAGGCACCCGCACGGTCGGTTTGGGCGGCGCGCCGGGCTCGGGCGCTCTCTCTCACTGGCGAGGCCCCGCACGCCGAGGAGATCCTCCGCTGCTACTCCGCGCTCACCGAGGTGCAGGAGCGCATCGCCGCGCGGGTGCCGGTAGAGCGGTGGCTCGGCCTGGCGCGACGCACCGAGGGCGAAGGTCCCGCCCTTCGACTCGAGGCGCTTCCGATCGACCAGATGCTTCCCCTGCTGGATGACTTCCTCGACGCGATGGCCGGAGTGGGCACGCCGGTGATGACTGCGGAGGCCGTGAGACTGCGGGGCGTCGATGTCGCGCGGCGGCGCGCGCTACTCGGGGGCACCCTCAGTGCCAGACGGCCGGAAGACGACGGCCCAGCGTTCCACGCGCGAGCGTTCCTGGAGGCGGTCGCGACGACGCTCGCGGCCAGAGTCCTTCCGCGCACCGAGCCGGAAGGTCCGAGCTCAGGCCGTTGCAGTACCTGCGGCGCGCCCCCCGTCGTGGCGACGCTCCGCGACCTCCCGGACGCGCTCGGCTCACGAGGACTGATCTGTGGGCTCTGTGGCACCGAGCAACGCATCCGGCGCCTCACCTGCGCGCACTGCGGCGAGACGGCCGCGGAGATGTTGCACATCCACTCGGTGGAGTCCGTGCCGCATGTGCGGCTCGACGAGTGTCAGAGCTGCCAGCGGTACATCAAGACGGTGGATCTGCGCCGCAGAGGCGACGCCATACCGGTCGTCGATGAACTCGCCACGGTGGAGTTTGATCTGTGGGCGAAGGAGCGCGGGCTCGTGAAGGTGCAGATGAACGTGTTCGGGCTGTAGGGCTTCACGGGACTGACCGCCCCGCGGGCAGCCGCACGCACGGCTCACGCCCACGTCGGCCCACCCGTCCATCTCCGCGACCCGCACCCCCATGTGATATTCCGTGCTCGAAAAGAAAGCCACCCTTCCCTTCGAGCCCGGTTTGCCCCGACCCGATCCCCAGAGCGTGCTCCGTGAAGTCTTCGGGTTCGAGACATTCCGGCCCGGGCAGCGCGAGGTCATCGACGCGGTGATGGCGGGCCGCGACTGCATCGCGGTCATGCCGACGGGCGCGGGAAAATCCCTGACGTACCAGCTGCCGGCACGACTCCTCGACGGCACGGTCCTCGTCCTCTCTCCCCTCATCAGCTTGATGAAGGACCAGGTGGACGCGCTGCTGGAGCTCGGGTTCGACGCCGTGGCGATCAACTCCACGCTGGACTGGGACGAGCGGCAGAGGCGGCTCGAGGGGCTGCGTTCGGGACGCTACGAACTGGTCTACCTCGCGCCTGAGGCGCTCGACGGCCGCCTGCGCGACTTCATCGCGGGATGTCCGATCTCGCTCCTCGTAGTCGACGAGGCGCACTGCATCAGCCAATGGGGTCACGACTTTCGTCCGTCGTACCGGAAGCTGCGCGGACTCAAGGACGGGCTCGACGTCCCCGTGCTCGCGCTCACCGCGACGGCGACCCGGGCCGTGGCGCGGGACATCCTGGCGCAGCTGGGCATGTCGAAGCCCGCGGGCTTCAAGGGCTCGTTCTTCCGGCAGAATCTCCGGATCGCGTGTCGCAAGAAAGGCACCGGCAACACGCGCAAGGAAATCCTGGCGCTGATCCGCCAGCGTCAGGGCGAGTCGGGCATCGTCTACTGCCTGAGCCGAAAGAGCGTCGATCAGACCGCGGAGTTCCTCAGCGCGAACAGCGTGCGCGCACGGCCGTACCACGCGGGCCTCGACAGCGAGGAGCGCATCCGCAATCAGGAAGCGTTCCAGCGTGACGAGGTCGACGTGATCGTCGCGACCATCGCGTTCGGCATGGGCATCGACAAGTCGAACGTCCGCTTCGTGATCCACCGCGACCTGCCCAAGGACGTCGAGTCGTGGTATCAGGAGATCGGCCGCGCGGGCCGCGACGGGCTGCCGAGCGACTGCTTCCTCTTCTACTCGTGGGCGGACGTGAAGCTGCACGAGCGCTTCCTGAGCGACATCGACGACCCCGAGGTCTTTCACCAGAAGCGGCAGGCGACGGCCGACCTCTTCCGGCTCGTCGAATCAGGGCGGTGCAGGCACCAGGCCATCCTCGCGCATTTCGACGAGGCGATGGGGCCGTGCGCCACCGCGTGCGACGTGTGCACGGGCATCGCGCTGCACGAGCTTGCGGCCGACGCGATGGCCGTGGGTGGCGCGGTCGTGGACGGCCGCGAGCGCTCCAAACAGCGAGCCTCGCTCGGTGCGGATCTCGCTCCCGGCGACGAGGAGCTGTTCCAACGTCTGCGTGAACTGCGCAAGGCGCTCGCCGACCGGCAGCACGTTCCCGCCTACATCGTGTTCAGCGACAAGGTGCTGCTCGAGATGGCGACCCGCCGCCCCTCGAACGAGATGGAGCTGCTCGACGTCTCCGGCGTGGGCCCCGCGAAGCTCCAGAAGTACGGCTCGGAGTTCCTCGCGGTGCTGCGACAGGGCTAGCGTGGCCCACCCGGTCGTCGTCATCGGCGCGGGCGCCGCCGGCTTGCTGGCAGCACTCACCGCGGCGCGGCGCGGCGTCGACGTCGTGCTCGTCGAGAGCACGGAGGACGGCGGGCGCAAGATCCTCATCAGCGGCGGCGGGCGCTGCAACATCCTCCCCTCCGTCGCCCAGCCCGAACGCTACGTCACGGCCTCCTCACCCAACACGCTCCGTAAGATCCTCCGCTCGTGGCCACTCCCCGAGCAGCGCGCATTCCTCGAAGCCGAGCTCAGGATGCCGCTCGTCCTGGAGGAGGAGACCGGCAAGCTCTTCCCGTCGAGCCAGCGCGCTCGCGACGTGCGCGATGGACTGCTCGCACGCGTGCGCGAGGCCGGCGTTCGGACTTGGTTCGGCACGCGTGTCACGGGGCTGAGCAGCGCGGCGGGCGGCTGGACGGTCGAGTTGCAGGGCGCGCCGCCCATCGAGGCGCGCGGGGTCATCGTCGCCACAGGCGGGCTCTCGGTGCCGAACACGGGGAGCGATGGTGCGGGGCTCTCGATCGTGCGGGCACTCGGACACGTCGTCAACGACACGTACCCGGCGCTGACTCCGCTCACGGCTGCGCCCCACCCCCACGCGGAACTCGCCGGCGTCGCGACCGACGTGACGCTCAGCGCACCCGACTCGAAGCCTCCGTTCAGCACGACGGGCGCCCTCCTGGTCACGCACCGTGGCTGGAGCGGACCGGCGGTGCTCGATGCGTCGCATCTCGCGACACGCGGAAGACCCGACGGAGTGCGCCAGGAGATCCTGGTGAATTGGGCGGGCAGCGAGACCATCGACTGGGATGGCGCTCTTCGCGAGAGCGCCGGAACCGTGCGAGCCGTGGTGGCTGTCCGACTGCCGCGGCGGCTCGCCGACGCGCTGGTCCTCGAGGCCGGCGTGGCCCCCGAGACCCCGCTCGCTCAGCTACGCCGCTCGGATCGACAGAAGATCGCCGACGCGCTGACAGTCTATCCGCTTCCGTGGACCGGCCACGAGGGCTACCAGAAGGCCGAGGTCACGGGCGGAGGAGTCGCGCTCGCCGAGATCGACCCGCGCACCATGGAATCGCGGCGCACGCCCGGACTCTACCTCTGCGGTGAGATCCTCGACGCGTTCGGCCCGATCGGCGGCCACAACTTCCTGTGGGCTTGGGCGACGGGTCGCGCCGCCGGCTCGAGCGTGTGAGCCGCCGGAGCTGACTGCTACCTAGAACCGCCGGCGCTGCTTGCTGGGCGGGGGCGGCCCGCCGGCGACCTTGTGGCGGAATGTGATGCGGCCGCGCGTCAGGTCGTAAGGAGAGAGCTCCAGCGTCACGGTGTCGCCCACCAGAACACGGATGCGAAACTTCGACATTTTGCCCGCCGCGTAGGCCAGCACCATGTGGTCGTTCTGGACCTTCACGCGGAATTTCTGGCCGGGGAGGACCTCGGTGACGAGCCCCTCCATTTCGATCGCTGCCTGCTTCGCCATCGGTCCCTCCGCGGGTCCAAGACCCAGAAAGAAAAAGCGCCGGCAGCCGCACGTGGGAGTGCTCGCCACCAGCGTAGTACCGAGGGTCACGCCCTCGTTGACCTTGAGAGCTTAACGGAAATTGGGTCTCGGCGGCAGTCGAGGCGGCCCACCCTGCACCGCGGCCGGCCCCGCGATTAACATCCTGCTCGCCTGATTCGGTCCCGCCGTGCGGGACCCTCGCGCCTCGTGCTACGGAGCCCGCCCCGATGTCCGTCCCTCCCGCCGTCCGCGCCACGGGGCTCGTGAAGCGCTTCGGCGCCCTCACGGCCGTGGACGGCCTCGACTTGGTGCTCGAGCGCGGCACGTGCCTCGCGCTACTCGGGCCCAACGGCGCGGGCAAGACCACGACGATCGAGATGCTGGAAGGGCTCCAGCGTCCCGACGCCGGGGAGATCGAGATCCTCGGACGTGCGTGGGCTTCCGACCCCGACGGGATCCGGGAGCGCATCGGGGTCCAGCTCCAAGAGACGCGGCTCACGGAGAAGGTCACGGTCCACGAGACGCTTCGCCTCTTCCGCAGCTTCTATCGCGAAGGGCGCGACCTCGCGGAGGTGCTCGAGGTCGTCGGGCTCACCGACAAGCGGAACGCACGCGTCGAGACGCTCTCGGGCGGGCAGCACCAGCGCTTGAGCCTCGCGTGCGCGCTGGTCTCGCGGCCCGAGCTCCTCTTCCTCGACGAGCCCACAACCGGGCTCGATCCGCAGGCGAGGCGGCGTGTGTGGGAGATCGTCGAGGGATTCAAGAACGCGGGCGGCACCGTGCTGCTCACCACGCACTACATGGAGGAGGCCGAGCGACTCGCCGACGACGTCGTGATCGTCGACGCCGGCAAGATCATCGCACACGGATCGCCCGCCGCGGTCATCGGCAGCCTGCAGGCCGAGAGCATCGTCGAGATCCATCCGAAGGACGGCTCAGGCGACCGTCTCCTCGACGCGGCGTTGCTCGCGCTGCCTGGCGTGGGCGAGGTGCGGCGGGAAGGCTCCTCGCTCACGTTGGTCGTCACGGATACGCAGGCGAGCGTGGGCGCCCTCCTCGGTCACCTCACCACCGTGGGCGTGGAGCTCGAGTCCCTGCGGACGCACTCGCCCACACTCGAGGACGTCTTCGTGGCCCTCACCGGTAAGCATCTGCGCGATGGATAACCTGCTCCCCCGCTGGTCCGAGCTGCTGGAGCTGACGCGCCACCGCACGCTCGCCTTCCTGCGGCAGCCGGAGGGTGTCTTCTGGGTCTTCGCCTTCCCCATCGTGTTGGCGGCGGTACTCGGCTTCGCGTTCCAGGGCGGAGAGCCGGCACCGAGCCGAGTGGGCATCCTCGGGGATGCAGGCGGGTGGATCGCGCGCTTGGAAGCCGACCCCCGCATCGAGTTGGTGCGGTTCTCCACTCGTGAAGATGCCGACCGGCGCTTGGCGGGCGGCCACATCGATGCGCTCGTGCTCGCCGCCGACCCGCCGGAGCTACGCCTCGATCCCGCGCGGGCGGAGGCCGAAGTCGCGCGTCTGCGTGTGTTGGTGGCCGTGGGCGAAATCGACCAGGATCGCCTGGCGATCGAGCCCGTCACCGAGCGCGGCGCGCGCTATGTGGACTTCCTGTTCCCCGGCCTGCTCGGCATGAGCCTGATGGGGACCGGGCTCTGGTCCATCGGCTTCTCCGTCGCCGACATGCGTCAGCGCAAAGTGCTCAAGCGGTTCCTCGTGACGCCCATGCGGCGCTCGTCGTTCCTCGCGTCGTTCCTCTCCGCGCGGATGGTGTACCTCGCGGCCGAGCTGTTCCTGATCACCGGCTTCGGCGTCTGGGTGCTGGGCGTTCCGCTGCGGAGCTCGCTGCTCGAGTTCACCGCAATCTGTGTCTTAGGCGCCGTAGCTTTCTCGGCGATCGGGCTGCTCGTGGCCTCGAGGGCGAAGACGATCGAGGGCATCTCGGGCCTGATGAACCTCGTGATCGTGCCCATGTGGCTCGGATCGGGCGTCTTCTTCAGCTATGAACGATTCCCGGAGGCGATCCACCCTCTCCTGCGCCTACTCCCGCTGACCGCGTTCAACGACGCGTTGCGAGCAGCCATGATCGACGGCGCTGGGCTAGCACAGCTACTACCGGAGCTCGGGATGTTGATCGCCTGGACCGTCGTCCCGTTCGTCGTCGGGCTCAAGATCTTCCGCTGGGTGTGAGGCAGCCGCGGCGGAGCGACGCGCAGGCGGCGGCGTAACTCAACCTTGGACCAGACGCTTCTCGCGCAGCAGGATCCGCGAGTCCCCTGCGTCTCGAACCAGGCGCAGGGTGCGCTCCACGCCGCCCTTGTGGAAGACCCACGCCGATCCATCCGTGTCCCCCGCCGCCAGCCCAGACTCCACCCGTGTCCAGCCGTCGGCGGTGCACTCGCGCGTGACGCGCTCCACTGCCCGGTCAGGCTCGGCCGGATCGTACCACGTCACCGACTGCTTGGCGGTGTCGACGATCGCGACGCAGTTCGCGAGAAACGGAAGCGGTGCTGGGTAGCCGGGGGACCGGGTGGGGGACGCCGGATATTCCTGCACGGAGACCGAGTGCCGCGCCCCTCCGCCCACGAAGTCGATCCTGAAGCCCGGCGGGCTGCTTGGGTCGCGGACGAGACGCGCGAGCCCGTTGGGGGTCATGATCTCCTCGACATCGGACTCGCCCGACTTGAAGCGGAGCGCCGCCTCCTGCATCCGACGAAAGAGATCTGGATCCATGGCGCGACGCCTCAGCTCGCTTCCGCGACGCCCGCCTCGGCGAGTACGATGAGCAGAATGATCTGCACGCCCAGTGGGCCATCCTCGTTCCGGAACCACTCGTCGGGCGAATGGCTGCCGGAGCTCTCACCGCCGCCCCCGATGGTGATCGCAGGGATGCCCATCGAGATGGGGACGTTGGCGTCCGTCGAGGACCGCCCGAAGGTCGGCCGGCGGCCGAGAGAGCGCGTCACGGCCGCGGCCTGCTGGACGAAAGGATGGTCCTCGGGGATCTCGCCCGAGGGCCTGTCGCCGACCAGCTCCACTTTCACAGTGAGGCGAGGCCCCTGCCGCCGCAGAGCGTTCTCGTCGACGAGCGCCCTCTGCATCGCGCGCTGGAAGATCTCGTCGACCGCGGCCAGCGTCTCCACTCCCTCCGAGCGCATGTCCACCTCCATCCAGGACTCGAAGGGGATGGCGTTCACCGAAGTCCCGCCGCCGATCCGGCCTACGTTGTAGCTCGTCTCATACGGAGCCTGCCGCGTGTAGGGATCGGCCTCGTCCTCGAAGTAGGCGATGGCGCGGCCCATGGCGTGCACCGGATTGGCCTGCCCGAAGTCTCCCCAGGAATGGCCGCCGGGCCCCTCGAACGTCACACGATACCGGTGCGATCCGAGGCCCATGTGCGTGATGCCCCCCGAGCCCGCGTTGTCCACGGAGACGAAGGCGTCGATACCCGGGCCGCCCTCGCGGAACAGGTGCTTCACGCCGCGCAGGTCGCCCAATCCCTCCTCACCCACGTTGCCGATGAAGAGCACGTCGGCCTCGGTGCGGATGCTCTCTTCATTCATGGCGCGCAGCACGGCGAGCACGGCCGCGAGGCCCCGCGTGTCGTCCGCGACGCCGGGCGCGAACAGCGTGTCGCCGCGCTCACGGATGGTGACGTCGGTCTCCGGCGGAAACACCGTGTCGAGGTGTCCGGCCAACGCGAGCACCCGGCCGGTACCCGTGCCGCGGCGGAGTCCGATCACGTTCCCGACCTCGTCCACCCAGGCACTGTCGACGCCGACCTCTCGTAGCTTCGCGAGGAAGGCCTGGCCCCGCTCGCCCTCCAGAAATGGAGGCGCCGGGATCTGGGTGAGCTCCCGGAGGTCGGCCATGGTCTCGGCGTCGGTCGCTTCGATGTGCGCGAGCGCGGAGCGCACCGCGGGGCGCGCCATGAGGGCCCGGACCTCCGCATCGTATTGGGCCGGTGCCTGCGCGCCCAGGGGACCGAACGCACACGCGAGGCCGAGGAGCGAGAGGGCTGCACGGCCTGCGGGCGAGCGAGGGATCGGGCTTGTCATGATCATGGAGAGCCTTCCTGTCTGCGAGCGATACCCCGTCAACGTAATTCGGGTCGGGATCGCGGGCATCACGGCAGCGATCCGGCGGGACCGCCTGCGATCTTTTCCATCGCCAGTCGGTGCGCCTTTCGTCCGCCACGCTCGAACGTGTGGGACACCCGCTCGGGGTCGAGCAGTACTTGGGCCATGTCGACCGCCCGTGTGGCCAGCGCTCGGGCTCCTTCGCGCAGCTCCTCGCTGTGCTTGACGACGTCAACGTTCCGCTCCATGTCCTCGGCCGTCCACCCGAGAGAGTGGGCGATGTAAGGGAACTGGGGGAACTGGGGGAACTGACAGCCGATCTCCGCGAAGAAGCCCAAGAGCTGGCCCGCCACTCCCTGCACGTTGTCCTGTCCGCCCGTGATGATGAACGCGGCAACCTTGTTTCGCAGGAGGACCGTGTTCGCAATCGTAACCTGGTTCTGCACGCAGTTGAGGCGCGCGACCATTTTGTAGTACAGGGAACTGGCGGCTCCCCAGCGGATCGGCGTGGCAAGGACGATCGCGTCCGCCTAGTGGACGACCGCTTCGTACACCCTGTCCATTTGATCGCTCGGATCCATTTGGGTGATCGAACATGGCCACGTGCAGGCGTGCGCGCTCTTGGAGTAGTAGCCCTCGCACGCGCGGAAGGTGAGCTGCGACAGATGGATGGTCTGCGTCTCGGCGCCGAGCGACGCCGCGTGCTCCATGGCGACCGCGAGCAGCGCGTCCGAGGTGGAGTGCCTAGGGTTGGCCGTGTCCATGGCCGTGGTGGAGATGCCGGCGACGCGCACAGGACCCGGTGCGCGCTCCACCTTGCGCGCGAGCGCATGCCGCGGATGAACACCGTGCGTGCGCTTCGTGACGGGCTTCTTCGAAGCGAGCAGCCGGCCGTCCTCCACCTTGCACTCGTAGCGTGGCACGGCATCCGCCTCGAAGCCAGGCTCCCCGAGTCCGGTTCGGCAGTGATACTTTCAATTGTGCCACGGACAGACGACATACTCTCCGTCGAGCCTTCCATCCGCGAGCGGGCCGCCCGCGTGATTGCACGTCCCGGAGAGTACGCCGAACTCGCCGTTCACGTAGGTCACGATCAGCTTGGCGGTCTCGATGCGTGCGTGCGACAGCGGTTGACGGGTGAACTGCTCGACGGGTCCGAGATCGATCCACATGAGGCGACTCCGGGTGATGATCGAGAGAACGTATCGCCTACTCCCTCCCTCTCCGCCATGGATCGGGACCCCAAACTGGTCGGTCCGCTTGCCGATGTGCTTCTCGGGCGGGATGTTGCCGGCGTCCCGCGAGCGCGCGACAACCCACGTCGAGAGGAGCCAGGTCGCCATGATCCGCAACGCACGCTGCAGCCTCATGTTCGCCACCGCGATGCTCTGGCTGTCGGCGGGCCCGATCGCCGCCCAGACCGTGAGCGCCGAGCAACGAGCCCGGTGCGCCGCGCTGACCGGCATGACGAACCTGACCATCCTGTCGGCCGAGGTGCGGGAGGGTGAGACGAGCAGCGCGTATTGCTACGTCCGCGGCGTCGTGCCTCCGGCCATCGGCTTCCACGTGCAGGCCCCGCTTCCAGACGACTGGAACGGGCGGTTCCTCATGTGGGGAGACGGCGGCAAGGACGGGGATCTGGACTTCGCGGACCATCGGGTCGGCGAAGGCTACGCGGTCGCGAACACCAACATGGGCCACGACGCCGGCGCCGAGCCGGGGTCTTCGTTCGGATTCAACAACCGCCAGGCAGAAATCGATTTCGGCCACCGGGCGGTCCACCTCACGGTGGTGGCAGCCAAGGCGGTCGTGGACACCTACTACGGCCGCACCCCGGAGTACTCCTACTTCGAGGGGTGCTCGACAGGCGGCCGTGAGGGCGTGATGGAGGCCCAGCGCTACCCCTACGACTTCGACGGCATCGTGGCCGGCGCGCAGGCTCATCTCTATCAGGATCTGAACGCCGCGCGCACGTGGCTACTCCAGAACATGTACCGGGATGACTTCGCCGGATCGCTCTCGTTCGATACCGACGGAGACGGCCTGCCCGACAGCCCCCGCAAGGTCGAGCTGCTCACCCGGGCGGTGCTCGAGAAGTGCGACGCGATCGACGGGATCGAGGACGGCGTCATCGACAATCCGCCGGCCTGTAACTTCGATCCGGACGTCGACCTCGCGGGCATGATGTGCAGGAACGACGTGAACGGCGATGCGTGCTTCACGCGCCTGCAGCTCCAACACGTGAAAGGCTTATACGGGGGCGCTCACGACAGCTTCGGGAACCGCGTCTACCCAGGCCACGCCCCCGGTTCCGAGGCACAGTGGCTGCAGCTCTACGTGCCGCACCGCGGCAACCGCTACGCGGCCGGCGCGCTCGGCGTCACCGCGGATCACCTGAACTACCTGTTCTACGAGACCGACCCCGGCGTCGAGCTTCCGAATCTGACCGATCTGTCCATGGTTCCCGACGCCACGCGCAACCCACCCGAGTGGGCCTGGTGGCAGTTCGACATCGACGACGTCACCCGCGGGAAGGGCGACCTCATGAAGGGGATCACGGACGCGAACGATCCGGACCTGACCCGCTTCCTCGAGGTGAACGACGGCAAGCTCATCCTCTACCACGGGTGGTCGGACGGGCTGATCCCTTCGGGCGGAACGGTCGAGTACTACGAGCGGATGGTCGACGCGACGTTCGGCGGAGACCTCCAGGCCGCGCGCGAGCGCGCGAGGCTCTTCATGATCCCGGGGATGGGCCACTGCTCCGGCGGCCCGGGCCCCAACACCTGGGACAAGCTCCCGGCGTTGGTCGAGTGGGTGGAGCGCGGCGTGGCGCCCGACGCAGTCGTCGCGCAGCACCTCACGGGCGGGGTCGTCGACAACGCGCGGCCGATCTACGCCTACCCAGACCAGGCCGTCTATTCGGGGCCCGCGGGGGGACAAGACGACCCCCGGAACTGGGTGCCCCAGAATTTCAGGCGCCGGTGACCGATTCCCCAGGAGGACTCATGCTCAGGGCGACATCGACTCTCACTCTGGCCACCGCACTCGTCTGCGCGCAGGCTGCGGCCCAGGGAAGATCGCCGGGATACGTCGATCCGACGCCGGTTCTCCGGGCCGCCGCGGAAGCGATCGGGGCGGCGAGCCTACGGTGCGTCACGATTTCGGGAACCGCGCAGTCGGGAATCGCCGGCCAACAGCGGCTCCACGGATACGAGGTGGATTGGCCGGCCGGCGAACCCCTGACCAACTACACCCGCACCATGAACTGGGACGCCGGGACGATGGTCGAGGAGTTCGACCGGCAGCCGGGCCACAACCCCGCGGGGTGGAAGTACGGCGTGGGGTGGCGCGGCGGCACGCCAGTGCAGGCGGCGACGGGCCAGCGTTTCGTCGTGAGCGGCGCCCACGCGTGGCATGTGGACGGCTCGAACGGTTCGCCCGTCGCCGCAACGCCCGAAGACGCGGAGATTTGGCAGCTCGACATGTGGCTGAATCCGCACGGCTTCTTGAAGGCGGCCATGCTGCCGGGCGCGAACCCCGTCGCCACCTGGCGGTGGGAGCTGGGCGAAATGGGGCGAGATGGTCCGACGACCACGCCCGCGAGGGTCACCGTGGTCGCGATCACCGTCCTCGGGAAGTACCGCGTCGACGCGACGATCAACCAACAGAACCTGCTGCAGCGCATCCACACACGGGTGGCCGACCCCGTGCTCGGCGACATGAACTACGAGCACGAGTTCACGAACAACAGCTACGTCGATCTCGGGAGCGGGATCCGCTTTCCGACCGGTTGGCACAGTCACCAAGGGTGGGACGACAACTACCAGGCGCAGAGCGTCACCGCGGGCCACAACGCGTTCGGCGGGACCCTGGCCAACATCCGCGCGAACGCCTGCGGCGACGCCGTCGCCGTCCCGGAGTCCGTGCGGACCGCGGATCACTCGGTGCGCGTCACGACGGATCGGCTCGCCGAAGGCGTCTGGCTCCTGGGTGGCTCGTCACACAACAGCGTCGCGATCGAGTTCGAGGACTACGTAGCCGTCGTCGAGGCGCCGCTCCACGAGAAAAGGAGCCTCGCGGTGATCGACGAGGTCGTCCGGCTCGTGCCGAACAAGCCGATCCGATTCCTCGTGAACACCCACCAGCATCACGATCACATCGGTGGGCTGCGCACCTACATGCATGTCGGCGCGACCATCGTCACCCACTGGAGGAACTACGACTTCTATACGCGCGACGTGCTCAACTACGCGCCGCGCACGCTCGACCCCGACATAGTCGCCCTCTGGCCGCCCACCGAGCTCGCGGAGGGCTACCAGTACGAAGTCGTACGGGAGAACTACTGGCTGAACGACGGAGCGCGCTCGATGCATATCTCGTACGTGCACCCGCTCGCCCACGTCGAGGGCATGCTGGTCGCCTATCTACCGAATGAGCGCATGCTCATCGAGGCGGACCTGTTCGACGCGATCCCTGGGGACGCTTCGCCGACGTCGGCCACCGCGGCCAACCGCGCACTGTACACGCATGTTCAGCGGCTCGGCCTCGATGTCGAGACGATCGTCCCGATCCACGGACGGCCCGTTGCCTGGGCAGAGTTCGTGCGGCTGGTGCAGTAACGGCGGTCACGCCTATGGGCTCCCACGCCCCGTGGTTCCCTACCCCGGCTCAGTTGGGCAGACTGAATATGTAGAGCGCGTTTCCGTTGCTCGGGTACGTGAGCTCCGGCGACACGACTCGCGGAACCTGGCGCGGGCTGGTCCCGCCCAGCGCCGCCGTCACGCCGATGTACTGCTTGCCGTCGACCGAGAACGTGAACGGGTGCCCCTGCACCGAGGTTCCGAGCCGCGTCTCCCACAGGATCTCGCCCGTCCGGACGTCGAACGCGCGGAAGCGCCGGTCCTCGTCACCCGCGAAGGCGACGTCACCGGCCGTGGACAGCACGCCAGTCAGGAAGCTCGCGCGCTGCTCGTAGGCCCACACTTCCTCGAGCGTGCTCACGTCGAACGCCGCGAGCTTGCCTAGGTTACCGTCCGAGCCGGGCATCTCGTAGAACAGACGCGCGGAGGCCGTTCCGCCACTTCCCTCCCGTAGCTCGACGGCGCGCGCCTGGTTCTCGAGGCACGTCTGGCTGAGTGGCGCGATCAAGACGCCCGTCGGCTGGTGGTAGCTCATCGAGTGCCAGTCCTTACCCCCCGTACTGCTCGGACACCCGGGGATCCACTCGCCCACCTGCGCGTTGATGATGTCGTCCCGGTATGTGATCGCCCCGGTCCGTGCGTCGATGTTGGTGAAGACGTTCTGGAAGACGACCTCGCCGTATCCCAGGAATTCTCCAGTCACCCGGTCGTTCTTCCACAGGATCCCGTTCTTGCCGATGGACAGGACCAGCCGCTGTCCGTCGCGGTCGACGAGCACGCGCTCGAAGACCTCGTCGAGGTCGAGCGCCTCGCCCGGGACGTGCTGGTACGCCCAGCGGAGCGCGCCGGTCTCGACGTCGACGGCGACCGTCGCGTTGGTGTAGAGTCCCTCGTCGAAGATCGACATGTGCCGACTCGGCGGAGCCCAGGGCTTCGCTTGTGCCGTTCCCCAGTACGTGAGGTTCAGCTCGGGATCGTAGCTCCCGGTGATCCAGGTCTCGCCGCCCTTCCGGTAGATGTTGTCGAGGTCTCCCCAGGTATCGCCGCCCGAATCGCCCGCTTCGGCGATCGTGTTAAAACGCCAGACGGGCGCGCCAGTGTTCGCATCGTACGCGCTGATGAAGCAACGCGACGTGCCGTACGTGGCGCACCCCGCGAGACCCGAGATCACCTTCCCGTCCGCGACGATGGGACCGCTCGAGTTCGAGTTGCCCTCCTGGATCATCGTCTCCCAGACCTGCTCACCCGTGCGCGCGTCGAGCGCCACGATGCGTGCATCGGTCGTCGATTGGATGATCTTGTCTCCGTAGATCGCGATCCCGCGCATGTCCTGATCGTTGTCGGGTCCGGTGGCGTGCTCCCAGATGAGATCGCCGGTCCGGCCGTCGAGCGCTTGGATGACGTTGCCCGGGTTGATCAGGTAGATGACCCCGCCGTAGACCAGCGGCGCCGGCTCCGAGCTGCCGTCGTTCATGTTCCACACCCACTCGAGCTGCAAGCCGCCCACGTTGCCCGCGTTGATCTCGTCGAGCGCGCTGTAGCTGTGAGCCTGGTAGTCGCCGCGCATCATCGGCCAGTCGGCGGGGTCCGGGTTGCGGAGCATGGCGTCCGTGACCGGCACGAAGTCCCGCATCAAATCAGCGACCGTGAGCGACGTGGGCTCCATGTTCGCCGCCACCTCGCCTGCGACGTCGGTGTCGAAGATCCAGCCCCTGAGCTCGCCTGCGGGGTTCCCTTCGCTATGGATCTGCACATACAGGGACGAGCCCCGCAGTGCCGCGACCTGCTCGGCGTTGAGATCGATCGACCCCGTAATCTGTCCCTCGGCCGAAGCCGTCACGGTGAGCGGCCCGGCCACGGGCCCCGGCCGCCCGGGAGGACCGACGTGCAGGTGCGCGGACGTCGCGGGCGAACTCAGCCCACGGAAGTCGCCCGTGAGCGAGAGCCGGTTGCCGGCGAGGGTCGCGCGGACCTGGCCGAGGCCCGTGATCGTCCGGACGGTCTGACCGTTGACGGGCATGGGCGAGAGGCGGGCCCGGAAGGCCTCGGCCTGAGCGGACACCTGCGCGGACCGCGAGAGGACCGGAGACCCCAGCGTGCCGCCGAGAAAGAAGGCGAGCGTGAGGACCTGCCCTCGAACAATGCGAGCGTTCATGGAAAGCCTGTGGTTGTGCGCGTGGGGACGGCCCACGCTACGGGCCGACGTACCGGGCTGCAAGCCGAGCTGTCAGCGGATCCCGGGCTCGTTCACCCGCGACATGGCGGGCATGAGCGTCATGCCGCGTCCCCATCCGCGGACCTCGATGGGCCGGGAGCTCGACGCGACACGGCCGGTCGCCTGATCCCTGACCGTCAGGGTCACGGCGTAGCGTCCTGTGCTGAGGGGCGATTCGACTCGAAGCAGGTCCCCCATCGAGCCGTCGGGCCCGGCCGACGACCGCCCCTGGAAGCGCGCACGCACCACGGCGCCCTCTGCGTCCTCGTCGAGGGACGCGATGGAGATCTCGGTCTCGTAAGGATTGCCGGAGGGCAGATTGTAGACCTCGTAGTAGACGTCGAAGTCGCTCTCGGGGAACTGGCTCGTGGGCAGGAGTGCCACCGTGAACCCGCGTCGCGTCCAGCCTGTCGTCGCGCCGGGCAGCCCGAACGCGATGTCACTCAGCATCAGCTCGGTGCCGCTGTAGTCGGCAATCGGGAACGGCGACTGCTGGAGCTGGCCCACACCGGGACGGGTCGCGTCCGTGACCACGATTTGCTGCACTGTGGCCGCCGAAGGAGGCGCCTGGATCTCGACGTACGTGTGCAGAAGGTGCTGGCTCGGAAGCGACGCGGGCATGCTGACGAACACGGAGTCGAGCGAGCGAGAGACGACGCGCTCGACGGTGTCCGCCAACACGAACCTCACGTCGAAGCGGTAGCGCACCCGACCATCCACCCGCTCGCGCTGGAGCCCTCCGACGGGAACAGCCACCGCCGCAACGACCGACGTCGTGTGGTCCTCGCTGCGGAACGTGTACAGATCGTAGAAGAACGGCAGCGGCGCCGCGGCGGCGAGGATTCGCGATTCGGCGTGACGGTCACTCACGCCGAGCCAGCTCGCGAGGGATGTCACGACCAGGACGCCGATCAGCGAGACCACCCCTCGGACCATCGTCATGGGCGGCTCACGTCCTCGACGAGAATCGGCCGACTCGTGACGACAGGCGTGCGACCGGGCAGCTCGAGTCTCAGGTGGAGCGTGTACTCGCCGGGATCCAGGTCGGGAAGCTCGAGCTCCACGGCCCGGAACGCATACTGCACGCCGTCGGGGCCGCTGTCGTCGAAGGTGATGTCGACGGGCTGCGCGGGCTCTAAGACGCCCAGGAAGTCCCCCACACGCGCGAGGAATCCTGGGCGACCCTGGCTGAATCCGATGGTGACGCGGACCGGCTCGGAGACGCGGAGCCCGTAGGCCTCCCAGAGCACCGGGAAGCGCTCCCCCGGTCTCAGGCGGACGCCGGGACGCAGGTGCGGCATCGCCTCCTCGAGCGACTCGGGCAGGGGGGCGCCTTCCTCGAGGATCATGAGGTCCGAGACGTCGACCATGCCCGGCTCGAGCGGGCGCTGCACCACACCCTGCCGCGCGCGCCATGCCTGTCGGCCTTGCAGATCCACAACCTCGAGGGCGCCCACGTACCGGCCGGGCGGAGCTTCGATGGACAGCACGCCCTCGGGCTCGCTCCCGCGCACATACCTGGGCTCCTCGCCGTCCTCCGGCACGAGGAAGAGCGCCGTAAACGCGGCGCCCTCAATGCCGCCGCTCGGACCCCACGCGGACACCACGCGGCCGTCGTCGGCCTCGCGCGTCGGCCGATAGGCGCCCACCACCAACATGCGCTCGTCCCTGCGGAAGCGGCCCAGCTGCGTCTCGAGCCCGCGGATGTCCGGAGCGTACGGAGGAGCGTACCACGTCCGCGCCTCGCGCGGCGCGGTGATCCAGCTCTCCGGAAGGATGTCGGAGGGCGACGACAGGAACTGCTCGGGAAAGAGATATCCCCGACTCTTAGGATGATGGTGCCCTACCATGCGGCGATTATCCTGCAGGCCGAACTGGATGCGATTCTGCGTGCGGCTGTATCCGGTGTTCCTTCCGTAGCGCACGAGAGTCTCGTCCAGGTCCTCTGCCCATTCCAGCCCCAATGGCTCGGCGGACTCTCGCCGGTTCTCGGCAAGCACCCAGCGCGCGTAGTGATCGGTGAAGTAGTCGTTGCCCTCGATGAGGAAGAGCGGATCGGACAACCTCCAGAGCAGATTCCACCGGGCCTCCCGCTCCGCCGGCGGCAAGAGATCGAACTCCTCCTGCACGTCCGGGGTGAACACATAGCGCGGGCTCATCCACTCGTCCCGCAGGGGCTGGGGCATGGCGGCTATCGCCTCGCGGAACGCCACCTCGGCCTCGATGTACTCGGCGCGCACGTGCAGCGTGTAGCCGAGGAGCGCGGAGCACCACCACGCCTCGGCGACGCCGCACTCGGTCGCGACGCGCTCCGCCTCGTCCAGGGTGCGGTTCTCCACGAGGTAGTGAACGAGCTGACCCAGGATCCATCGGTCGTGGACCTGCTCGAACGCATCGAAGAGCGATCGAATCAGCTCGACGCGCGCTTGTCCCACCTCGCGCAACTCGGCTGGGAAGCGCTCCTCCTCTTCGCCGCCGAACCAGATGCAGATGCGCCCGATGCGCTCGTCGCACGCGCCGCCCGTGGGCTCGGGCTGCACGGGGGTGCGACTCTCCCGATACCGCTCGAACTCCTCCTGGAGATCGTGCATCTCCTCGAGAACGTCCGCCGAGTCAGCCGGCGCGGCTTGAGCGAGAAGGCCCGTCGGGGCGACCAGGAGCGCGAGCAGCGCAGCCCGGGGCGCGGAGTTGCGCGCCCGGCGTGGTCCCATCGAGGTCGGCATCGCGTTCTCGGGCAAAGGCGTGGATCTGCGTCCTGACACACTGCTAGGACGTCGCCGGCGGCGAAAGGCGCACACCGGGATGCCAGCCGCCCGGGCCACGATGCGCGTCATAGGCCGGGCTGCGGGCCCGCACCGCGCCTAGGAGAGCTCGACCCCACTCCGTCTCAGGACGGCGCGGACGCGCGCCTCGACGCGGTCGAGCGACACGGGCTTGAGCAGGTAGTCGTCCGCGCCGGCCTCCAGCAGGTCGATCTCGTCCTGCGGGTCGGGCGAGGCCGACATCACGATCACCGGGATCGACTGGGTGAGCAACGACTTCCGGATCTCGCGCAGGAGGTCACGCCCACTCATGCCGGGCATGTAGTCGTCGAGGAGGATCAGAGAGAAGTCGTGTGCGCGCTCCTCTAGGAGCTGCTTGGCCGCGATCCCCGTGTCCGCCTCGACGACCTCGAAGCCCATGCTCGAGAGAACGTCGCGGAACATGACTCGATCCGATTCCTCGTCGTCCACCACGAGGACGGGTCCGGCGGAGGTGGCCGACTCTTAATGCGCGGGCACCCCGACGACGCGCTCGATCTCCTCGAGGGTCGTCTCGCCCTGCGCCACCAAGTAGAGCCCAACCTCACCGAACGTCCGCATGCCCTCTCAGCGGGCGATCTTCAGCAGGTCGGCGTCGGAGGGCTCGCTCGCCAGGAAGGACTTCAGGGGCGGTGTCAGCTCGAGCACCTCGGCGAGCGGGACCTGACCCTTGTATCCGGTGCCCGCACATCCCTTGCAGCCGACTGCCCCGAACGCCGGTGGGACGCCCAACCGTTGGGCGAGCTTGATCTCTCGCGACGGCGGGTTGACGGATGCATCGACGCGTCGCTTGCAGTCCGTGCAGAGCCGACGCACGAGGTGGAGGGAGACGACTGCGTGACATGACTCGGCGAGCCGCTGCCAGTCGAGCCCCATATCCCTCATGCGGCGCAGGCCCGAGACGGCGTCCGAGGTGTGCAGAGTGCCGAGGGTCTTCCGACCGGTGAGCGCAGTTCTGATGGCGATGCGCGCGGTCGCCAGGTCGCGGATCTCGCCGGCGTGGATGACGTCCGGGGCCCGATCGAGCAGTTGCTGGAGGGTCTCAGCGAACGACTTTCCGGTCGAGGAGGCGTAGCGGATCTGCGTGACGCCCGGCACGACGAGCTCGATACGCGTCTCGAGCGAGATGACGCTCAGTCGCTAGAGCGCGTGCAGGCACGCGTAGATGAAGCTCGTCGTCCCCGCTCGAGCAGGGCCGGTGACCAGGATCAGCCCGTCGCGGCGACGGAGCAGCTCGCGGATCTTCTTCCCCTCCGGACCACCGAAGTTGAGGCTGTCCAGCGTCGGGATCTCGTCCTGCGCGATCAGGCGGATGGAGATCAGCTCGCCTTCGGGCGTCGGCGTCGTGAGGAGGTGACCCGTGCGCCCCTCGCCCTCCGGCGTGTGGATCGGGAAGCCGTCCTTGGGGTCGTGGCCCGGCCGGTCGAAGGCCACGCTCTTGAGGCGCGCCGCCAGCCGGATGTGCGCTGCCGCCGGGAGATCCACCACGTGCTGGAGCACGCCGTCGATGCGGTAGCGGACGCGCTCGTTGTCGCGGCCCGGCTCCACGTGGATCTCGGTCGCTCGATACCGGACGGCCTGGTGGAGGATGATGTCGGACAGCTTCACGACCGTCGGATCTTGGAGGTCGAAGGTCGTGAAGAGGCCGGTTCCGCTCGAGGTCACCACCTGGAAGTCGCTCGAGGCCACCTGGGCCACCAGCGTCTGGAGGGCATTCTTCGGGGCGCGCGCCGGCGCGTAAGCTCTCTCCATTGCGCCGTCCATGCGGCTTGGACTCACCAGGAGGAAGACCGGCTGCCGACCGGACTGCGCCACGATCTCCTGCAAGGCCATCCGGTTGGACGGATCCGAGCTGGCTACGACGACGGTGGTGTTCGTGAAGCTGATCGCGAGAATGCCGTACTTCCGCGCCACCGGCTCGGGGATGAGGCGCACAGCCTGCGGATCCCACGTCGACATATCCGCGACGCCGATGCGGAAGTGACCCGCGACCCGCTCCAGGAAGCGCTCCTCGGGCACCTTGCACGCCTTGACGACCTCGATCCACGCACGACGCAGCGTAGCCAGGTCGGGGGTGGCGGGAAGGGCAAGCTGGAGGCCGGCGGCTGAAGCGACGCTCGACAGCCAGTGGGGGGCTTGGGGGCGGTTCATGAGGTGCGGAAACAGGCCCCTGTCCGGACTTACTGGGCCTCGAACGTCCCGCACGACCGTTGATCAGTCAATAGCTCAGGCCCGCGAGAGGAGAGTCCACATCCTCTCGCGGGCCTGAGCTGTTCTAGGATCTTACGCCGCCTGCTGGAAGTGGAAGGAGCCGACCGCGGGCTCACGCTCCATGACGTACTTGGCGCCGGCTTCCGCGAGGATGTCGCGCGCTCGTCCCGCGCGGGCCGTGCTCGAGTGCACACCAACCCACACCACACCGTCGCGGATGTGCGTCGCGCGGAAGTCCGCTCTCGGTTCGAGCATCTCGATGCTGACCAGGGCTCCGAGCGCGAATCCGATGGAGTCTCCCGTGAAGGCGGCCTCGAAAATCGCCCACAGGGGGCCCCACTCGATGAGCGTGAACGGCCCGAACGTGAGTCCGGAGATGGCCACGGCAACGCCGGCGAGCAGGGCTCCGACCGCGGCTCCGATCGCCGAGGCACGTTCGGCCGGAATGGGCTCCCAGACCGGCACGGCCTCACGCTCCTGTCCTTTCGAGACGATGACGCTGAGATCGTCGCAGGCGCTGAAATGCTCGTGGATCAGCGTCTTCACGGCGGCCGCCGCGGTCTCCTCGTCCTTGAAGATGCCGGCGATGTCTGTCATTTCGGGGTTGGCGCTCATGAGTGCTCTCGGTTGGGCTGAAATCCGGAATGAGCCAGTATGGTGGGCGACGCGCCTCGGGGCGGTCGGGAAATACCCGACGCGGCGTGTCGGGCAACGCCCTCCCCCTTGCCCGAGCGCCCGCTCGGGCTTCCTATCGGTCGAGTCCACGATCCCTGGAGGTTCGATGAGCCGTGTGTGGAAAGTTGTCGCGGGCATTTCCCTTCTGGGCGGCCTCGTCGTGCTCGAGCGCACGCTCCAGGGTGCGGCCGGCGCCCAGCAGTCGATGGCCCCGACGTACCAGGTCGATCCCTTCTGGCCACAGGTGCCGGACGGCTTGATCCTCGGGCAGGTCGCGGGCGTCGCGGTGGATTCCAGGGATCACGTGTGGATCGTCCAACGTCCGTGGTCGCTCGGCACCGACGAGGTGGCCGGCAACCCCGAGGCGGAGTGCTGTCGGCCCGGGCCGCCGGTGATGGAGTTCACGGCGGAGGGGGTGTACGTGCAGGGATGGGGTGGAGAGGGAGATGGATACGAATGGCCCGCCGACGAGCACGGCATTCACGTCGACTACGCCGACAACGTCTGGGTCTCGTCCGCCGGAGGACCGCGCCTGGGTGACCGGACCGAGAACCACCTCCTCAAGTTCACGCGCGACGGACGCTTCCTGCTGCAGATTGGCCGGCGTGGGGCGAGCCAGGGGAGCCTCGACACGCTCAACCTCAACAACGCGGCGGACATGTACGTGTACCGGCCCACGAACGAGCTCTTCGTGGCGGACGGATATGTGAACCGCCGCGTCATCGTGTTCGACGCGAGCACCGGAGCCTACAAGCGCATGTGGGGTGGCTACGGCGAGGCCCCCGACGACCAGGTGCCCAACCGACCCGCGTACGAGGGTCCGGGCACACGTCAGTTCAACACCGTCCACGGGATCCGCGTGTCGGACGACGGCCTCGTGTACGTAGCCGACCGCCGCAACAACCGCATGCAGGTGTTCCAGGTCGACGGGACGTTCGTGCGCGAAGTCTTCGTCGAGCGCCCGACGCGCCTGCTCGGAACCGCGTTCTCCATCGCCTTCTCGCCGGATCCCGCGCAGCGACTCCTCTATCTCGCAGACGCCGGCAACGGCAAGATCCACATGTTCGACCGGCAAACGCTCCAGGAGGTCGGCTCGTTCGGGCGCATCGGACACTACGCCGGCCAATTCGTCTTCCTACACAACGTCGCGGTCGACTCGCAGGGCAACGTCTACACGGCCGAAGTCGGAGGCGGCCGCCGGGTGCAGAAGTTTCAGAGACACCGCTCCGTCCCACCTCCGAGGTGACCATGACCGCCTTGTCGCGTCGGCACGACCGCTCCCTTTGCTCGCTCCCGTTCCTCCTCTTGTCCGCCATGCTCGGCCCCTCGGGGGTCGCGGCCCAAGAGCCGCTTCCCTCCATCGAGGAGAAGACGAGGGGGATGACCAGGATGGCCGGGCTGTTCGATCTATACTGGCAGGAGAGCACCGGGACCCTCTTCTGGGAGATCGCCGAGCCCGACAGGGAGTTCCTCTACCAGATCTCCATGGGATCGGGGCTGGGGAGCAACCCCGTGGGCATCGACCGCGGCCAGCTCGGCGGGACCAACGTGCTTAAGCCGATGCGAGTGGGGCCTCGCATCCTTCTGATAGAGCCCAACTACCGGTTCGTGGCGCACAGCGACAACCCCACGGAAGTGTCCGCGGTGAGCGACGCGTTCGCCCCGTCGGTGCACTGGGGCTTCGACATCGCCGCCGAGTCGAACGGCGGCATTCTCGTGGACGCCACCGCGTTCTTTCTGCGCGACGCGCGCGGCGTCATCGAGACGCTCGCGCAGTCCGGCCAGGGCCGCTACACGCTGGACCGGACCCGGAGCGCCATCTACCTGCCGTCCACGAAGTCCTACCCGGAGAACACCGAGGTCGAGGCGATCCTCACATTCACTAGCACCGAGCCGGGTGGGCTCGTGCAGGGAGTCGCGGCATCGGGTGAGGCGGTGACGCTCCGCGTGCACCACTCGTTCATCCGGCTCCCCGGTCCCGGCTTCAGGACGCGCATCGCCGACGCACGCATCGGCGTCAGCGGACCCAACGTGCTCGACTATGCCTCGCCCATCGACGCGGACATGACCTTGCGGCTCGGCGCCCGCCACCGACTGGAGAAGAGGAGTCCCGGAGACGCGCCCTCGGAGGCGGTGGAGCCCATCGTCTATTACGTGGATCCGGGCACGCCCGAACCCATCCGGAGCGCGCTCATCGAGGGCGCGAGCTGGTGGAACCAGGCGTTCGAGGCGGGCGGCTTCATTAATGCGTTCCAAGTCCGCGTGCTTCCGGACGGGGCGGATCCGCAGGACATCCGCTACAACATCATCCACTGGACCCATCGACTGACCAGGGGCTACTCGTACGGCAACTCCATCGTCGATCCACGCACGGGCGAGATCATCCGCGGCGTCGTTAACCTGGGCAGCCTGCGCCTTCGCCACGACTTCATGCTCGGCCAGGGGTTGGTGTCCCCTTTTCCTGGCAGCACCCTATCAGCCGATGGCGGCGGCGTCTTCGAGGATCCTGGGCAGTGGGGCACGGCCGACTTTGCAGGGGCGCCTGATTTCGAGTACCTCGCCCAGGTGGCCGAGGGCTCGGACGCCTACGAGATGGCGCTGGCCCGCGTGCGCCAGCTCTCCGCGCACGAGGTCGGGCACACCCTCGGCTTCCCACACAACTACATCGGCAGCGCCCAGGGACGAGAGACCGTCATGGACTACCCGGCCCCGCTCGTGGAGATCAGGGGTGACGGGACACTCGATCTGACCAACGCCTACGTGAGGCGCATCGGCGAATACGACAAGCTCGCCGTGAATTGGCTCTATCGTGAGTTCCCAGTCGGCACGGACGAGGAGGCCGCGCTCGGAGCGATCGTGCGAGACGGACTCGCCCGCGACCTCCGATACGGGGGACACACAAACAACACGTTCATCGGCGCCGGCCACCAGTACGCGAGCGTGTGGGACAACGGCGCCAACCTCGTGGACCACCTCGAGGTCGAGCTTCGCGTCCGGGAGATCGGGCTGGAGCGCTTCGGCCTCGACCAGCTCCGCGCGGCCGAGCCCCTCTCCAACCTCGAGTACGTGCTCCTCCCGCTCTACATGCACCACCGCTTCCAGCTCCGCGCCGCTGTGCAGAGCCTCGGGGGCGCCGACTACCGGCCCGCCGTGAAGGGAGACGGCCAGGAGCCCGTCACCGTCGTGCCCGGCGTCGAGCAGCGCCGGACGCTCGACGTGATCCTGACGACCCTGACACCCGAGTTCCTGGCCCTGCCGGAGCGCATCGTGGCCATGATCCCGCCCACGGCGGACCGCTATACGCGAGGCGAGCCCTTCCCCGGCCATACCGAGCGCCTCTTCGACCCACTCGGTGCCGCGGAGGCCGCGGCAGACTTCACCGTCGGAGAGATCTTCCATCCCGAGCGGATGGCGCGCCTCGAGGTCTTCGGGAGCATGGGCGACTATCCCGACCTGGCCGAGGTGACGGATCGGGTCCTCGAGGCCACCTGGGACTCCCCGATACCCAGGGACGAGTACCGGCAGGAGGTGCAGCACATCGTCCAGCGCGCCGTGGTCGACCGGATGATGCGCGAGGGAGGCTCCAACGATAATCCCGCTGGAGTCCGCGCCGTCCTCTCCGACCGGCTGGACCAGCTGGCCACCCGCATCGAAGGCGCGGCCGCCACCACGCCACACGCCAAGCTCGTGGCGACAGACATCCGGCGGTGGCAAGGACGATCCACCAACACGGAGCCCGGGCCAATGCTCCAAATGCCCCCGGGGGATCCGATCGGGGGGAGTAGTCGGTGATCAGGGAAGCACCAGCGCCGCCGCGCTCATGAGCACCGTGGCGAGCAGACTCCTGCGCAGCACGCCGCGCGCCTGAGCCCGCACCGCGGCAAGTTCACCCCCGTCCTCGATCCGCTCGGGCCCGTCGTTCAGGTCGCGCAGACCGCGCGAGGCGAGACGCATTCACGTCTTCGCTCGAGCCTGGAAGATCCCCGCAAAGCCGGCGAAAAAGAACACGGACGCGGAGAGCCGAGCGGCCGGCGGTAGCCCCAGCGCCCACACGCCAACCAGCAGCGCGGCTCCCGCGAGGAGAGCCACGAGCCCCAGCGAGCGCCGCCGACGGCGCTCTCCCGGGCCGATGTTCACGATGCAGACCGTGTCGTCCATGGACACCTTGGACACCTTCGGGCTACCTGCCCACGGACGAGCCCACCGCGGTCGGCACGTTCGAACCGCTCGAGACGTACGTCTCGATCGAGTCGCGGAGCGTCTCGAGAATCCACGCGCGCTTCGCGTCGTTGGCCTCGAGCAGCGTGCCGCGGAACCCGTGGTGCGCGCACTGGAAGCCAGTGAGCGGCACCACGACGATGCCCGTCGCGCCCATGAGGTAGTACACGAATCGCTTGTCCGGCGCGACGCCGGCGACCATCCGCTCGACCGTGGCAGCGATCTGGGGGTTCTCGATGTGCAGCACCTGGTCGTCGCGAAGCAGGCCCGGCTTGAACATCACTGTGTAGTAGAACGCGCCGCACGGCTTGTTCACGATGACGTGCTCGCACCCCGCGAACGCCTCGGCGATCTCCTCAGCCCTCTCCGCGAACATGTTCTCGCGTCTGGCGAGGTGCCCGGGGTAGCGCGGGTCGCCCATCACGAGTGGGATCGACATTTGCGGGAGCGTGGTCGACGAGACCTCGAGCCGCTTCGCCGCGATCAGGCTGTCGACGTAGCGACCGAACGTGCGGTCGCGGCCCTTGTTGAGCACCTCGAGCCAGCCGCAGCGAGCGCCGGGCCAAGGGTACTCCTTGCTGATGCCGCGCATGGCGATGCCCGGCACGTCCCCGATCCACTCGCTCATGTGCAGGCGGCCGCGACCGTCGTACACGATGTTGGCGTAGATCTCGTCGGCGAGGATGAATATGTCGTGCTCTCTCGCGATCGCCGCGATCTCCTCGAGTACCTCGCGCGGGTACACCGCGCCCGTCGGATTGTCCGGCGACAGGAGCAGGATACCAGCGATGGAGTCGTTGTACTTCACCTTGTTGCGAATGTCATCGAGGTCCGGGAGCCAGCCGTTGTACGGGTCGAGATCGTAGGTCACGTGGTTGTAGCCCGAGTGCGCCGCCTCCGCCGACGAGTGCGTGCTGTAGGCCGGCGAGGGTCCGAGCACGCGCGCTTCGCGGCCCAAGAACCCGTAGACCGTGGCGATCGCGTCGCCGAGCCCGTTGAAGAAGACGATATCGTCGGGCGTCACGCGCACACCGTTACGTCGGTTGACCTCCCGGGCGAGGAACTCCCGCACGTGGGGAACGCCCTGCGTTTCGCAGTACGCCCACGATGAGGGTATGTCGAGCAGTCCGGCGACGATGTCGCGGATCCACTCGGGCGGCGCCTCTCCCTTCGCGACGGGATCGCCGATGTTCTCCCACGTCATCTCCTGCCCGAGCCCACGGATCTCGTTCCCCGCGCCGACGATCTCGCGAATCTCGTACTTCAGGTTGGCGGCACCCGCGTGCAGAATATTCCTACGCATGCTCCCCCTTTGGACCCACCCCGGCCTCGTGGCCGCCTGACCTAATCTTGCCGCGCCGAAGCGTCTGTTTCAATTGAGACGTGCTGACATCGGCAAGAGAGGGGCCAGCTGCGAGGCACCGCCGCGGTTACCGAACCGCCTGGAGGCCCTCCGGGTCGGGCCGGTAGATCAGATACCGAATGTCGGAGTCGAGGCTGCTCCACCAATGGGGCACATTGCCTGGGATGATGATGACGTCACCCGGGACCACGCGCCGGCTCGTGCCGCCTTCGATGCTGCTCCCCGCGAAGTTCGGGCGCCCTGTGTTCGGGCTATTGCCCGTGCCGCGCTCGTCGACGATCACGCCGTCGGTGACCAACGTCCCCGAGCCCTCGAGCATATAGTAGATCTCGGTCACGCTGGTCTGGTGGCGGATGGCGTTCCCGGCAAGCGACCTCGGTCGGAACACGCCGTACACGCCGACCTTGTAGCCGCCCACCTCGGCGACGCGGATGGGCAGATCGCTGATGCGATCCGCCGGTAGCGCGTCGAGGAACGCCTCGATGGTGGCGGATGGCACGTCGACGGCCCGAGGCGTCGGCGTCTGCGCGGCAGCGCTCGAGGGGATGAACAGAGCGCAGGCGATCGCGAAGGTGGGTCTCACGGTGTCTCCTCTTGATCCGGCCGAAGCTGCAATATGCGCGCGCGGAGCCTTGGCGCCACCGTCGCGAGGCGTGAGCTTCCGCTGCTATGCGGCGGCTCCTCGCGCTCCTCGCGCTCCTCGTGACGACATGGTCGAACGCGGCCGTGCTGCGTTGCTCAGCGATGGCGGCGGTGTCCGAGGAGTCACAGGAGACCGCGGGGCATCACGCGCACGCCGGTCACGGCGCTCCGACGCCGGACACGAGCGACGACACAGGCTCCGCTGGCGCGAACGGCGGGCCGGGATCGCCGCACACCCAGGAGTGCGGCCTCGTGATGGCCTGCGGGACGGCGCTCAGCGGGACGGGAGCCACGCTCGACCATGAGCTCCCCGGTCCGCTCGGCGAGATCTTGCACGCGCCTGCCGCCGCGCCCACGCCGGTCGACCTCTCCCAGGAACCGCCCCCTCCTCGCCGCCTCGCCTGAAGTCAGGCGTAGGCTCCCCGCGTCCTTCGGACGCGGCTCACGGCGACCCTCCACGACGGCGAATCCCAACATGAGTCAGTTCCGCATTCTCGCGGCCCTTTGCGGGGCCGCGACCCTGGTCATTCATCCTTGGCCGACGTCGGCGCAGACGCCGATGGAGATGCCGACCGTCTCCCTCGGCGGCGGCTGGCAGCTCACGGGCATGGCCCAGGCGATCCCCGTGGTCACCGTGGGCGCGCCCGGCGCCGCCCAGGACGACCCGCTACGCCGCACCGGCTGGTACGTCACGCAGCCCGCGTTCATGGGACACCTCGCGAACGCGGGCCAACGCGTCGTGCTGCACACGACGCTGAACTTCGAGGGCCTCACGCAAGAGAATGGTGAACTGACGTTCGGCGGGTGGGGAGAAGACTTCATCGACAAGCGGCACCCGCACACGCTCCTGCACGAGCTCATGCTGAGCGTAAACCTCTGGGACGTCGCGGGAGGCGCGGTGTCGCTCTCGGCCGGGAAGGGGTTCGCGCCGTACGGAACGCCGGATCCGATGGCGCGGCCGGGGCTCAAGTACCCGACCAATCATCATCTCTCCCAGATCCTGGAGCGCTGGACCGCGAACGCGTCGTGGCTGCGCGGCGGCTGGAGCGTCGAGGCGGGGATCTTCGGTGGCCAGGAGCCGGAGGGTGCCTACGACTTCTCGAACATCGAGAGCTTCCCAGACTCCTGGTCCGCGCGTGTGGCGCGCCGCTGGGGGCTTCCGGCGGGGCCTGCCGCGCAGTGGGAGGCGTCCGCGTCCTTCGGCAGCATCAGCGAGTTCGCCCACACCACCGTCGAGGAGACGACGCGCCTCGTCAACGCGGCTGTCGCGCGCTCCGCGCCCCTCGGCGGCGGGCAGCTCTACACGCTCGCGGAAGCCTCACGCAGCTTCCTCACGGATCACTCCGACTTCTTCAGCCTCCTCGCCGAGGCGCGCTACAACCGCGGCGGCCACCAGCCCTACGCGCGCGTGGAGTACGCCGAGAGACCGGAGTATGCGAGGAACGGCCCCGCGAGCACGGACGACTTCTTCCGCTACGATCACGACACCGACGCGGTCGGCTCGACCCGGTGGCTGATCGCCACGGCGGCGTACGCCTTCGAGCTGACGCCCAACCCGTGGAGCGTCCGTCCGTTTGTGGAGGTGCAGCACCACCAAGTGCGCGGGGCGCAGGGCAGCATCGTCGCGACGGACCTGTTCGGCGGCACGTCCTTCTGGGCAGTCTCGCTCGGCGCGCGGCTGTTCTTCGGCGGCAACCCCATGCGCATGGGGAGCTATGGCGTCCTAGACTCGATGACCGAGATGAGTCGGCCCGCCGCCTCGGGCGCCGTACACGTGCACTGAGGCTTCGCCCCGCTTATGCTAATGACACCGACGATACGACCCGAAGGAGACTGAGCGATGAGCCGTGCGGCACGCAGGCGGGACGAGCGAACCAGCGGGCCGGTGCGGCAGGCCGGGGGCAGGAACCGGGCACCGTTCTATATCATGGGCGGGAGCCTGGTCGCGGCACTCCTCGTTCTGGCCATTGTCACACAGAGGGGCGGGCAGGAGGCGAGCCATCACCCGACGCCCCGCATCGACGCGCACGCCTCGCACGTGATGCCGGCCACACGTTACGCCTCGACGCCGCAGGTCGCCGAGACCTACACCATGGCGGCCGAGATCGTGTCCGTTCTCGACGGCCTCTACTGCTATTGCCTCTGCCGCGAGACGTTCACGCACTACTCGCTGCTCGATTGCTTCAAGGACGACCACGCGGCGGGCTGCGACGTCTGCATGGACGAGGCGATTCTCGCCTACGAGATGACCGAGCAAGGCAGATCGCTCGACGACATCCGGACGGCGATCGACGCGCAGTACCGAACCTAGCGCGACGCTAGGAAGCGGAGATCCGCTCGGAGTCGTACGCGTCGAACTGCGCGTCCGAGCTGAGGATCGGCACGCCTTCGCTCATCGCCTGCGCTACCAACAGACGGTCGAACGGGTCTCGGTGGTGCCGCGGGAGGTCGGCCACACCCGCGACGTGGGCGTGACTCACGACGAGCGCCGACACCCCGCTGGACTGCATTCTCGAGGAAACGTAGGTGGATACCGGCTCGGGCAGCGCGAGCTTGCCGACTCCGACCTTGATCGCGATCTCCCACACGGAGGCCGCCGAAAGGAGCAGCTCATTGCCGACGTCCTCGATGAGTGCCCGGGCCTGAGGTCCAAGCTTCTCCGGTTCCGCCTGCATCCAGAGCCACACGTGCGTGTCGAGGAGGACCCTCACCTCTCGAACTCCGCCAGGATGCTCGGCTCCAGGGGCTCGTTGAAGTCATCCGGGACCGTGAACCGATCCCGATCCCGGCCAAGCGCGCGCGTCGTCGTGGGCTCGACGCCGACGAGCCGCGCGACGGGCTTTCCACCGCGCGCGATGACGATCTCTTCCCCCGACTGAACCCGGCGGATCAGTCGCGAGAGATGGGTCTTGGCCTCGTGGATGTTGACGGTCTTGGGCATGGCACAGGATGACTAGACTAATAGACTTAGTCAACTCATCGACGACGATACTCGTTCGTCTCCTGCGCAGTCGCGCCCCGCGCGGTTGCCTGACGCCCACGGCGTAGGTACCGTGCCGAGCGAGTCGAGACTCCGACGTAAGACCAGGGGGGCGGCATGTCCAAAACCAGACGGGTGATCGCAGGCGTAGGGATCGTCTTCGCTTGCGGGCTCCTCGCCTTGGACGCGGACGCGCAGATCACCCGCTTCGACGTCCATGTCGTGGAGTCTCCGGCGCTCGACGGGGAGCGCTTCGGCTCCGTCGGGCAATACGAGCGGCTGCGCGGGATCGCATACGGCGAGGTGGACCCCGCCGACCCCCACCACCAGGACATCGTCAACCTCGCGGACGCGCCTCGAAATGCGCGAGGCAAGGTCGAGTACAGCACGACGGTCGAGATCTACCGACCGATCGACATGCGGGGCTGGAACCGCGCGATCTACCACACGGTCGCGAACCGGGGAGGCGCGAGCGGCGACGAGCCTACACTGCTGGAACGCGGGTTCGCACTCGTGCGTGTAGGCTGGCAGGGCGACCTCGCCCCGACCGACAGGAACATCGTGCCGTTCCTGCCCGTGGCGCGGCACGCCGACGGCTCACCGATCGTCGGGAATGCCTACGAGGAGTTCATCTTCAACGACCAGGAGCGCGTCTCGCGGGCGCAGCTCACCTACCCCGCCGCGTCCCTGGATCCGTCGAGAGCCCACCTCACCGTGCGCGCGCAGCAGTCGGGCCCACGGTCCATTCCCACCGACCTGTGGTGGCGATACGCGAGCGAGAACGAGATCGAGATCCAGCGCCCTGCAGCATTCGATGGCGGCGCGATCTACGAGTTCATCTACCAGGCGAAGGACCCGATCGTGATGGGGCTCGGCTTCGCGGCCGTGCGGGACGCCATCTCATTCCTGCGCTACGAGACCGCGGACGCGCAGGGTAACGCGAACCCGCTCGCCTTCGCGGGACTCCCGAGCGTGGCGCTCTCGCTCGGAGTCTCGCAGAGCGGGCGCATGTTGCGGGATATGCTGTACCTCGGCTTCAATGAGGACGTGGGCGGCCGGATCGTCTTCGACGGCATGCACCCCGACATCGCGGGCTCGCGCAAGACGTTCACCAACTACCAGTTCAGCCAACCGGGTCGCTGGCAGAAGCAGCACGAGGACCACCTCTATCCGGGCGATCAGTTCCCGTTCTCGTACGCCTTCCTGACGGACCCCTTGAGCGGGAAGGCAGACGGCCTACTCGAGCGGTGCACGCGCTCCGCCACGTGCCCGAAGATCGTGCACACCGACGGTGAGGCGGAGCTCTGGCAGGGTCGTTCCTCGCTCGTCGTCACGAACCCGCGCGGCCAGGACATCACTCAGCCCAACAACGTGAGAGTCTACCTGGTCGCGGGTGTGCAGCACGGCGGTGGTGCCGGCGTGTTCGCGGGGACGCCTCGCGCCGGGTTCTGCCAGAACGCGAACAACCCCCTTCCGCTCAGGGAAATCCGCACGGCGATCACCATAGCCCTGTACGAATGGGTTGCGGACGATCGCGCACCGCCGCTGAGTTGGTTCCCGGCCGTAGCGATCGGCAGTCTCGTCGGTCCCATGGAGACGGGCTTTCCATCGATCCCGGGCGTGACGTATACGGGTAGCGTGAATTCCCTCCACGTTCTCAACCACGACAGCATTCCGCCGACGGAGGGAGAGGCATACGCGGTGCTCGTCGGCAAGGTGGATGCCGACGGCAACATGATCCACGGCGTTCGGCATCCGAACCTCGTCGCCCCCATCGGCACGTATACCGGCTGGAACCTCCGGCGCGAAGGATTCGCCGAGGGCGCTCAATGCGCGGGCGGAGGATCCTTCATTCCGTTCGCCGCGACGCGAGCCGAGAGGATGGCGAGCGGGGATCCGCGGCTGTCGCTCGAAGAGCGTTACGCCGACCACGCGGCCTATGTGCGCGCAGTGGCGAGCGCGGCGACCGCGCTGGTGCGGGACCGGCTCCTCCTGCCGGCGGATGCCGACGAGATCATCGACGAGGCGGAGGGGAGTTCGATCCGGCGGTAGCGCCATTTCGATCGGTGCCAGAAATGCGAAACGCCGCTCGGGGCCAAGGCCCCGGGCGGCGTTTCGAGCAGTAAGCCGACGCGGACCGAGCGTCAGCTCTCCATCGGGATCAGCAGCACCGTCCGCTCCCACTGGAGGATGAGCTCGCCACCGGGGTCGCCGCCCGCGGCCTCCTCCCAGGTGTAGGTGAGCGTCTCGACCATCTCCGGAAGCGGTTGGGGGACTACGGTGAAGCTTGCGATCTCGGTCGAGCGTACCGCGGCATCGATCTCAATGCCCCAGCGCTGCCAGTTCGAGTTGATGAAGAACTGCCACCCGTCCTCACCCGGAATCGCGTAGAGGGAGTAGCTACCGGCCTCGAGAGCGTGGCCGCCTACGTTGGCCCGGCCGCTCAGGTGGAGAGTGGTGGGCTCGTCGGCGCCGATCCGCCACGGCGCGCCGTACGGCACAAGCCCGCCCATGATCTCCCGACCCCGCGCCGAAGGCGCGCCGTAGCAGAGGAGCGCCCGCGTCGCGCCGATGTTGAAGGCCAGGCTGGTGTGCGGGCTCACCCGCGCACGAGCCTCCTCGGGGGTCGCGCCGGCGAGGTAGCAGGCCAGTTCGCCCCCGCTGGCCGTCGGCTGTGCTTCGACTGCGGGGGTTTCGTCCATGTCCATGTCGTCCATGGGCGCGTCCTGCCCGCCGCACGCGGCGAGTATGCTTAGGAGAGCGAGTGTCGGGAGTACGGTATGGAAACGCTTCATCGCTTGCGCTTGTCCTTGTCCAATTCGGTTCCAGGGTGTGGCACTAGGGAAGAAAATAGTAGCGACAAATGGGGTCGTCACGCAGGGCTTCCGCGGGGGTTAGTTCCTCACGCGGAGAGGCGGGCGGGCGAGGGGTAGCGGTGGCGGCGCGGCGGGACGGCCCCGCGACCCGCCGGGCTCCGCGATCCCCCGCGACTTCGCTAGACTTCTCGGCCCCGGAGACACCCGAGATCCATGCACTCGCATACCGAGCTCACGCTCGCCATCCAGCCGCAGCCCACGGATGAGACGTGCGGCCCGGCGTGCCTGCATGCGGTCTACCGATTCTTTCAGGATCCGGCCCCGCTCGACGACGTCGTCGCCGAAGTCACGCGCCTCGGTACAGGCGGCACCCTGGCACCCTACCTCGGCCTGCACGCGCTCGAGCGGGGGTACCGCGCCGCCATCTACACGTACAACCTCAAGCTCTTCGACCCCACCTGGTTCGATGGCGCCGAGCTTCGGCTCGAGGAGCGGCTGCGGGCGCAGGCGGAGGTGAAGCCGTCCGCACGCCTTCGGTCGGCCACCGTCGCGCACCTCGAGTATCTCGAGGCCGGCGGTGCCATCCACTTCGAGGAGCTCACGCCCGACCTCATACGGCGCACGCTCTTCCGGGGGCTACCGATCATGACCGGCCTCTCGGTCACGTACCTCTATGGATGCGCCCGCGAGACCTACGACTCGAGCGGGCGCTCCGCGTACGACTCGATCCGCGGATTTCCCACCGGCCACTTCGTGGTCGTTCACGGATACGACCCGACCACCGATTCGGTTCTGGTGGCCGATCCGTATCACGACAACCCGATTCCCGGAGCCGGTGGCTCGGTCTACCGCGTGGGCGTGATCCGGCTGCTCGGCGCGATCATGCTCGGCGTGCTGTCGTACGACGCGAACCTGCTCGTGATCGAGCCGAAGGTCGAGGTCGGTTGAGATCGCTCGTCGTCGTAGAGAACACCAAGCGTTGGCCGTTCGAGTTCGAGGCGGTGGAGGTCGTGTCCGCGCGGGCGTACCTCGTCGAACGGCGCTTCGCGGAGATGAAGCGGGCCGCGGTCTACAACATGTGCCGGCGGACCGGCTACGGAACCGTCGGCTACTACGTGTCGCTGCTGGCCGCCGCGCGTGGTCACCGTCCCATGCCTTCGGTTTCCACGTCGCAGGCGCTCGGCCATCTGCCACTCCTGAGGGCGGCGTCCGAGGAGCTCGAGGACGACATCACGCGCGCGCTCGCTCCCCTGAAGGGCGAGGAGTTCATCCTCAGTATCTACTTCGGCCGCAACATGGCGAAGCGCTACGACCGCATCGCGCGGGCGCTCTTCAACCAGTTCCCCGCGCCGATCCTCGTCGCCCGCTTCCAGTGGGAGCCCGACGGCTGGCGGTTGGCGAGCCTGAGGCTGGGCAACGCGTCCGAGGTCCCGGAGTCGCACCGGGAGTTCGCGATCAAGAGCGCGGAGGCGTACTTCGCTCGGCGACACACCGCACCCCGCAAGGCGGTCTTCCGCTACGACCTGGCGATCCTCTGGTCGGAGGACGACCCCGACCCACCGTCGGACGAGCGCGCCATCCGGCGCTTCATACGCGCGGCCTCACGCCACGGGATCCAGGCCGAGGTGATCGGGCCCGAGGACTACGGCCGCATCGAAGAGTACGACGCGCTCTTCATCCGCGAGACCACCGCGGTGAACCATCGCACGTATCGCTTCGCCACGCGGGCCGCCGCCGAGGGCCTGGTCGTGATCGACGACCCCGAGGCGATCATCCGCTGCACCAACAAAGTCTACCAGGCCGAGGTGTTCGTGCGGCACGGCATCCCCGCACCGCGCACCCACGTGATGCACGAGGGGAACGCGCATGAGCTCGCCGACCGCGTGGGGCTTCCCTGCGTGCTGAAGAAGCCTGACGGCGCGTTCTCCTACGGCGTCGTGAAGGTCAACACGCCCGCCGAGGCGGAGGCGAGGCTCGAGGAGCTGCTCCAGGAGTCGGAGCTCGTGGTCGCGCAGGAGTACGTGCGCTCCGACTACGACTGGCGCGTGGGCGTGCTCGACCGGAAGGCGCTCTTTCTCTGCCGTTACCACATGGCCCGCGGCCACTGGCAGATCGTATCCCGCAAGGGCAAGACCGATCGGTACGGGAAGGTCGAGGCCGCCGAGGCCGAGGAAGCGCCACCCGGGCTGATCCACACCGCGGTGCGCACCGCGTCACTCTTCGGCGACGGGTTGTTCGGAGTCGACGTGAAGGTCGTCGACGGCCGCCTCATGGTGATGGAGGTGAACGACAACCCGAACCTCGAAGCCGGCTACGAGGACGCGCTCCTCAAGGATTCGATCTACGACGAGATCGCGGTCTGGTTCCGGTCGCGCCTCGACCGACGCGGCGCAGGGTCCGCGCCGTGACGAACGAGGCCGCGAGGCCCTCGACCATCGATCCGACGAGGCGCCTCGGCCTCTTCGAGGCGTACGGGGTCGAGATCGAACTGATGCTCGTCGACGCGGGCACGCTCGACGTGAAGCCGGTATGCGACGAGCTACTCGAGACGGTGGCGGGTGAGCCGGCCGCAGACATCGAGCTGGGCGACATCACGTGGTCCAACGAGCTCACGCTGCACGTGCTCGAGCTCAAGACGAGTCGGCCCGCCCCTTCCCTCGCCGGGCTCGCGCGTCGCTTCCACGAGAGCCTGCGGGTCGCGGACCCGGCGCTCGCGCGACTCGGCGCGCGCCTCATGCCGGGCGCGATGCATCCGTGGATGGGCCCGCTCACCGAGACGAAGCTCTGGCCACACGAGAACACGGAGATCTACCGCACGTTCGACCGGATCTTCGGATGCTCCGGACACGGGTGGGCGAACCTCCAGAGCACGCACCTGAACCTGCCGTTCGCGAACGACGAGGAGTTTGGCCGCCTGCACGCGGCGATTCGCATCGTCCTCCCGCTCATTCCCGCGCTCGCCGCTTCCTCGCCGTTCCAGGACGGCGCCGCCGGGCCCGCGCTCGATGGGCGGCTGATGGCCTACCGGCGCAACTCCGCGCGTGTGCCGAGCGTCGCCGGGCTAGTCGTGCCCGAGCCCGTGTTCAGCCGCGCGCAGTACGAGCGCGAGATCCTCGGACGCATCTACGAGGACCTCGCGCCGCTCGACCCCGAGGGTGTCCTGCGCGAGGAGTGGGCGAATGCGCGCGGGGCGATTGCGCGGTTCGGCCGGGGCGCGATCGAGATCCGCGTCATCGACGCGCAGGAGTGTCCGACCGCGGACCTCTCGGTCGTGAGCGCGATCGTGGGCCTGGTTCGCGCGCTCACGGACGGCCGCCTCGCCGAACGCAACCTCGCGAAGGACCCGCCCACCGACGTGCTCGCGCGCGTCCTCGACCGAGCCGTCCTCGACGGCGAGCGCGCGGTGGTGGAGGAGCGGGGGCTCCTCTCCGTGCTGGGCATCCGCAAGGACTCGGCGCCGCTCGGGGAGCTGTGGGCACGCCTGCTCGATGCCCATCCCCCCAACGACCCCGATCGGGAGTGGACCGCGGCCCTTCAGACCATCCTCGACCAGGGACCTCTCGCGCGCAGGATGCTCGCGGTGGCAGGCCCCGACCCGGACCGAGACGACCTCCGGCGCGTCGCGGAGTTACTCTGCCGGTGTATCGCGGAGGACGTGCCGCTCGAGGGCGACGCCGCCTGATGGACGCGGGCGCATGGGCCGTGCTCGTCACCTCGGAGCACGGCGGCAACGACGTCCCGGCGGAGCATCGCTCGCTCTTTCGCGGGAGGAAGGCGCTGCTCGACTCCCATCGGGGGTGGGACCCCGGCACGCTGGATCTCGCCGAGCGGCTCGCCTCGGCGCTCGGCGCGCCGCTCGTCCCCTCCACGGTCACGCGCCTGCTCGTCGATCTCAACCGCTCGCCCCACAATCCACGCGTGTTCTCCGACATGACTCGGCCGCTTCCGCGCGCAGAGCGACTCGCGCTGCTCGAACGCTGGCACCGTCCGCACTGGGACGCCGTGCGGTCCGCCATTGCCGCCGGGCTTCGCGAGCGCGGGCGTGTGCTCCACTTGGGCATCCACTCGTTCACGCCGGTGCTGAACGGCGTCGTGCGGAAGCCGGACGTGGCGCTCCTCTACGACCCTGCGCGCGCCGGCGAGCGCGAGCTCGTCGCATCGTGGTCGCGCGCGCTGGCTGCCGCGCTGCCCTCTCGCGTCGTGCGACGGAACGACCCGTACCGGGGAAACACCGACGGCCTCCCCACCGCGATGCGCCGTGACCTGAGCGCATCGCGGTACCTCGGCATCGAGATCGAAATCAATCAACGCCACGTCGGCCGGGGTGGGCGTTTCCCCGCCTGGGTGGCTGAATCGCTCCTTGCAACGCTCACCGACGTGCTCAGGCGCGTGGACCCGAGGCTCGCCCTTCGCGCGCACGACTGACGCGCTTGGCCTCCTCCGCGGTTCCCGCACGGCGTTCTGGCCTTCTATCTTTCTTTCTTTTGTTCGCCCTGGCGGTTCACGTCCCCCGGCCGAAGGAGAGGACTCCATGCGTCGTGAGGGTGATGACCCCACGAGACTCACCGAGTCGCTGGCGACGGAGATCCTGAACGCGCTCACGGGCTTCCCAGAAGCGGGCGAGTTGGTCCTCGGCGGGTACTTCGCGCTGAGTCAGTACGCTGACTATCGGACCACGAATGATCTGGATGCATGGTGGCGAACCGGAAAGTCCGAGCGGACGATGGCCTGCCTCCGCCAGGTGATTGGCGAGGTGGCCGCTCGCTTCGACCTGAGCCTGTCGCAGCGGGAATGGGGCGAGACGGTCTCGTTCGAGCTCTCGCAGCGAGACCGTAAGGTCTTCAGCTTCCAAGTCGCCCTGCGATCGGTCGAGCTAGAGCCTCCGATGGACAGCCGTTGGAGTCCGGTACTCGTGGAGAGCCTGGCGGACAATGTGGGCAGCAAGATGAACGCCCTCGTGCAGAGGGGCGCGCCCCGTGACTTCATGGACATTCGCGAGGTGATCGTGCGCGGCATCGCGTCCGTGGCCCAGTGCTGGCAGTGGTGGGCCGGGAAGAACCCCGGCGTCGACCTCAGCTTGGCTAGGGCGCAGGCCCTGCGCCATCTCGAGGGGATCGAGCAGCGGAGACCCTTGGATTCAATCCAGGCGCCAGAGGAACGAGCCGCGGCAAGCAGCGCTCGGGAGTGGATTCGTCGAACCCTGTTGGATGTCCCCGAGCGTCCCACCGAATAGGAGGCGCCTCTGTACATCGACCATAGCGTGTATCCCGACCGCGAGGACCTCCCGGAGGAGCTCACCGACCCGGCGGATCGCGCGGACTACGTCCAGCGCATCTGCGCAGCTTGGGATTTCGGGATCGTGCCCGAGCGGCGGACCTTCGACCTCTTCCGCCAGTGGCGGGACGTATTCGATCGGTACACGCTGCCCCACTCGCCCGCCTATCACGCGCTCAGGGCCTGGTTCGGTTGGCCACCCGCCGAGAGGGGCACGCTGATCGAGACCGACGCCGAGAGGCTGGACCGCAGAGAGGGACGGTCCGATCCGTGCCGATCGCTGTTGTGACCAACCCGTCAAGATACGCCGCAATCGACCCCCACAGCGGGGAGGAGCTGCGCAGCTTCCCCACGCTGAGCTCCAAGGAGTTGGGCGCGGCGCTCGAGCGCTCCGAACACGCGTTCCGCTCTTGGAGGCGCACCTCGTTCGCCGAGCGCGGCGCGGTGTTGCGCTCCGCTGCGGCCATCCTGCGCTCTGGGACCGCCGACCACGCGCGGCTCATCGCCGAGGAGATGGGCAAGCCCGTCGCCTCCGGTCGACCGGAGGTGGAGAAGTGTGCCTGGGCCAGCGACTTCTACGCGGAAGAGGCCGAGGCCATGCTGGCCGACGAGGTCACCGCGACCGACGCGCGCTCGAGCTACGTCGCATACCGGCCGCTCGGCCCGCTCTTCGCGATCATGCCGTGGAATTACCCCTACTGGCAGGTGTTCCGGTTCGCCGCGCCCGCGCTCATGGCCGGAAACACCGTCCTGCTCAAGCACGCGCCGAACGTTCCCGGTTGCGCGCTCCGACTCGAGCAGCTGTTCCGCGAGGCCGGACTCCCCGAGGGGTGCTTCCAGAGCGTCTTCCTGACGAATGCCCAAGCGGGGGCTGCGATTCGCAACCGGCGCGTCCGGGGCGTCACGCTCACCGGCAGCGTGAGGGCTGGGAAGGCGGTGGCGAAACAGGCCGGAGCGTACATCAAGAAGACCGTGCTCGAGCTGGGGGGAAGCGATCCCTATCTGATCCTCGAGGATGCGGACGTGGAGCACGCCGCCGCGCAGTGCGTGCGCAGCCGGCTCTCCAACTCCGGCCAGAGCTGCATCGCCGCCAAGCGCCTCATCGTCGTGGAGCCGCTCCGGAAGGCGTTCACCGAAGCCGTGGTGGAGCGCATGCGCCGGACGCGCGTCGGCAACCCGCTCGACGAGGCAACCGAAGTCGGACCGCTAGCCCGCGAGGATCTGCGCGCCGCCCTGCACGTGCAAGTCGCGAGCAGCGTGGCGAGAGGCGCGCGCTGCCTGTTGGGCGGCGAAGTGCCCGAAGGGCCCGGCTGGTACTACCCGACGACCGTCCTGGACGAGGTGCGCCGGGGCATGCCCGCGTACCGCGAGGAGCTGTTCGGCCCGGTCGCGTCGATCCTTGCGGTACGCGACCGCGCCGCCGCGATCCGCGTCGCCAACGACACGTCGTTCGGGCTCGGCGCCGCGGTCTTCACCGCGGACGTCCAGGAGGGCGAGCGCATTGCCCGCGAGGAGCTGAACGCCGGCTGCTGCTTCGTGAACGCGCTCGTGCGGTCGGATCCGCGCCTTCCGTTCGGCGGCATCATGGACAGCGGCTACGGGCGCGAGCTCGGCCGGCACGGCATCCTCGAGTTCGTGAACACGAAGATGGTGCAGGTGGCATAGCTGGCGGTCGGCCCGAAGCGCCGTGCCCAGCCAGCCATGGGCTTGCTCTGTGAGTTGGCTCATGCTGTACGGGCGGGCAAGCGCAGTGGTGGAGGGGGAAAGCTGATCGCGGTAGCTCTCGGCCCATGGGATCACCGAGCGAGCGAGCGCAACTGGAACGCTGCGTAGCAATGAGGATTTGTTCCGCGGAGGATCTGGTGGTGCTGAAGGCGTTTGCGGACCGGCCCCAGGACCGGGCGGATGTGCTCGGTATCGCCCGGCGCAGGGGTCGCACCCTCGACTGGGACGCGGTGGAGATGCGCCTGGAGCCGCTGGCGCACGCGAAGGGCGAATGCCCTATCCCTCTTGCATCGGTCATCGTGCCGGCAGACTCTCGTGCCGTGGAGATTGAGACAGATATCTCGTCGTCGGGGCCGGCGCGGCCGGGATGGCGTTCACGGACGCGCTCCTCACGCACTCGAACGCGACCGTCACCCTGGTGGATCGCCGCCATGCCCTCGGTGGGCACTGGATCGACGCGTATTCCTACGTCCGGCTCCATCAACCGTCGACGTTCTACGGTGTCGATTCGGTGCCGCTCGGTCAGGACGCGGTCGACGCGATCGGAACCAACGAAGATGGTCCAGGTGGCGTAGCCTTGTCATGATGGCATGATGGCCCTATCATGCCATCATGATTCGAGCCCAGATTCAGTTCACCGAGGAGCAGCACCGCACCCTCCGGCGGTGGGCGCTCCGGCAGGGCATCTCGGTTGCAGAGGCCGTGCGCCGCTGCGTAGAGGAGGGGATGAGTCGCGTGCCGCACCACGACGACGTGCCCGACCGCGTCAGGGAGGCGCTCGGCGTCGTCGGTCGGTACCACTCGGGGCGGTCGGATGTGGCGGAGCGCCACGACGAGAACTTGGCCGATGTCTTCGGCTCGTGACCGCCTTCGTCGACACGTCCGCGCTCTACGCATTGCTCGACGGCGACGATCGCTTCCACGCACCGGCGGCGGCGGCTTGGCTCGAACTCCTCCCCTCGGAGGATCGTCTGGTTACGAGCAGCTACGTCCTCGTAGAGACCTGCGCGCTGGTCCAACGGCGCCTCGGGATCGCGGCCGTGCGTGATTTCTCCGACCGCCTCCTTCCCGTCCTGGGCACCGAGTGGATCGGCGAGGCGGAGCACCGAACCGCGCAGGCCGCGCTCCTCGCGTCAGGCCGACGGGACCTCAGCCTCGTCGACTGCGTGAGCTTCCACGTGATGCGAAAGGCCCGCATCCGGCGAGTGTTCACGTTCGACCCGCACTTCGCCGAGCAGGGCTTCGAGCCAATTCCCGCATCCTCGAATTCGTGAACACGAAGATGGTGCAGGTAGCGTGAGGGAAGGCCTCCCCCTCAAGACGACACGTCTCTCGGTCGGCACGATCTTCCTCGTCGTCTTCGTGCTCGTCTCTTCGGGGCCTTATGGTGTCGAGGAGATGGTCTCGGCGACCGGGCCGGGGATGGCGCCCCTGCTCATCCTGGCGATCCCGCTCGTGTGGGGCGCACCGCTCGCGCTCCAGCTCGCGGCGGCTCTCGAGGGCTTCGTCGTCTCCGGACGCTGAGCATTCGTTCCCGACCCTGCGGGACCCGCCGGCGGCCGCGCTGGTACACGTGTGGTCCGCAGAACCTGGCTGCCCTCATCTTCCCATCGAATGGCGACGCCAACCACCGACACCCCCATCGACATCGAAGGCGAGGCCCTCGCGCCGCTCTCGCCCGCGTCGCGATGGACGCTCGTCGTGGCACCCCTCGTCGGCTTCGCGCTCATCCTCGTCGCCGTAGGGCTCTTCATGAGCCCAGCTGCAGCCGGGTTCGTCGCGAGTTTGGCGGCGGGCACGTTCGTGGGCGGCGGCAAGCTCGTGATCCTCGCGGGCGCGGTGGAGCAGGCACCCGTCGGCCACTGGGGCCTTGCCGCGCTCGTCGTCTACATCGACCTCGCCACGGCGTGCATCATGATGGGCGGGATCCATCTCCTCGACGGCCTGCCCGGCGCCGGCAAGCGCCTCGCCGCGGCACGGGAGTCAGGCTCTCGCATCCTGAACCGCAATCCGTGGATGCACCGCGCCGCCTGGATCGGGCTCGCGATCTTCATCGCCGTTCCCTTCAACGGAACCGGCGCGCTCATGGGCTCGGTGGTCGGACGCCTCCTCGGGCTCTCGCGCACGTCGATCATCTCCGCCACCGGCTTCGGATCGATCGTCGGAGCGAGCGCGCTCGCGCTCGCGAGCGGCATCTGGGCCGAGCGCATCAACGCGCTGGCGAGAGAGCTGCTGCTCGGCTTCTTCGTCGTCGCGGTGGTGATCGCCCTGACGTTCCTGGGGTCGAGGTTGGCATTCGGCCCCAAGCGCGAAGCGCTCGCGCCGTAGCCCGTCGGTGGCCGAACGCGACAGGCCGCCGTACTCTGACCGAGATCCCACGAAGGTCAGATGGCGACGGAGAGGAGCGGATGAGAACCCCTGAGCATCACTCGGGCGCGCGGTTCACGGGCATGTGCGCTCGCGTCGCGATCGTGCTCACCACTGCGCTCGTCACGGCGTGCGCACCGTCCAACTCTGGCCCGGCGAGCGCGGACGCCGTCCTCTACCAGGGCGCCCGCCTCATCCTCGGCGACGGCAACGTCATCGAGTCGGGCGCGATGCTCGTCGAGGGAGATCGCATCGTCGAGGTCGGCAACGCGGGGGCGGTCGACGCACCCGCCGGTGTCACCACCGTCGACCTGACCGGCAAGACGGTGATTCCCGCGCTGATCGATGCGCACGCTCACCTCGGCTACGAGGGCTATACCGCGTGGGGCGCCGACAGCTACACGCGCGAGAACATGATCGAGAACCTGGAGCGGTACGCTTACTACGGCTTCGGCGCGGTCTTCTCGGCCGGAAGCGATCCGGACGATTTCGCCCTCGCGCTCGAGGCCTCACAGGAGGCTGGCGAAGTCGGCGGCGCGCGCTTCGTGTTCGCCGCCGGCATGGCGCCTCCGGGACAGGGACCGAACAACCAGTTCCTGGTGCACACGGTCACGGTGGCCGAGCGCACCGGCATGACCGTCCTGCGCGGGATCGCCACCGAGGACGACGCGCGCGCCGCCGTGCGTGAGGTGGCTGCCAAGGGCATCCCCTTCGTGAAGATCTGGGTCGACGATCGCGGCGGCACGCAGCAGAAGCTCGCCCCGGAGCTCTACCGCGCGGTGATCTCCGAGGCGCGCGCGAACGGCCTCTCGGTGGTCGTCCACCAGCAGAGCACCGACGACATGCCGGGCCTGCTCGACGCCGGCGTGACCGGCTTCCTGCACGGGCGGCTCGGACCATCACTGGACGAGGCGCTCGCCCTGCGCATCCGCGAGGCCGGTGCCTACCTCGTCCCGAACCTCGGGCTCGGGGAACTCCGTCGCGAGCGGGTGGCAGATGACCCGTTCCTCCAGGAGGCCGTCAGACCGTCCGTGGTCGCGCGGCTGGGAGAGGCGTTCGACGCGCGGCCGACGGGTGGTGGTGGCGACGGCGGGGCCGGCGGCGGTGAGCAGGCACTGCGCGAGTCGTTCGGCCACCTGCTCTCAGCGGGCGTGGACGTCGTGCTCGGAACCGATGCGGGCGCGGTACCCGATCACTTCTTCGGCTACACGGGCCACCGCGAGCTCGAGATCTTCGTGCGGCTCGGCATGACCCCCATGCAGGCCATCGTCGCGGCCACCAGCCGGCCCGCCGAGCGGCTGGGCCTCACGGACATGGGCACGCTCGCCGCCGGCAAGAGCGCCGACTTCGTCGTGCTCGACGCCAACCCGCTCGAGGGCATTCGCAACACGCGGAGCATCTCGTCGGTCTACCTGCGGGGCCGGCCCGTCGACCGCGACGGGCTCAGGAGCCGCTGGACCGCGGAGACCCAATAGATCGGGGCGTCGTCTGCCCTTCCGCTGTGTCCCCGCCCCCTGATAACCTTAAGGATCTATGCCGACAGATACCATGACTGCGGGCCACAGCCTGCTGAAGCAGGTTGAGGAATCGATCCACCGCCGGGTCGTCGGGCAGGACGCCACGATCCAGGGGTTGCTGGTCGCGCTCCTCACCGGCGGCCACGTCCTCCTCGAGGGGCTGCCTGGCCTGGCCAAGACCCTGCTCGTGCGCTCACTCGCCGACGCGCTGCACATCACGTTCCGGCGCATCCAATTCACCCCGGACCTGCTGCCGGGGGACGTGGTCGGCATCCCGGTCTATCATCAGGGAACCGGCGAGTTCCGGGTCTTCAAGGGACCGGTGTTCACCAACATTCTGCTCGCGGACGAGGTCAACCGCGCGCCGCCCAAGGTGCAGTCCGCGCTGCTCGAGGCGATGGAAGAGGAGCAGGTGACGATCGACGGGACCACGTACCCGCTGCCGTCGCCGTTCCTCGTGCTCGCCACGCAGAACCCGATCGAGCAGCAGGGCACGTATCCGCTCGCGGAGGCGCAGCTCGATCGCTTCATGATGAAGCTCCGCATCGAATACCCGAACCGGACAGAGGAGCAGCGGATCCTCGAGCAAGTCGCGCTCGCACCCTCCAGGCCCGATGGCGCGCGCCCCGCCGATGACGTCGTGCCGGCCGAAGGCAGGGCGAGCGCCGGGGCGATTCTCGAGGCACGCAGCGAACTCGATGGCGTGAGCGTGGATCGTAAGATCCAGGACTACATCGTGAACCTGGTGTTCGCGACGCGTGAGCCCGCGGAAGCGGGTCTGCCGGAGTTCGCGAAGCTGCTCGAGTTCGGCACCTCGCCGCGCGCGACGATCTTCCTCACGCGCGCGGCCCGCGCGCGCGCCTACCTCGAGGGGAGGGATTTCGTGCTCCCCGATGACGTGAAGGGGGTCGCGTACCCGGTGCTCCGCCACCGTTTGCGCACGACGTATGAGGCCGACGCCAAGGGAATCGACTCCGATCAGCTGATCGACCGGCTCCTGGCCACGGTACCGTCTCCTTAGTAGACGGCCGCGCGATGCTGATCGGCCTGTGGAGCCAGGCGCTCCGGCTGTTTCGGCGCCCCACCGAGGAGCCCTCCACGGAGGCGCTCCTCGAGGTCCGCCGGCTCGAGCTGCGCACCCGCGGGCTCGTCGACACGCTCTACAGCGGCGGATATGCCTCCGTCTTCCACGGGCGCGGACTCGAGTTCTCGCACGTTCGCAACTACCAGTACGGCGACGACGTGCGCGCGATCGACTGGAAGGTGACCGCGCGGCGCGGCGCGCCCTACGTGCGGCAGTTCGTCGAGGAGCGCGACTTGCTCGTGGTGCTCGTCGTGGACGTATCGGGCTCGGGTAGGTTCGGCCCCGGAGAGAAGAGCCCGTCGGAGGTCTCGGCGGAGATCGCCGCCGCTCTGGCGTTCGCCGCGGCGCGCAACAACGACCGTATCGCACTCCTGCTGGTGAGCGACCACGTCGAGCACCACATCGAGCCGAACTCGGGACGCCGGCATGTCATCCGCCTGCTGGCCGATCTGGTGGGGCACGCCCCGCGCAGCCGAGGCACCGACCTCAGCACCGCGCTCGAGCGGCTGGGCCGGAGACGTTCCGGGCGGGCCACGGTGTTCGTCATCAGCGACTTCATCCAGGCCGGTCCGGCCACACCGTTCCGCGACACTCTCATCAAGCTCTCGCGCGGAAATGATCTGATCGCGATCCGGCTCATCTCCGGGGCCACGCTCGAGCTTCCCGATGTCGGCTGGGTCGAGATGACCGATCCCGAGACCGGGCGCAGGGTGATGCTCAACGCGGGACACAAGAAGGTGCGCGAGCACTACCGCCACAGCGTGCTCCGCGCGCAGGCGGACACCGCGGCGGTCCTCGGGGAAGTCGGAGCCGAGTTGGTGGACATCGACACGGCGAACGATCCTCTCGCGGTGCTGTCGGCCTTCTTCCGTCGCCGGGGCGCCCCGCGGTGAGGCGTCTCGCGCGACTCTGGCCGCTCGTCGCTGGCTCTTTCCTCGTGGCCTCGCCCGCCGCGGCGGAGGTCGTCTTTCAGGAAGCTCCGCCCATCCGCCTGGTCGCGTTCACCAACGAGCCGCGCGAGCCGGAGTTCGGTACGGTATTCGAGCTCTACCTGAGCCTCCGGCTCGCACCGGACCGCGTCACCTTCCTGCCCGACACGTTGATCCCGGACGAGCACGCCTTCAGCGGCGGTCCCGGACATTGGACCGCCGCCCCGGGGCCCGCCGACTCGATCGACGTCCAAGCGACCTACCCGGTCATGGGCTTCCTGAACGGCGGCGTCCAGTTGCCCTGGCTCGAGGTCTGGTCGCGCCCAGCCGCCGCGGGCGAGCAACCGGGTCCGCGGCCTGCGAGCGAGCTCGCGGGAGTCGGTGAGACCGAACGCACCGCCCTGCAGCGGACGCTGCTCGAGATCGGGGGTGCGCTCATCCTCGTGCCCTCCGAGATGCAGGGACAGGAGGCATCGATCGATCCGCGGCCCCCGGCCGACGTACTCGGCGGTGAGTGGAGTGTTTGGCTCCTTGCCGCCCTCGGTGTCACCTTGGCCGCCACGCTCCTCCTCGTCGGCATGTTCGTGGTCAGCCGCCGGACGGCGCTGGGCGCGGCCGCGCTCGGCCTCGGGTCGAGTCCGCGCGAGGAGGCACTCCGCGAGCTCGACGACCTGCTCGCACGCGGCTGGCACGACAACGGCCGCGTCGATGAGTTCTACGATGCCACCACGGGCGTTCTGCGCCGCCTCTCCGAGATCGAGGAGCCGGAGTGGCGACGCGCGCTCACGAGCACGGAGCTCGTCGGCCGCATCGAGGGGCGATGGGGCGCCGCGCCGGTCGAGAAGCTGCGGCCAGCCATCTGGGCAGCCGAGCGCGTGAAGTTCGGCGGACACAGGCCCGCGCCGACGGCCGCCGAGGCGGACTGGACTGCCGTGCGCGACTGGATCCGCGGAGTCCCCGAAGCCTGATGCGGATCGAGTTCGCGCGCCCCGACTATCTCTACCTCCTGGCGCTCCTGCCCCTCTGGGCGCTGCTCGTCTGGCCGCGTGTAGGGCGCGGCGTACTCTACACGCGCGGAGGCGCTCCGGGTCGGCGGGCCCTGGGCGCGGATGCTCGCGCGGCCGTCGTGCTGCTCGCGCCGCGCCTCCTGACAGGCATGGCGCTCGCAGTGATGGTCGCGGCGGTCGCCGGCCCCGAGCGCGTCGACCTCACGCGCGATACCGTGCTCGAAGGCCACGGGATGGCCCTCGTGCTCGACCTCTCGAGCTCGATGCTCGCGGAGGACATGGGCGAGCGGCGGAGCCGTATCGATGTCGCGAGGGACGCGGGCGTTCGCTTCGCACGCCGCCGGGTGCATGACGAGCTGAGCCTGATCGGCTTCGGCAGCGACGCGCTCACGCGCGTGCCTCCTACGACGGACATGGACCTGGTGGTGCACGGAGTGGCGTCGCTGGAGACACAGCTCGTGCGGGACGGCACGGACATCTCCGGGGCGGTGCTCGCTGCGATCGACCGCCTACTCGAGTCCGAGCGCGAGCCGCGCGTGATCGTGCTGCTCACCGACGGAGCTCACAACGGAGCCGAGACCCCCCCGCTCGTCACGGCGCGCGCGGCTGAGGCGCTCGGCATCCGGATCCACGCCATCAGCATTCTCGCGCCCGAGAACGCTACCGTCGGGCCCGCCGCTCAGATCCTTCAGGAGCGGTTCGGCGACGAGCGCGAGACCGTGCTGCAACGCCTCTCAGGCATCACGGGCGGGCGGTACTTCCGAGCGTCCAGCCCGGAGGCCCTCGATTCGATCTACGCCGAGATCGACCGCATCGAGGCACCGAGGCCACGCATCACAGAAGAGGAATTGCGGCAGCCGCTCGCCGCCTGGTTCTTCATGCTCGCCCTCGTTCTACTCGCCTTCGAAGGTCTGCTCCGCGGCTCCCGCTGGGGGATCGTCCATTGACCTTCGGCGATCCGTCCCTGCTCTGGCTCGGAGGTGCGCTCACCGCGCTCATTCTCCTGGGCATTGGGAGCCACGGCCGGCGCCGCAGGAAGCTCGCCGAGTTCTTGGGCGGGCGACGCGCGCTCGCGCGGCTCTCCAGGTCCGACCTCTCAGGGCTCCGCTTGGGGCGCGCGCTGCTCCTCGGGCTCTCGGGGCTCTCCCTCGCGGTGGCCGCGGCCGCACCAAGGTGGGTCGAGCTACCCGCACCCGAGCCGCCACCGGTCGACCGCCTCATCCTCGCGCTCGACGTGTCCGCCTCCATGCAGGCCACCGACGTGCAGCCCACACGGCTCGCGCGCTCGGTCGAAGTCGCGCGAGAACTGCTCGCCGAGGTCGAAGGACAGGAGGTCGGACTCCTCATCTTCGCAGGCACGAGCTACCCGCTCGCACCGCCGACGCTCGACCACGCGGCCTTGGCGTTCATGCTCGACGGCGTCACCCCGACGATGTCGAGCGCGTACGATCCTGGCACCCTGGTATCCGTCGCGATCTTGGAGGCCGTGGCGCTCCTCGAGTCGTCGAGGGACTCCACGGTTCGCGAGGGCCGGAGCCGCATCGTGCTGATCGGGGATGGCGACAACGGGGAGTCGGAGGCGGTCGTCATTGCGGCGGTGGACTCGGCCCACGCAGCCGGCGTCGAGATTCACGCCATTGGGGTCGGAACCGACCGGGGCGCGGGGATGAGCCTCCCCGCGGGCACCTACCAGCTCGGCGGCCCGGTCACCACGGAGTCCGGTGCGCGCGCCATCTCGCGGATGCGCGAGGCGCTCCTGCGCGACGTCGCCGACCGCGCGGGCGGCCGGTACGCAAACGCGGATGCCGACCTGCGCGCACTCCACGCGGCCCTCGTCGCTCCGCCCGCATCGACCGTTGCGCCAGAGGGTGACACCCGGCCTGCCTGGACACGCTACGACCTTCCGTTCGTTCTCGGCCTCGCGGCCCTCCTGCTCGTGTTCATGGAGAGCCTACTGGACGCGACGTGGCCCCGCTTGCCCGCGCTGCGCGCGCGCAGGGTGGCATGACGCCCCGCAAACGGACAGCCCGGCGCGCCGGTCTCGTGCTCCTGGCCACCGCCCTCGTCGTCGGCGTCCTCGCACTCGAGGACCGAGCGAGCGTGGAGCGCGGCAATCGCGCCTTCCATGCGGGCGATCCCGAGACGGCGGCAGCGACCTATGCCCCCCTCTCAGCGGATCCCGCCGTCGCGTACAACCTCGGCACCGCCCTCATGGGACTCGACCCGGACTCCGCGTCCGCCGTGCTGCGGAGCGCTGCGGAGGCCGCCGAAGACCCGGCGACGCGCCAACGCAGTCTCTACAACCTGGGATATCACCTGATCACGCGGCTCGGGGGCCTGATGCTGGAGGACTCCATCCGGGCGGTCCTCGACGAGGCGGTCGCGGTGAATCGACTCGCGCTGCGACTCGACCCGACGGACGAGAACGCGCGCTGGAATCTCGCGGTCGCACAGCGGAGGCTCGACGCGATGGTCCCTCCCGGTGAGGACACGGGAAAGCAGAGCAGCGGCGAGAGCGAGGACGAGATCGCGATGAACAACCCCGAACTCGCCCGCTCCCAGGACTCGCCGGCGGAGTCGGGCGCCGAGCCCGAGGATCCGCGCGCGGCGGACAACCAGGGAGAACGCTCCGGACCCCTCCAAGGCGCGCGAGAGGCTTGGGCCACCCAGGATCCAGGTACGCTGACGCGGGCCGATGCGCTTGGGCTCCTCATCGGGCTGAACGACGAGCCGGAGCTGCTCCTGCGAGGGGTTCTCTGGTCGCACCGGCCGGACGTGGCCTGGTGGTCGGGCCAGGCCTATCCCGGCGGTAGGTGGTAATCGAAGCGCCCTCGCGGGACTGATCCCGGGAGGGCGCTCTCCCCTACGGCATCGTCTAGTTGATTACGATCGCCGGGTTCCTGTAATCCGTGATCAAGCGCTTAGGATCGGGGCGTACGCTCAGGTAATCCACGTGGTCGGGGATGTTCGACCATCCGTGCGGCACCGTCGCGGGGATGATGATGACATCACCCTCGTAGACCACTCGGCTCACGACCGTACCGGTGATGTCGCCGCTGCACGACGGACCGTTGAGGATGCCGCCGCCTGGATTCGAGCGATTGCCGTTCAGGATCTGTCCGCCTGTCACGAGCGTGCCCGACCCGGAGGTGATGATGTAGGTCTCCGTCTGGCCATCATGGGCGATGCCGCCCGCAGCGCTCGACGTCCCAGTCGTCACGCCGCAGGGCCCGGTCACCGCTGCGCCGCCGCCTCCGCCGCCGCCCGCCGCGCGACCGCCGCCCGCGGGTTGTGCGCCCCCGCCGCCACCGCCACGGCCGGCCGGCGCCGGACACGTCGGCGTACCGGTGGGGGTGCACCCGCGGTGGATGATTCCTACCGCGAGGTTCAGGTCACCGATGTTCTGGCTGATGATCTGGCGGTCCGTGCCGGGCAGCCGATTGACGTGCTGGATCTGCTCCCTGGTGATGTAGGTGGCGGTCGTCACAGCCTGCGCCGTCGCGGCGGCGGGCAGGGCGAGGGGCAGAGCGATGAGCAGCGCCCGTACTGACTTCTTCATTGAGTGTCTCCTTGGTGGGGCCGAGCGACGGCCGGAATTCACGGCCGTTCGGTGTGCAGGCGTGAACGTATGGCGGGCCCGCACCGCTCGCCAGAACGTGAAGCGCGACCGGCGGCAGGCTCACCACGGGCGGAACCCCGCCCGCGCGGGACTTCAGCCGCCGCACTCGCCTCGCGATCTTCAGTCGTGAAGATCGTCGCCACTTCGAAGCCCTAGCAGAACCGCACGGTCGCGGACCCCTGGACCGCGGTCCACTTTGGGACTGGTTTGGCGCTCGGCCTGGTGAACATTCCGCTGCGTTGGTCCATCGCCGCTGCGGTCGCCTACGAGCTCGTGGAGCAGTACGTGGAGCGCTCCGAGGAGGGCAAGGAGTTCTTCGACACGACCGGTCCCGAGGTCATCCCCAACGCGATCCTCGACCTCGCGGTCTTCGCGGCGGGCCATCAGCTCGGGCAGATGTGGAACCGGACGGGCTGAACCGGTCCTGCCGAGGGCTCACCTACCGATCGTAGACTCCCCCACCGCCCGGCGGGCCTCCTCCGCCTCGGGCGCGAGTAGATACCCATCGCGCTCCAGCGCGTCCACCGCGGCGACGAATCGATCCACGAACGCCGCGTGCGTCGGGTAGAGTCGACGAACCTCCGCCGTATCGAAAGCCTTCGTGTTCCCGTAGAGAAAGCAGAAGTTCTGCGCGCCCGGCGTGGCGGACGCGACAGAGTTCCGCGCCCCGTCCAGGGTCGCGGTCGGAGCTTCCAACTCGGGGATGCGCACGCCCCCCCGTGCGTTGCCGTACTCGTCGCGCGCGATCGGGTCTGACTCCGACGCGACCAGCTCGATTTCCGGAGACTGGCGGGGAGCCGTGCCTGTCCGAATCCAGGCGGCCAGCGCATGGAGCCCGGCCTTCACGAAGGCGTGGTGCGGCGCCGCGTTCACCGGATTCGCGCAGCCCGGCCCCATCGAGAGTGCGGGCGGTACCTCGACCACCCACCGCGGGATCTCCGTGTGCGCCCCGCCGGCGATCTCCCATCGGCGGTAACGCTCGTTCGCGGGCTGACGGGTCCGATGCGCGCCCAACGTGACCATGTCCCCCTCGGTCTGTAGATCGAAGACCGGCACGTCGATATCCGAGCGGATCCACGCTCCGACCGGAACGGGATCGGTCGCGTCTCTGCCCATCGCCTCCGCAGTGAGCCCCGCCGCGTTCGCCCCCCGGCTGTGGACGAAGTACGCATCGAACAGGCGATCCCTCGGGTGGATCGCGTTGATGTAGGTCACGAGACGGAACGCCGACTGGGAGCGCCCCGTCGCGATGACGACCTCGGGAGTCAGGCCGCCCAACAGCCTCGCGTGGGATGCGGGCTCGCGCACGGCGCGCGCCGACTGCGTGAAGACGTCGTAGGAGAATCGATCCTCGGGGTGATTCAGCGGACCGTAGCGAACAGGATCCCATGCTTTCAGCCCCGTCCCAGGCGCGTGCACGCCCACGGCCTGCACCCCCACGCCGATCCACGCGTAGCCCTCGCGAATCAACTCCTCCGCCATCTGGGAGTAGTCGGCCGCTCCTTCGGCATTCGCGGTGACGTTCAACCACTCGACGACGATCATCCCGTTGAATCGCGCCCCGTCGATCGGACGGCGGACCAGCAGCCGGACCGCATAGGGCTCCGTGGCGTCAGGCACCACCGCCCAACGGCCGTCCGTCGTCCACATGCCCGACTTGGCGTACGACGTCGCGGTGCCGGAGAGGAACCACTCTTCCTCGACGTAGCCGGTCGGGACGGCGTCCGGCGTCCAGCCGCCGAAGGGCTGGCCGCGCTCGCCGCCCATGACGGGGCCGTCGAGCGTCGGCGTTGGGCTCTGGGCCGCGCTCGTCGAGGCGGCGCCCGCGAGGGTCGTCAGCGCGACGCCGAGCCGCGCGATTCCTCCGCACAGTGTCCAGCGAGTGGTCATCGATCGGCCTCGGTTCATTCTTCGTCGATCCCGGCCACGATGCGCCGATCTCAGTGACTTGGCAATGCGCCGACGCTCGCGTCCAGCCTGATGGTCCAGAGCGCCGCACGGGATCCATACTGGCTTGACCGCTACGCACACATCTGTGACAATGCACACATGGATACCACGATCCGAAATCTCGACGAGGCTGCCTACCGGGAGATCAAGGCGCGCGCGGCTCTGTCCGGAAAGACCATGGGTGAAGCCGTCAACGAGGCCATCCTCGCGTATGTCGCTACGCCGGGCCCCGCCCAGCGGACCGTGAGCCTCCGAGACCTTCGGCCCCGGCCCTATCCGACCGGAAATGAGCGCCTGAGCGAGAATGTAGACGCCGTGGTCTACGGCGTCTGACGGACACCGGGGTGATCGTCCTCGACTCGAGCTTCCTCATCGCGTTCCACAATGAGCAGGATGTCCACCACGACGAGGCCGTTCGCGTCATGGACCGACTCCTGGCTGGGGAGTGGGGCACGGGGCTCCTGCTCGAGTACGTCGCCCTCGAAGTCATCACCGTGCTCCGGCTACGCACGGATCTCGGGACGGCGGTGAGCGTGGCGGATTCGTTGTTACGAGCGCGTGAGCTTCAGTTCGTGCCCTGCTCCGCAATCTTCACTGCGGCCCTTGAGACGCTCCGCGTCGAGCAGCGATCGCCGCTCAGCCTCGTGGATGCGGCGATCGTAACGGTCGCCCGGCGTCATCCGCCTGGGTTAGTCGCCACATTCGATGCCGATTTCAGGGCTCTCGATCGAGTGACCACAGTTCCATGATCTCCGTAGGCTCTCATCCCCCCGCACCTCACCACTCCACCCGCACCCCTCCGTTGAACGCGCGCCCGTCGAGCGGCGCCCACACGTCGGTGATCCACCTGCCCTCAGGAGTCTGCGCGGGCAGCACCAGCCGATCGTACCCGGTCTGCCGAGTATCGAGCAGGTTCTCGGCGTTCAGGAAGAAGCGCGCACGGCCGATCCGCCGCTCGACGAGGAAACCGACGACGAAGTAGGGCTCCGAGCGCGTCCGATAGGGATTCTGGTCGAGAGTCTGACGCCCCGTGTAGTACAGCTCCACCCCCACCCGGCCCCACTCCTCGTCCTCCCACGCACCGACCACCCCGACCGTGTGGCGAGGCGTGAGCGGGACCTCGCGCCGGCCGGCTGCGAGGGGGACGGACTCGGTGGAGCGAGTCAGCACGTGCGTCGCGTTGAGATGGATGGGCCCCTGCTCGAACCGCGCGAGCAGCTCGGTGCCCCAGGTGCGGACCGGACCGGGAGCGTTCGCCAACGCGAGACGGCCGCTCCCGTCCTCGTTCACCACGAGCGCGTCGTCGATCTCGGAGGCGAAGAGGGTGGCGTTGAGCTCGAGCGGCCCCAGGGCGTGCCCCACGTCGAACATGCCGCTGAGCGCCCGCTCGGCGTCGAGGTCACCGTAGGGATCGAGTCGCCCGAGCCCCACGGCCTCGGTCTCGTCGTTGAACGGAGACGGCGCGAAGTAGCCCGTCCCGACGGATCCACGCATCACCCACTCACCAGGGCGCACGAGGACGGAGAGCCGCGGGTTCACGAACGCACCGTACTCGCTGTGCGAGTCGAACCGGGCGCTGCCCGACACCGTCAGCCATTCGACCGGCGTCACCTCGTCCTGGGCGAAGAGCGCCGGCACGGTGTATCCGAGGTTGAACGTCGGCACGTCCTTCCCGTCGTACCGTTCGTGCTGTACGACCGCCCCGACCACCCAGGAGTGTGCGCCGCTCTCGCCGGCGAGCGCCGCCTCGGCGAACACGGTCGCGTGCGTGTCGCGCTCGATCGTGGTGCCGAATGCGTGACGGTGACGCTGGCCCATCGCGGAGCCGCGGAGCGTCAGCAGTCGTGATCCCGACAGCAGCCACCGACTCACGACGCCCACGTCCAATCGCCTCGTCTCGAGCTCTTCGTGGAACGACGTGCCGGCAGGCGTCGTGCGGCCGGAGAGTGTGCCGCCCTCGCGGTCCTCCGCCATCCCGCCGACCGTCACGAAGAGCGAGCCTCCGCGCCCGTCGTTCCGGACCAGCCTCGGTCGCAGCACCACGCGTCGGAAGCCCGGCACGTCCGCCCAGCCGTCGTCGTCCACGTCGGACTGCCCCTGACGGTGTACGCTCGAGAGCAGTGAGTAACCCCACCGCTCGCTGGGCTCGTCGGCCAGCCAGAGCACGGCGTCGGTCCCACCGAGCGTCGTCTGGTTGACGAGCATCTCCCGCGCCCGCGCGGGCCGCCGCGAGATGAGATTCACCACGCCGCCGAGCGCGGTCGATCCGTAGAGCGCGGACGCCGCGCCCTTGATGACCTCCACCTGACCGAGATCCATCGGAGGGATCTGAAGCGGACCGAGCGCTCCAGCCTGTCCCCCGTAGAGCGGGAGTCCGTCGGAGAGGATCTGCGTGTAGCGCCCGCGGAGCCCCTGGATGCGCACGCTCGCGCCCCCGAGCGAGGGCGCGGTCGGCTGCACGCGGAGCCCGGCGGTCTCGTTCAGCAGCATGGCGATGTCGCCGGGCGTCATGAGGAGCTTCTCCTCCACCTCCTCCCTAGTGACGACCTCGACCCTGAGCGGCACGTCGTCGATACGGCGCTCCGTACGCGTGGAGAGCACGAGGATCTCGTCGGTCTCTATCGCCTCGACCTCGAGGCGCACCACGACCGTGGTGTCGGAGCCCGCGGCAAGCTCGAGTCGAAGCTCTGCCTCGGCATAACCCAACATCGTGATGCGGACTTCGTGATCGCCCGCGGGCAGTACCAGGATCCCCTCGCCCCGTGCATCCGTGAGCACGCGCACCGCGCCGCTCGCGACCTCGGCGCCCACGACCGGCTCTCCCTCGCTTTCGGCGCGCACGGTCGCGCGGGAGACCTGGGCCTGCGAGGGCTGGGCGGCGGCGGCGAGGGCGCCCAGGACGACCAACCAACGAACCAGCCCCCGGCCCGTCGTGCGTGCGCGCACGGCTGTGCGAGCGGCGTGAGCCCGCCAGTTCATCTGCCCCTCCGGGCTGCGACCGGATGCTCGCGGTCGTCGGTTTCGTACCGTGGGCACACGTACACACCCCGAGCGACCTCCGAGAGAACCTCGTCGGCCAGCGAGAGCAGGGAGCCGACTCGCTCGTCCGCGAGTCGGTAGAGGGCGAAGCGTCCGAGCGGCTCACGCGCCACCAGACCGCAGCCCAGCAGGCACGCCAGGTGATTCGACGCGTTGGGCTGCGTCAGGCCCGTCATCGAGACGATCTCTGAGACGGTCCGCGGGCCGTCGCGCAGCGCCTCGAGGATCCCTAGGCGGGACGCCTCGGCGAGGCCGCGGAACAACTTGGCTTTCAGCTCGACCGAGCGGCCGGCGTCGGTGATGAGCATGGGGTTCTCGGATCGGGGGGTTACATCAGTGGCCACTGATATGACCTCCGGTCGGGGCTATCGCAAGGAGGGATTCCCATGGCAGCGTTCCACGGCCTTCCGACGCCACAAGCCGCCGGAGGAGACGACGTGACGCGCTACTCCCCCGCGAGTCGCCGGTCCATCGCCCGCAGCCAGGCTCGGTAGCGGTCGGCGAGCCGCGGATGCGTACGCTCCGCGACGGGAGCCCAAGCCGCTCGTGTCTCCTCACGGAGGGCGCGCCACCACGCAGGGTCTTCGCGCAGGTGCGCGTGACGGAGGTGGTCGAGTCGCTCGGCCAGGGCGGCGAGCCGCGCACCCTCGTCGAGCGTCACGAGCAGCGCCGCCAGCTGCTCGTCGCCGGGGAGCGGGATCGACTCGACCAGGTCGGCCACTTCGCGTCCGAGCGCCTCGCGCACATCCGCAGGCGGAGTGCGGAACCGCGCTTCCTCGGACTCGTGCACCGCCGCAGCCGCGAGCACCGCCGCAGGAAGCGGTCCCACGTCCTGCAGGAGGATCAGGATGCACCGCCCCGGGTGGAGATACGCGGGATTGTGCTCATCGAGGGCACCGCGGCGCGGCTCCATTCCGAGCGCATAGGCCCGGCCGACGAACTCGACCGCCTCGGGCGCGAGGCCGTGGGCACGCCCCGCGCGCTCGACCGAGGCCGCCATCTCCTCGGCGCGATCGACCTCGCTCACCAGAGTTTGCTGAGCAGGACGCCGATCGACGCGGACAGGAGGTCGACGCCCAGCTCCCCGCCCGCCGGCTTACCGCGGATCGGCCCTCGTTCCCACATCTTGTCGGGACGCGTCTTGAGCGACTCCATCGCCGCGAGCGCGCGGGCCCGCGCCTCCTTGGCCACCGGGTCGCCGGCGCCGCGGCGCTCGTCGGCTTGCTGCAAGTCCTGCAGCGTCTTCTCGACCGCGTCGGCGTCCAGCACCGCGATCGGCGAGCCGCAGTGTCCGCACTGGAAGGACTGCATCAGGTCGACCGGCGCCCCGCAGCTCGAGCACTGCACGTGCTTCAGCTCGGCACGCACGCGAGCCTGCTCCGCCTGGCTGAGCTCCCGAATGAACTGCTTCTCCTTGAGGAACTCGGAGAACGGGGTCAGGCGGCCATGCTTCCCCGGGCACGCGTAGTAGGAGAAGCGTCCTCCCTTGCCGATGTCACGGTTGAGCACGAGCTGACGCATGCAGCGCTGGCAGGTGAGCTTCGTACCGAGCGCATGCCGCGAGTCGTCTCGGTGGTCGTGCAGGACGTGGAAGAGGTCCAGCGTGCCCTTGGGCGAGAGCTGGATGCTCTCCCGGTGGTCGAGCCACATGACATGGCACGAAAAGCACAGGTCGAGCTCGATGTCCGAGCCGTAGATCCCATCCATCGCGAGCCGGTCCATCGGCGCGGAGCAATTGGGACAGTTCAATGGACGAGGGCTGCCATGGCGTGGCGTCTGGGTCGGATACGACGGAAAGGTAGGCGAGCGGCGCGATCCCGGGCCAGGAACAACGGCGCCGCGACCGGGCTTGCACATCCCTCGGCCGGACCGTAGCATCCGACTAGACCGATCGGTCTAGTCGGACCTGACTCAGCCAAACCGAGGAGTTGGACCATGCGGATTGCGAAGAGCGACGTGGACGTCAAGATGGAGATTCCGGGTGCCGTGATTCGTCAGCGAACGGACTTCGGAGACGCGACCGGATTGGGTAAGATCAGCGGCGAGTACTTCTCGCTTTCGGCGGGCGTCGATACGACCCCGCTCTTCCAGGGACTCGATGGCGACCTCTGCCAGTGACCTCACTGGGGCTTCGTCCTGCGCGGCCAGCTCACGACCACAGACGCGAACGGCGTGCGGGAGACGGTGAAGGCGGATGACCTGTTCTACTGGCCGGCGGGGCACAACGTGAAGGTCGAGGCCGACGCGGAGATCATCATGTTCAGTCCCCAAGTCGAGCACAGCCACGTCATCGACCACATGATCGAGAAGGTGAGGGGCTGAGTGCAGCCGGCCCATTCGACCAAGCAGCGCTTGCTCGACGTCGGGTGGGCAATGCTCTTGGCGCGCGGCTACCACGACATGGGCGTCCAGGCGGTGCTCGCAGCCACCGGCATTCCGAAGGGTTCCTTCTACCATCATTTCAAGGACAAGGAGGACTTCGCCCTCCAGGTCATCGACCAGTACATGCGGGGGGTACATGAGGGCCTTGGGGTCTGCCTCTCGGATCAGGCACGTGCCCCTCTCGACCGCGTGCGCAGTTTCTTCGAGATGACGCAGGAGAGCTACGAGAAGGAAGGCTACATGGGATGCCTCCTCGGCGGACTCGGCCAGGAGATGTCAGGCGTGAGCGAGGTGTTCCGGCGCAAGATCGAGGAGTGCTTTTCCGAGATCGTGAATCAGGTCTCGGTTTGCCTGGAGGAAGCCCGGAGGAGGGGCGACATTCCCGCCGATTCCGACTCGAGGCGCATGGCGAGCCTGCTCGTGGACTGCTGGGAGGGTGCCGCCCTACGCAGTCGTTTGCGGGGGAGTCCCGCGCCCCTGACCGCGATGCTCGACTTCTACTTCCAGGCGGCAGCCGGTCGACGAAGCGTCCTGGGCGCGCCGGCCTGAGGATGGTGCAGCCGCAGTCGGTTGTCGCGGATTTCGCGTTTTGAAAGGGGGACCGATACCCATTCAGATTTGACGTCATCGGTCCCAGCCGGCAGTCTGACGGGCAGCAGTCCGTGTTGCGTCCAACCGAGAGGCCCCATGCGCTCGAAGCAAAGCTTGCTCACCTTCGTCGCCGTCACGCTGGTCACCGCGGCCTGCGACACCCCGTCCAGGGCCCCTGCGTCCTCCATGGAGGAACTCGCGACCCGCGCCCTCGCTACGATCGAGGGAGACCTCGATGTGCCCGGACTGAAAGCGCCGGTCGAAGTCATCCGCGATGAGTGGGGCATCCCGCACATCTATGCGGACAACGACGAGGATCTGTTCTTCGCGCAGGGCTACGTGGTGGCGCAGGACCGCCTCTGGCAGCTGGAGATGTGGCGGCGTTGGCACGAGGGACGCCTCGCCGAGGTCTTCGGACCGGAGGCGTTCCCCTATGATGCGCGGACGCGTCTCATGACGTACCGCGGGCCCTGGGACGACTCCGAGTGGACGAGCTACCACCCGGACGCACACCGCATCTTCACCGCGTACGCGAACGGCATCAACGCGTTCGTCGAGCAGAACCGCGACAACCTCCCGGTCGAGTTCCAGCTCACGGGCATCGTGCCCGACCCGTGGACCGCCGAGACCGTCGTCCTGCGTTGGGCCCAGCTCGCGCTTTCGAGCACCCGCGGCAACGCGATCAACGAGCTACAGCTCGCGATGAACGTCGCGCGGCTGGGTGCGGCGGAGGCCAACAGCCGCGCAGCGCCCGACCCTTGGGACGACCTGGTCGTGCCCGAAGGGCTCGACGTGAGTCTCATCACGCAGCAGGTGCTCGATGCCGCCCGCCTCGGCGACGGAGATCCGTTCGAGCCGGGCGAGCTGCCGCAGCTCGAGGTCATCGAGGCATACCGGGGCCTCGCGCCCGGGGTGCGCACGGCGCAGCTCACGTCACCGCCGGTCACCACCGAGGGGAGCAACAACTGGGTCATGAGCGGCTCGCGCACGCCGAGCGGCATCCCGATCCTCGCCAACGACCCGCACCGGCGCATCGAGATGCCGGCGCTTCGCTACTTCAGCCATCTCGTCGCCCCCGGCTGGAACGTGATGGGCGGGAGCGAGCCGCCGTTCATCGGCATCAACGCGGGCCACAACGAGACCATGGCGTGGGGCTTCACGTTCGCCGGCACAGACATGGTCGATGTGTTCGTCGAGGAGATGCACCCGACCGACGACACGCTGGTGCGGTGGCGGGACGGCTGGGAGCCGCTCCGCGTGATGCAGGAGGAGATCCAGGTGAAGGGCGAGGCGCCGCGCACGGTCCAACTCAAGTTCAGCCGCCACGGGCCGGTGTTCTTCGAGGACCTCGAGAACCGCCGTGCGTATGCCGTGCAGTCGGCCGTGCAGTACCCGGGAACGGGCGCGTTCCTGGGCAGCTTCAAGCTGGCGCAGGCGACGAGTTGCTCGGACTTCTTCGACCGCGCGATGTACTGGAAGGTCCCCACGCACAACCTCATCTGCGGGAGCACCGACGGAAACATCGCCCTCCAGGTGACGGGACTCGCCCCGGATCGCGACGGCTGGAACGGTCGGCTTCCGGTTCCCGGCACCGGCGAGTACGAGTGGAAGGGCTTCCGCAGCGACCTCCCGCGCGAGTACAACCCGGAGCGCGGCTACATCGCGACCGCCAACAACAACACCACGCAGCCTCCCGGCTACACGGGTCGACCCATCTTCTATCACTCGACTCGCGGCGTGGAGACGTCACGCATCGCCCGCATTCATCAGCTCCTCGGCACGGGCGAGAAGCTCTCCGTCCAAGACCACGAGCGCATACAGCACGACTCCTACTCGCTCCAAGCGGAGCGCGACATGCCCGCGTTCGAGGGATGGTCGTCCGGCGACCCTGACGTGGAGTGGGCCCGCGCGACGATTGCGGGGTGGGACAAGGTGCTCACCCAAGAGAGCACCGCAGGCGCGCTGTACGTGCGATGGGCGGACGAAGTCGACGCGCGGGCGCGCGACACCGCCACGCCTTTGCCCGAGCGACGCTCGCTCGCCGTGGCGGGACTCCGCGGCGCGATGGAGCGCCTCACGAGCGAGTTCGGCGCCGATCGGGCGCAGTGGCGCTATGGAAGGGTCCACGCGAGCCCGCTCCCGCACATGTTCGTCGCGGCGTTCGACCTACCGACGGTCGAGCGCCCGGGAGGGTTCGAGACCGTCAACGCCACCGGCGCGAACTTCCGGCGCATCATCGATCTCTCGAACCTCGACAACTCCGTCTGGAGCAACTCGCCCGGGCAGTCCGGCCAGCCGGGGAGCCCGTTCTACGACAACCTCCGCGAGAACCTCGCGAATGGGCAGTACTCCCCGATGTTGTTCACGAGGGGGGCGGTCGAGGGGGGCGCCGCGCACCGGCTGACGCTCCGACCGGGAGGCTGACATACCTCATGCGGGCCGCGTTAGCGTTCGCGCCCGCGCTGCTTCTCATACCAACCATCCTCGGGGCACAGACGAGTACCGGCTCGATCGCCGGGCGGGTCTTCGACCTCGCGTCCGACCGATGGCTCGACGAGATCGTCGCCACGGGATTACCGCACGCCACGGCGCGGCGCGCGGTCGGCAACGCGGTGACCACGGTCCCTGTCGGCGACGTCGTCCAGGCTGTCGCCATCACCACCTTCCAGGACCTGCTAAGCGCGAGGGTACCCGGACTCCGCTTCGCGCGCCTGAGCGGTAATCTGGGCACGGGCTCCCCCCTCACGCTCCGGGCAGCCGGCAGCTTCGACCTCGCGCGCACGCAGCCGCTCGTCTACGTCGACGGGATCCGCGTCAACGCGGACGTGGCCGCGGGCCCCCCGGTCGGGTACGGCCGCAGCGTGAACGTGCTCGACGACTTCGGCCCCGAGGAGATCGAGAGGGTCGAGATCATCCACGGAGCGGCGGCGGGCACCCTATACGGAAGCGATGCGGCGTCCGGCATCATCCAGATCATCACCCGCAGGGGCCAACAGGGACCTCCGGAGTTCACCGCCTCGATCCGGCAGGGGGTCAACTTCTTGTCGAACCCGGCAGGACGACTGGGCACCCAGTGGACGTGCCCGACCGATCCCTCACCCGGCCCCACCGAGTGTCAGGCCGAGAGTGATCTGCTGCAATACAACATGTATGACGAGGCGAACGCGTACATCGACGCCTCTCTGGTCACGGCAAACTTCCAATTGAACGCGACGTACGACGCCAACCCCTCGCGGCGCCGGAACAGGCTCTTCGATACCCAGACGGGAAAGGGGGCGTTTCGCCACCGGGACTAGACGAACCTGCGCATCGCGCCGAACGGGACGCCCCTCCAGGGCGCGGCCGGGGGCGTATTGGATCCGAGAGTGAGAATCACGGTCTCGACGTCCGGTACGGACCTGGACGGACGAGGCGTGACCTTCATGCGGAGGCAGACAAAGTACCCCGCACGCACGTCGCCCATCCCCTTCGCCACGTGGCGCGAGGCACGCCTCATGATCGCCGAGGTGGACCCCACGCAGACCCTGGCCATCCTCAATCAGCTGCGGACGACCACCACGGGGATGGCCGCGACCATCAACACGACCGGCACGGGCGGTGCGGCCGCGTTCCCGCTGCCGACGATCTTGTTGGCGACCTGGACGGCGATGACGCCCGCCGAGCAGCAGGCCACGTTCTGGGAGGAGCGGCGCAGGGAGCTCTATCTCCAGGGAACGCAGGCCGGGGACAAGATCCGCTGGGCCTATCCGGCGTGGGACGGTGCCGACGAGTACGGTGGGTCCCTACGGGACGTGAGTCAGATCGACGACCCGCTCACGACAGCGCCTGAGCGACAGGGGTGCATCCCGATCCCGTTCCTCGAGAAGACTTCGAAGCCGTTCCGACCCACTTCCACCTCGTCGTCCTCGACGGCGTGTTACATGGGCGCCACCCCGGTCAGCACCCACTTCTGGGTTCGCTTCCGGGTGCCTCCGATGGGAATGACCTCCACCGTGTAGAGGTTGCCCTGGGAGTCCGCCGTCATGTCGTGCACGACGTACATCTCCCCGATTTCGTCGCCGTGCTGCCCGAAGCGGGTAAGCTCCCTCAGCGTCGCACGGTCCAACACGACCAACCTGTGCGCACTCCTCTCGATCACGTAGAGCCAGCGTTGCTCCGGATCCGGAGAGAATGCCGTTCTGCTGACGGACTGGTGGGCTCCCGCGGTAGCCTCCATGAGCTCCGTGGTCGGCACGCCGAAGGACGTGTCGTTGGCCCGTGAGGCCATTTCGACGGGATCCGGATCGGGGTAACGGCCCATGGGCTTCTCGAACAGAAACTCACCGTCCGTCGTGAACACCTGCAGGCGCATTCCCTGCCGGTCGGAGACGTAGACGAGGCCATCCCTCGAGATCCTGACTCCGTGCACCAGGTTGAAGTGCTTCGGATCGAACTCCGCTTCGTCCGGGGTGGGATCCGTGGGCGGATTGCCGTAGGCGCCCCACATCCGCTTGAACGCTCCCGTGGTCGCGTCGAACACGATGATGCGCCGGTTCCCGTACCCGTCGGCGACGAACACCTCGTTCGTTGCGGCATGCACGTAGATGTCGGCCCCTCGGTTCACGTTTTGCGTGTCCGTATTGCCCTGGCTCGCCTCCCTCTTTCCGATCTGCATGATGAACTGCCCATCACGCGTGAACTTGAGGATCTGGTCGTCCCCGTTGCCGCTACCGGAAAGCCAGACGTTGCCCTGGCTGTCCACATTGATTCCGTGCTCGGTATCGAACCACTCGAATTGCGTCGAGGTGACGTACTCCGGCCCACCCCAACCCTGGATGTAGTTCCCGTCGGCGTCGAACTCCAGCACGGCCGGCGCGGCCCGGTCCTTCAGTTCCGGCTCCGGCACGGTGCGCGGGCGATGGATGATCCAGATGTGATCCTGCGCGTCGACAGCGATGCCGGATGCCAGTCCAAGAACCCAGTCGTTGGGCATCTGCGGCCAGGCTACGGCTTCGTACGTCGGGATCCCGTCCGAGCCCGCCAACATCCCGCTGGCCGAAGCTGCGTCGCTCTCAGCGGCTCCCCCACACGCTGCGCCGGCGGCCACGAGGGATATCGACGCAATCCACATACGAGTCGAGCGCTTCATGTTCGTTCTCCTGGTGAGGCCCGGGCGGGAATATGGGCCACGTCGGCAGGTCAGGCGAACGGGACGTCCGGCCCCTTCGGCCATCGCCGAGGGGCCGGACGTTACTTCTTACTCAACCGCCGGCTTCTGCAGCGGCAAGCACCCGCTCCCTCTCGGCGACCAGGTACTCGAACTGCTCGTCGTCGAAGTAGCTGATCCCGATCCACATGTGGGACATCTCATCGCCCGTGCGCCGCCCATGCATCACCCACTGGTCAGGGGCGGGATTCCATGGGTTATTCGCCGTGTTGTCGTACCACGCCGTGATGAGAAGAACCGTGCCTTTCGGAAGGAGCGGGGCCACGTCGTCCTCGTAGAGGTACGTGATGTGCCAGGACGGATGCCATCCCGCCTTGCCGAGAATCTCGACCCGACCGTCCGGGTAGATCGCTTCGAGCGACTGTCCCGTGCCCAAGAGATGCTCGTGCACGCGGAAGCTGTGGATTCGCGCGGGCTGCTGCAGCACGTGGATTCCCTGGGTGCTCTGCCGCGAGTGCGGCGGAATGACCATCTCCTGATCGTCGGAGCGGTAGGTGCTGAAGTTCTGGTCCCCTACCGTGGAAAACCGCGGCGGCTCGTTTTCCGGATAGAACCACACTCCGACTTCGAGGACGTCGTTCGGTACCTCTTCGCCGATCGGGTAGTAGTGGAGGTTCCACGAGAGCTTGTCTCCGGGCTGCATCAGCATGCCCGTGTTCGGCGGATAGATGTCGTACGGCTTCCCGATGCCGAAGTTCGAGAGCCCGCCGCCCTCCCCCTCGCCGTCTTCGCCGGGGCGAATGAGGGCCGAGTTCGCGTGGTGAGTCACCTTACGCCCGAGTGGATACGAGGGCTTGGTCTCGTTGGCCATCACCCACCGCGGGCGATCCAGCCCCTCGATCTCGACGGTCGGCGTCGGCCACTGGTCGGGTCCGGCGGAGGGAATCGTGAATGCGGTGGACGGGATGATGAGATCCGGCGGACGGCCGAGGATCTCCTCCAGCCGCCAGCCCGCTCCGGACGGCCACTCGATCTCCGGAGGCAGATCCGCCGGGTTTCCGAGCGGCGCTCCTGCGTCCGCCCATTGGACGATCGTCTCGATCTCCGCGTCCGTCAGCGACACGTCGTTCTTGAACTCCTTGGATTCCGACGTTCCGGTCCAGGTGCCAGGGCGGCATCTCCCGCGTCACGACCTTTCAGGTGCCAGGGCGGCATCTCCCGCGTCACGATCTTTTGTCTGATCCGCGGCACATAACGACGGACCTCTTCGTAGGTAATCAGGGACATCGGCCCGATTCCCTGCGGATTGTGGCACTCCTGACAACTCGCCTGCAGAATGGGCGCCACGTCTCGGGCGAAAGTGACTGCGGAGCCCTCACCGGTCGACTGGGCGGTGCCTCGTCCGGCTAGACCCAGCAGGGCGACGGCGGCGAGCGCCCACGGGCCCGCGATTCCACGTGTCGGCCGTAAGACGCACTGGCGACTCTTGATTTGCCGAATCCTCCCCCAAGAGAAGTGGCGGACAAGGTCCTGCCTCACGGGGTGACCGTGACATACAAGTATCCGTTGGTCCAGCAGCAGTGCTGCACCAGCGCGGCCCTCGTTTCGATCGCTGTAGCGCGAAGCACGTACTCCCCCGGCTCGCTGAACGTCGCCAGAGTGCCGAGGACGGCTTCTCCTTCGTCAGGGGTCACGTCGCACCTGTCATGGGCGAAGGTCACCTTGCCCGGCCCCTGGTGGTGATACCAGTTGACAATGCTCTTCTCTCGGCCGAGCAGGTCCAGCCACAACTCGAGCGGGAGCGACTCGCCCACACGAACCGTCACGGGCCCCGCCGTCGGGCCGTTCCGACCCCGTGCGGGCTGGCTGTCGGCGATCCGCATCATGGGCGCGACGGGAGCGCTCGAGGCGGTCTCGGCGTCGAACATGTCGTGCGCGGTGGATCCAAAGAGCGACGGTCCCGACGCGCTGATGCCCTGCGCCCGGAGCGTCCAGACCACCTGACCCTCGAAATCTCCCGGCACCGTAACGGTGAACGTGCTCTCGTGCCTGCGGTTACGGCCGCTCTCGGACGACGCTGGAAGAAAGTGTGTCGGTTGGCGCCCGTCGAGCTCCCGAGGCTCGATGAAGTTGTCGGGGCCGAGCGGGATGTCGAACGCCTCTTCGGTGTTCAGGTTGAAGTACGAGAAGCTCGCGGTCTTCGTACCATCGGGATTTGTGAACCAGCCCTCGGAATAGGGAATCAGCGGCTGGCCGTGGGGAACGACATTCGCGATGCGGAACTCGGACCAGTCCACACGGCCCGCCTCGCTCCACACCTCGTTCTGCGCCTCGAGGGGCGCCCGGACTACGAGCACTAGGGTGAGTCCCGCAAGGTAAGCGCCGATCTACTTCATGGATTCTCTCCTCGCCACCGCGGATGACAGGGGCCGAGCCACAACTCCCATCATGTAGCGCGCGTCGCGGAAGGACGAGAAGGGAAAACCCTGATCCGCCTGTAGGGAAATCTCCTACATCGGAAAGGCTGCCAACCACAGCGTCACGCGCGGCGCCCCGGCCCCGCGGGTTCTACTCGCCGCGTCGCTGCAGCAGCTCGATCTTGACGCCCCAGGGGTCGTCCGTGAACGACATCCACGCCGGCGCCTGCGGGCCCGGCGGTCCCGGCTTCGGCTCGGTGGCGAAACGCAGGCCCTTCGCCTTCAGCTCGGCCACCTTCGCCAACAGGTCCGGCATCCGCCACCCGATGTGATCGATGGTGTGGCCGGGGCTCGGTACGCCGGCGCCGCGCTCGATGAACAGCCATACGCCGCCGTAGTCGATGCCATGGAGTCGACCTTTGTAGCGGCCGGGTGCTCCGCCGAACCGCTCGAGGTACCAGGTGGTCGCAAGCACTGGATCGGGCAGTTGTAGGTGCACGTGATGGAAGCCGACGGTCTCGCGGTCTTCGACGAGCTGGATCCTCGCGCCCCACGGATCCTCGACGAAGGCGACCTTGCCGAGCCCGGGCTCTTCGCTGACGGGGGAGGTGACCTTCATCCCCGATTTCGCGATGTCCTTCATCGCGGCGCCCAGGTCGGCGAACGACAGCGCGAAATGATCGATGGCGGAGCCGAGGCTCGGGTTGGGCGCCTCGTTCTTCAGGAAGATGATGCGAGTCTTCCCGAACATGACACGGTCGGGATGATCTCCGGGCTTGGCGCCCAGCGACTCCACGTACCAGCGCGCCCCCGCCTCGGGATCCGGCACGCCCAGGTGCACCTGGTCGAACATCAAGGTCTCGGCCCGCATCAGAGCGTCCCCGGCATGAGTACACCCAAACGCTCGGCAGACGGGCGGAGCGCGTCGATGACGCCAGGATACGGCGCCACGCCGCGCGCGAGCGCATCCCGCCTCCTCGCGAGCGCGCTCTCGCCGGGGACCCGCACCCGTTCGACGCCCGGACGGGGAGGCGAGTTCCGGCACGCCTCGGCCAGCCACGACGTCTGGCGGAGGAACGCGTCCCCGCCGCCGAAGGCCGCCGGATCGATCACCTGCACGAACGCGCATGCGCCCCACCCCTTGGGGTCGTCCGCCCGTCCGAATCCGGCGAGGCCCTGAGTGAGGGCTTCGACGATGAGCGCCCATGCGTAACCCTTGTGCCCGTGATCCACTCCGCCGGCCGGCAGAATGGAGCCGCCTTCGGTCAGCACCTTAGGATCGTCCGTTGGATCTCCCGCCGCGTCGAGCGCCCACACACCCGGGAACCGTCGCCCCTCGCGAACCATCCGGGCGCCCATGTTGTTCGTGGTGATCGACGCGCTGACGTCGATCAGCAGCGGGTCGTCCCCGGTCGGGATACCGACCGCGATCGGGTTGGGGGTGAACAGCGGCTGACGGCCTCCGAACGGCGCCACGGTCCGCTGCGACGGATCCGAGCTCGACACGATGGCCAGGAAGCCCCTGTCGGTCGCCCGCGGGAGATAGGCGGCGAGGCAACCGAGGTGGTGGCTATTGCCGATCGCAACGGAGACCGTTCCAAACTGCTCGACGCGCTCGATCGCGAGATCGACCGCCTTGGCGGTCAGCCAGACGCCCGGCAGCCGTCGACCGTCCCAGCACACGCACGCGCCGCGGTCGGACACGGTGGTGGGGTCGCCGGTCGCGGCCATGGACCCACTGCCGATCTCCTGGAGATAGCGGGGCAGGAGCGCCAGCCCATGGGTCGTGTGTCCCATAATGTCGGCTTCGACGAGCACCTCGGCGCTCACCTCGGGCTTGTCCCCGTCGAGCCCGGCCTTTCTGAAGAGCGCCGCGGCGAAGCCGCGGAGGGCGTCGACGGCGTAGGCCGCACGCGGCGGCTCGGCGACTTCAGGCAGCGGTGTCATGTGGCGAGCTCGCGCATCACGCGTATCAGGTCTGCCTTCCCTTCGAAGCCGATCCCCGGCAGGTCCGGCATGCGGATATGGCCGTCCTCCACCCGCACATCGTCCGGAAACCCTCCGTACGGCTGGAAGAGGTCAGGATAGCTCTCGTTGCCGCCCAGGCCCAGCCCAGCCGCGATGTTCAGCGACATCTGGTGCCCACCGTGAGGGATGCAGCGGCGCGCCGACCAGCCTGCCGACTCGAGGACCGCCAAGGTCCGCTGATACTCGCACAGCCCGTACGACAGCGCGCAGTCAAATTGCAGCCAGTCGCGATCCGCCCGCATGCCTCCGTAGCGCAGCAAGTTGCGAGCATCCTGATGGCTGAAGAGGTTCTCCCCCGTGGCCATCGGGGCCGGATAGTGCTCCGCCAAAGCGGCCTGCAGCCCGTAGTCGAGTGGATCCCCGGCCTCCTCGTACCAAAAGAGCGGATACCGCAGCAGGAGCTTCGCGTACGCGATGGCCGTATCGAGATCGAAGCGGCCGTTGGCGTCCACGGCCAGCCGCGCATCGTCGCCGATTTCGTCGAGCACCGCCTCGATCCGGCGTTGATCGTCCTCCATCGACGCGCCGCCGATCTTCATCTTCACCACCGTGTACCCGCGGTCGAGGTAGCTGCGCATCTCGGCCCGCAACGCATCCAGATCCTTATTCGGGTAGTAGTAGCCACCGGCTGCGTAGACGAAAACGCGCGGCTCCGCCACGACGCCGTGTCTCTCGGCCAGGAGGCGAAACAGCGGCTTCCCCGCGATCTTGGCCACGGCGTCCCAAACGGCCATGTCGATCGTCCCGACAGCCACCGACCGCTCTCCGTGGCCGCCGGGCTTTTCGTTGGTCATCATCGCCTGCCAGACGCGATCCGGATCGAGGTTGTCGCCGGCCTCGTCGAGGAGGGTCGCCGGATCCGCGCCGAGCAGCCGCGGCGCGAAGCGCTCGCGGATGAGTCCGCCCTGACCGTAGCGGCCGTTCGAGTTGAACCCGTAGCCGACGACGCGCTGCCCGTCCCGTACGGCGTCGGTCACGACGGCGACGAGGCTCACCGTCATTTTAGTGAAATCGATGTAGGCGTTCCGGATCGCGGACGAGATCGGTTTGGTGGCTTCCCGGATCTCGACGACGCGGACGCTCATGGGCGGGATGCCTCGGGCTTCCGGCGGTGGGATTGTGACCCGCGGTGCCTCGACCGTAGTATGCACGTCCGATCAGCAACGAAGGGGGGGCAATATGACGGCGGCCGCGCGCAAAAGTCCACTTTACAAGGTCCTGTACGTCCAGGTCCTGTTCGCCATCGTGGTGGGAGTGGTGCTCGGGAACTTCTGGCCAGAGACGGGCGCCGCGATGCGGCCACTCGGCGACGGCTTCATCAAGCTCGTCCGCATGATGATCGCGCCGATCATCTTCTCCGTCGTCGTGGCGGGCATCGCGAAGATCGGCGACCTCAAAGCGGTCGGCCGCATCGGCGTGAAGGCGCTGATCTACTTCGAGGTGATCTCGACCCTCGCCCTCATCATCGGCTTGGTGGTCGTGAACGTTCTGAAGCCGGGAGAGGGCATCAACGCCGATCCGGCGACGCTCGACGCGGGCGCCGTGGCGGCCTACGCCACCACTGCGGAGAGCCTGAGCGCGGTCCAGTTCCTGCTGAACATCATACCGGCCACCATCGTGGGGGCGTTCGCCGAGGGCAACATCCTGCAGGTGCTGTTCTTCTCCGTGATCTTCGGCGTCGCGCTGCTCCAGCTCGGGGAGCCCGGTCGCCATCTCTTGGGGGTCATCGACCAATTCTCCCACGCGCTCTTCCGCATGATCCACATCATCATGCGGGTTGCACCGATCGGCGCGTTCGGAGCCATGGCGTTTACGATCGGCCAGTACGGCATCGGCACCCTGGTGCAGCTCGGCCAGCTCATGGCCGGCGTCTATATCACTTGCGCATTCTTCGTTCTCGTCGTGCTCGGCGCGGTCTGCCGAATCGCGGGCTTCAGCATCCTGAAGTTCCTCAAGTACATCCGGGAGGAGATCTTCATCACGCTCGGCACGTCGTCGTCCGAGGCGGTGCTGCCGCAGATGATGACGAAGCTCGAGCGCCTCGGATGCTCGAGACCGGTGGTCGGCCTCGTCATTCCGACCGGCTACTCGTTCAACCTGGACGGCACGTCGATTTACATGACCATGGCCGCCATCTTCATCGCGCAGGCGACCAACATTCCGATGACCCTCACGGATCAGGTCGGCCTGCTCCTCCTCGCGGTCCTCACCTCGAAGGGAAGCGCCGCCATCACCGGCGGCGGGTTCGTCACGCTCGCCGCCACGTTGGCCGCGTTCCCGGCTGTGCCGGTCGCGGGCCTCGCGCTGCTCGTCGGCGTCGACCGCTTCATGTCGGAGGCGCGGTCGATCACGAACCTCATCGGCAACGGCGTGGCGACGGTCGTCGTGGCCCGCTGGGAGGGCGCACTCGACGTCGAGCAGATGAAGCGCGTGTTGAACGGTGAGTCTACGTAAGCTGCCAGCGCGCCTACGTCCTGTGACGTATCGAGCCAGGTAGGGCTATCCCCGTATCTATGATTCGCGCTGCTCCCCACCACCGGGCGGCAGGCATCACTCGATTTCGGAGCGAATCATGGACACATCCACAATCCTCCGCGGACTCCTCGTAGCCAGCCTCCTCCAGACGGCTGCATGCGACCTCACAGAACCCACCGCCCCAGGGGCCGCCCTCAGTGTCCAGCCCGACATGGCGCTGGCATCCCTAACCGATCCCGCTCCGTCCCCGTTGGTGAACGTATCGGGCGGCAGCTCCTCCCTCGAGTTCTGGCCCTATACGGGCACGGCCCTGGGCGGACCCCCTTCCGACCCGATGAACCTGGTGTTTCCGGACGTCGACATCCGTTCGGTCCGGGCCGCCCTCATGATGCTGGACGGCAACCGCACCGCGTACGGTTTCCCGGCGGTTGCGCCCTTCAACTGCACGTGGAAGGAAGCGATGGGCGCGAACCAGACCGGTTACGCGACGCCCTCGGGTTGGACCGGAAGCGCGATCCAGCTCGAGTGTGGCGACTACGGCCCGGTGCGCTTCCATCTGCGCCTCTTCTCGGCGGGCGATTGGACCATCGCCAATGGCCACTTCGAGGTGCAGGTCCAGGGTACCAACGCCCACGAGGTGCTGTCCTGGGAGCTCGCGAAACAGCTCGTGACCGTCGACATGGTGCGGTCCGGCGTGTTGGGAGCGGCCCCGGCGCCGACCGGACTGATCACGCCCACGCCCACCTACAGGACGATCAATCCCTCGATCTACAATCTCCTGCCCGCCGCACTCAAGACCCTGACCGGCGGCCCCTCCACGGCCACGGCGCCCGTGCCCATCGCCAACGACGGCCGGGCCATGATCCTTCGGTTTGCCGGTGACGTGCAGGGCGAGCGCAGCGTCGCGAAACGGGAGTTCGTGCTCAACTTCAATCAGACCATCCCGAAGCCGTTCTGTGTCCGGAGCCCTTACGACTACCTGAGGGTGACTGGGCCCATCGATTTCAGCCAACAGGTCGTCGTTTCAGGGAGCGGCAATTTCATCAGCCGATTCCACGCCCGCGGGCAGCTCCAGCTCATCCCGGTGAACCCACTGACGGGCGCGGTCGGCGGCGACACGCTCACTGCGCGGGTCATGGAGCACGACAGAAGCGTGGTAACCGATCAGGTGACCCTGGTGGCGGCACTGCAGCTCCAGGTGATCCTCCCCGTGAAGGATCTCGCGAGCGGGAGCATGCGCGCGACCTTGCACGTCGGCCCCGGCGGCTCGGACCACGATGAGCTGGTGATCTCATGCGCGTCGTGAGGCGCGAGGAAGTCCCCTTCAGCTGATACGTCGGAGGTCCACACGAATGGCCCCGCCCCCGCGAAGCCTGCGGTTTGGGCGGGGCCATTCGGCGCGGGGGTGACTGCCCTTGGATTGTTCGAGGTGGACGTAACCCATCGATAGGTTACATTAACGCATGGTCAGGGTGCACGACGAGGCTGGCTTCCGTGTGTACGTGTACGCACCACCGCGGGAACACCAGCCACCGCACGTTCACGTGGAGTGCATCGGCGGTGGTGAAGTGGTCGTCCGCCTCGGGGGTGAGAAGACGATGCCGACCCTGTGGCTGAACCATCATATGGGCGCCGCGGATGCGCGAGAAGCACTTCGGATTGTTCAGGCGTACCAGCGCCGTTTCCTCGAGGAATGGAGGCGGATTCATGGCTAAGGGAGCACGTCGCGACGACGCGGAGTTCGAGCGTCAGAATGAAGCGGCGATTCGTGAGTCTCGGGAGGCGGACAGAATTGAGCCACGCGCCCAAGCCGTGACGTACGATGTTCGAAGGGGACTCGTCGTCGTGGAACTGTGCAGTGGGTTCACCTTCTGTTTTCCGCCGGAACGAGTGGCCGGATTGGAGGGAGCAGCGGCCGCGGACCTAGGCCGTGTCGAGATTTCGCCGAGCGGCGATGGGCTTCATTGGGATGAGCTGGATGTCCACGCATCACTCACCGGACTCGTCGTAGAGTCTCTGAACCTCAGGGAATGGGCGCCACGACTAATGGGTCAGGTGAGGAGCCCAGCGAAGGCGCGCGCGTCCCGACTCAATGGACTGAAGGGTGGGCGGCCGCGGCGGTCCGCGAAGTCGTCGGGGAGCGTGAAATCCCCTTCGGGGACCTGAGCCGTCGCCCACGATGCCATGGCCGCGAGTGTCCGCTGACGCGAGGAAGAAGTTGGTCAACGCCGCGATGCCTAGCCTAGAAGACGCCATCCTGCTGGCCCTCGAGGCCCATCGCGGACAGAAGGACAAGGGCGGAGAGCCCTACATCCTGCACGCACTCCGGGTCATGCTGCGCATGACCACCGAGCACGAGAAGTGGGCGGCTGTGCTGCACGACGTGGTCGAGGATGGCGGGATCAATCCCCAACACCAGGACCACGAGCGCCTAGAACGCTACCGGAGGGCTTGGACGGAGCTGGGTGGCGGCAGCCTCCCATCGGAGTGAATCATGGGAATACCACTCTCAGCGTTCCAGACCGGCGACCTCTTCATCGAGTATCCGTTCGAGGAGGTCCTGTTTCGATACGAGAAGGGCACCCGCAAGTACTTCTGTAAGCGCTACGGACACCCTGACGAACACGAGGTCCCGCATGACTTCACCTTTCTCGCCGAAGCGATGACCTCGGGCTTTCTCACCACGGCCGCACGCTACTCGAGCGAGGGCGTACCCACGGCGGAGCCCGCCGATGGTTTTGCTCGCATGGCCTTGAGGCACCAGAGGATACGGCCTTGGTGGATGTCCGTGGCCTACCTGGGGAACTATACACGCTCCGGGACCCTCGAAGTGGGCACCGACGGCACCCTGCTGATCATCAAAGCGGCCGACGCGATCAAGGAACTTCTGGATCAGGTCGTCTCGGACATCAACTCCCAGTCATGCATCGCGGTGACCTACGGGGAAGAAGCCCCCATCACGGTCGACAAGAATTCCGAGGACTACGCCTTCGCGCTACGCCTCGAGCTGACGAAGCGGGACCTCCAAGTCTATGGAGAGTCGTCCTACTATCATGGCCGAAGCAGCGTGTGATGCCGCAGGTCATGAGCGTGACGTTCTGAACTACGCCGCAGCCTCGCCCTCTTCTAGCAGCGGATACCCCTCGGACCGAGCGACATATGCGGCGGCCGCGATGTCACCCGTGACGTTGAGCGTCGTGCGGCACATGTCGAGAATGCGATCGACGCCAATGATGATCGCGATCAACGACGGGTCGACGCCGATCGAGATCAGGATCAGAATCACGAACGGGATCGATCCCGAGGGCACGCCCGCCGTCCCGATGCCGCCCAGGATCGCGAGGTACGCCACGCCGAGCTGCCCACCCAGCGAGAGGTCGACTCCTGCGACCTGCGCGAGGAAGATCACCGTCACGCCTTCGTAGAGCGCCGTCCCGTTCTGGTTCGCGGTCGCGCCCACGGTCAGCACGAACGAATTGATCTCACGCGGAATCTTCAGGTTCTCCTCTGAGACCCGTAGCGCCGTGGAGAGCGTGGCCGCGGACGAAGACGTCGAGAACGCCGTGAGCATCGCCGTCCTGATGCGGCGGAAGAACTCGACCGGCGAGATCCTCGCCAGCAGGGCGACCGCGAGCGAGTATACGCCGAACATGTGGATCGCGAGTGCGAGCAGCACCGTTGCGACGTACCACGCGAGTGCCCCGAGCAAGTCGAGCCCGAAGCTCGCCATGCTCGTGAAGAGCAAGCAGGCGACCGCGTACGGCGCGATGCCCATCACGCCGTCGATGATCTTCGCGGACACCGCATAGAGCCCCTCGAGAAAGCCCAGGAACGGCGCCGCGGTCGACGGCGGCACCAGGGTCGTCGCGATGCCCAGCACGAGCCCGAAGAACATGAGGTGCAGCAGGTTGGGCGTCGCGGCCGCGACCGCCGCGATGGGATTGGACGGGATGAGCGTCTCCACGATGCGGGTGCCGACGCTCACGGTGGCGGGCGGGGCGGCCGCTTGGACTCGCGCGGCCGCGTCGCTGCCGTAGCGCGCCTCGATCGCCGCCGCGGTCTCGGGCGAGATACGCTCACCCGGTCGGATGACGTTCACGACCGTGAGCCCCACCGCCACCGAGATCGCCGACAGGACGACCGTGTAGGCGAGACACTTGAAGCCCACCCTGCCCAGCTGACGGATGTTGCCGATGCCCGCCACGCCCACGACGAGTGAGGAGAACACGAGCGGCACGACCACCATCAGCAGCAGCCTGAGGAAGACCTGGCCGACCGGCTCCGTGACGTTGCGCATGACCCAAATCGCGCGAGCATCCGCGGGCCCGAGCCCTGCGTTGACGAGGAGTCCGGCGCCCGCGCCGACGACGAGTCCCAACAGGATCTTCTTGTGCAGCGGCATGCGTTTCCGCTCGTCGGACATCACATACTCCGAGGCCAAGGGCCGTAGGCTGGGACCGCTCCTTCGCGTTCGCTGCCCCGCATCATTGACGGCACTCCGCCCGCGCGCCAGGTTCGAAGCAGAAGGGGAGTAGCCTACCGAACGCAGTTCGGTGTCCGGATCGTCAACACTGTGTTACGCGGCTGAGGCCGCGGGACGCACGGTCCGGACGGGATCAGAGGGGCGCCGCAGAACGGCCCCGCTCGTCATGGCGAGACCTTCGCCTGGAGCCATGCTCCGGGCGGGGGTCTCGCTTTTTTTGTCGTCACCGCTCCAGGAAGAAGCGCGACATGACCCAACTGTGGCTCTGGGTGGGATTCTCTTGCCTCATCCTTGGCATGCTGGCCATCGACCTCGGGGTCCTGAACCGCCATTCCCGCGTCACTACGGTCAAGGAAGCCGCCCGTTGGTGTCTCGTGGTGGTCTTGGTCGCCGCGGCCTTCAATGCGTGGATCTTCTACGCGCGCGGTCCGCAAGCGGGACTCGAGTTCACGGCGGGCTACCTGATCGAGCTCGCGCTCTCCGTCGACAACATCTTCGTCTTCATCCTGATCTTCAAATACTTCAAGGTCCCCGCGGCGTTTCAGCACCGCGTGCTCTTCTGGGGGATCTTCGGCGCGCTGTTCATGCGCGGCGGGATGATCGCAGCCGGATGGCTGCTCATCGAGCGGTTCCACTGGATCATCTACGTGTTCGGCGCGTTCCTCATCTTCACCGGCATCAAGATGGCGAGGTCCGATGATCTCGAGGTCCATCCGGAGCACAACCCGGTCCTCAAGCTCATCCGCAAGGTCGTGCCCCTCGCGCCGAACTACGACGGCCAGCGCTTCTTCACCCACGCGTTCTGGGGCACGCGGCACCGCCGGCTTGCCACCCCGCTGTTCGTGGTGCTGGTGATGGTCGAGACCACGGACCTCGTGTTCGCCATCGACTCGATCCCGGCCATCTTCGCCGTTACCCGCGATCCCTTCCTGGTCTTCACCTCCAATGTCTTCGCGATCCTCGGCCTACGCTCGATGTATTTCCTCCTGGCCGGCGTGATCGACAAGTTCCACTACTTGAAGCTCGGGCTTGCCGTCGTGCTCTCGTTCGTGGGCGTGAAGATGCTGATCACATACTTCCACATCGAAGTTCCGATCGGCGCGTCTCTGGGAATCGTGGCGGGCATCCTCAGCCTCTCCGTCGCCGCGTCGCTCCTGTTCCCGCAGCAGAAGGTGACGGGCGCCTCGGCGGACGAGTCGTCGGGAGACTGATGCGCGCACGCGGCCGCATCCTCGGCCTCCTCGGGCTGGGCGTGGCGTTCCTCGCGGAGCCGCTCGCCGCGCACGGGGTGGCGCAGGGCGACGCCGCGTTCTTCCTCTCGAACCGTGGTCCTGCGATCGGGCCGTTCCTGTATCTCGGCGCGAAGCACATGTTCACCGGCTACGACCACCTGCTGTTCCTCGTCGGCGTGCTCTTCTTCCTCTACCGCCTGCGGGACGTCGTTCTCTACGTAAGCCTCTTCACCCTTGGCCACAGCGTCACGCTTCTGGCCGGAGTGATGTGGGGAGTTCGGGCGAACCCGTTCTTGATCGACGCGATCATCGGGCTCTCCGTCGTCTACAAGGCCTTCGACAATATGGACGGCTTCCGCCGCTTCCTCGGATTCCAGCCGAACACGCGTCTCGCGGTGCTCGGGTTCGGGCTCTTCCACGGATTCGGCTTAGCGACCACGCTGCAGGAGTACACGCTCTCCGACGACGGCCTCCTCACCAACATGCTGAGCTTCAACGTCGGCGTGGAGCTCGGGCAGATGTTCGCGCTCACCGGAGTCCTCATCGCGCTCGCCTACTGGCGCACCCGAGAAGGCTTCCTTCGGCACGCCCACGTCGCCAACACGCTCCTGATGGCAGGCGGCTTCACGCTCATGGGGTACCAGCTCGTCGGGTATCTCGTGAGCGCCCCGTGAGGCGCTCGTGAGCGCGCCCGCCGCGTCGGAGAGGCCCCTGCCACCCGCTCCGTCGAAGGCGAAGCTCGTGATCTCGACGCTCGCGGCGCTCGCCGTGGCCGGCATCGTGCTCGTCACGGTCGTGCTGCCTGCCGAGTACGACATTGATCCGCTCGGCACGGGTGACGCGCTCGGCCTGGTCGTCCTGTCCGGTCCTCCTGGCGGCGAGATCCCCGCGCGCGAAGACGGGCTCATCGCCCACGGGAGCAGCTACCGCACGGACACGCGGACGTTCGCGCTCGAGCCCGGCGGGTTCGTCGAGTACAAGTACCGGCTCGAGACGGGTCGGGCGATGATCTACTCGTGGACCGCGAGCGGCTGGGTCCGCTCCGAGATGCACAGCGAGGCCGACGGCGCCCCGGCCGGCACCGCCGAGTTCTTCGAGGTCGTCGAGCAGACGCTCTTCCGCCACGGCAGCTACCTCGCGCCCTTCCCCGGAATCCACGGCTGGTACTGGCTGAACGAGGGCACGGACACCGTGACCGTGACGCTGCACGCCGCGGGCTTCTTCAGCGGATCGACCGAGTTCCGCGAGGACGCGCCCGCCGTCGAGCGGGAGATCCGCGAGACGCCCGAGCCGGGGGCGTTCCGGGCGGAGTTCTAGGGTGCCTGCCGCTGCCCTACTCCTGCACCTTACCTTAGGCCCTTCCACCACCGGAGGCCCACCACCATGGCGGCGAAAGAGTCTTTCGACATCTCGACCGGCGTCGACCTCCAAGAGGTCGACAACGCCGTCAACCAGGCGATCAAAGAGTCGCAGACGCGCTACGACTTCAAGGGCACGAAGTGCACCATCGAGCTGGACCGCGCGGCTCTCGCGATCAAACTCGATGCCGACGACGAATTCCGACTCAAGCAGCTCTTGGGCATTGTGCGAGAGAAGCTCAGCCGCCGTCAGGTTCCGCTGAAGAACATCGACGAAGGCAAGATGGAGGTCGGCGGACTGGGTCGTGCCCGCCAGACGCTCGGGCTCAAGAACGGCATCGACCAAGAGACGGCCAAGAAGATCGTGAGGGAGATCAAGGAAGGCGGCTTCAAGAAGGTGCAGGTTCAGATCCAGGGCGAGGAGCTCCGCGCCACCTCCCCCTCGCGCGACGAACTCCAGGAGGTCATCGCCTTCCTGAGGGCGCGCGATTACGGCGTCGAGCTCAAGTTCGGCAACTACCGGTGAGCGACCCGCTCGGCCTCTCACTGGCCGCCCTGGCCACGGCGCTTCGCGAGCGCCGCATCTCCGCCACGGAGGTGATGCAGGCCGCGCTCGCGCGCCACGAGCGCTTCGGCGACCGCCTCCGCGCGTACAAGTTCTTCGATGGCGAGGGCGCGCTCGCCGCGGCCCGCGAGATCGATCGCAACTTGGCGGCAGGTCGACCGCAGGGTCCGCTCGCCGGCGTCCCCGTCTCGGTGAAGGACCTCTACGGCGTCGACGGCCTGCCGACGTTCGCGGGCACGCCCCGCCAGCTTCCGGAGCGCTGGTCGCGGGATGCCTGGCTCGTCGCGCGCGTGCGCGCTGCGGGTGGGTGCATCGTGGGAAAGACGCACACCGTCGAGCTTGCCTTCGGCGGGGTGGGCATCAACCCGCACTGGGACACGCCGTGGAATCCCTGGGATGCCGACACGCACAGGATCCCGGGCGGATCCTCGGCAGGCGCGGGCGTGAGCCTCTGGGAGGGTTCCGCCCTGCTCGCGCTCGGGTCGGATACGGGGGGCTCGATTCGTATTCCGGCGGGGTTCAACGGGAACGTCGGCCAGCGCACGAGCCAGGGCCGGTGGCCGACCGACGGCGTGGTGCCACTCAGCAGCACGCTAGACACCGTCGGCGCCCTCGCGCGCACGGTCGAGGACTACGCGTGGTTCTTCGGCTCCGTCGATCCCGCGTGGGGAGATCCCGCCGCGCTCCTCGAGCAGCTGGGCCGCACCCGCCTCCGCGGCACGCGCATCGCGGTCCCCCGGTGCGACATCTGGGAAGAGTGCCAGCCCGACATCAAGGAGGCGCTCGACGTGGCGCTCGCGGACCTGGAGGCTCAGGGCGCGGTTCTCCTCGAAGTCGAGGGCAACTTGCTCGACGACGGCTTCGAGGTCGCGCTCGGTCAGCGCCCGATCACGGGCCCCGAGCTCCGCGCGTTCATCGAGCGCGAGCTACCCGGCTGGAGCGAAATCCTCAATCCGATCATCCGCGAGCGGCTCGCGCATGCCCTCGCCTTGGACGATCCGGCCTACCTCGAGGCGGTCGCGAGGCACCGCCGGCTCGTCGCTGAAGCGCCGACGCTCTTCGAGCGGGCGGACGTCCTCGCGCTTCCTACCAACATCATCACCGCGCCTCCGGTCTCCGAGCTCACGGACCTCGGGCGCTACGGGCAGGCCAACCGCGCGATCCTGAGACCCAATTACCCGGTCAGCGTGCTCGGACTCACCGCGATCAGCATCCCGGCGGGGCTCGACGACAGCGCCATGCCCGTGGGGCTCCAGCTCGTCGGTCGCGGAGGCCAGGACGAAGCGCTACTCGGCGTCGCCCTCGCGGCGGAGCGCGTCCTCGGCACCGCAGTGGAGCAGTTCGGCACGCCGCCCGCGCTCGACTGAGGCTGCCTTGTTTCATATGTACCACCTGGCCATACTCGTACATATGAAAACGACCCTGCATATCGATGATGCGCTGCTCGCCGAAGCGCGGAGACTCACGTCCATCGAGGAGAAGACGGCGCTCGTCCGCGCCGGACTCGAGGCGTTGATCGCCCGGGAGAGCGCGCGTCGACTGGCGGCGCTCGGTGGCACGCAGCCCAAGCTCGCTGACGTCCCTCGCAGGCGGTCCGCCTCTCGCCAGCCGGCTTGATTCTCGTCGACACGTCGGTCTGGATCGACCACTTCCGACGCGGCAACGGACGACTCGTCGGGCTCTTGGAGTCGGCGGCAGTCCTCTGCCACCCCTTCGTCGTGGGCGAACTGGCGTGCGGCAACCTCGGGATTCGCGCGACGATTTTGGAGCTGCTGCGCACGCTGCCCATGTCTGCCGTCGCGACAGATGACGAGGTCCTCGCATTCCTCGAGGCGCGACGCCTCATGGGGCGCGGGCTGGGCTATATCGACGTGCACCTGCTGGCAGCCGCGGCGCTCGGGAGCGCGCCGCTATGGTCGCTCGACCGCCGGCTCGCGAGCGCAGCTCGCGAACTCCAACTAGGCGCCTGACCGCCGACCGTTTCTTACTCCGGCAGTCCGAACGTGACGAGCGAGTTGCCCGAGATCACCGCGATGTACTGACGCCCGTTCACCTCGTAGGTGACCGGCGCCATCACGATCTGTCCGCCTAGACTCGCCTTCCAGAGCTCCTCGCCCGTGCGCGCGTCGAGCGCGTGGAGGTAGCCCTCGCGTCCGCCCGTGAACAGCAGGTCCGAGGCGGTCGTGAGCATGCCGCTGTCGCTCACGTCGAACTGCTCGAACTTCCACCGCGGCTGACTGGTGCGGGGGTCCATGGCGATCAGAGACCCGTGTCCGACGGCATCCGTCCAGTTGTTGATCTGCGAGGTCCGCCCGATGCCGACGGTCGGGGCGCCCGGCACGGGAGTCAGCACGTCGAAGCCTCCGCCGAGGAACGCGCGGCCCGGGATGTACTCCGACTCCTCCGGCCGGTAAGTCGTCGCGTAGTCCTCCCACGCGGAGAAGTAGAAGAGGCCGGTGCGCGGGCTGAACGACGGCGGGTACCAGTTCGTGCCGCCCTGATTGCCCGGGTAGGTCGGCATGCCGGCAGGCTGCGGCGTGGGAATCGGCCGCCCGTTCGCGTCGAGACCGCTCGACCAATTCACGCGCACGAACGGCGACCCCGACAGGAACTCCCCGGTGGCGCGATCCAGCACGTAGAAGTAGCCGTTCCGGTTGGCCCACATCATGACCCTGCGACGCGCGCCGTTCCAGTCGATGTCGGCGAGCACCGGCACCTGCACCGAGTCGTAGTCGTAGCCGTCGTTCGGGGTGAACTGGAAGTGCCACACCAACTCGCCGGTATCGGCGTTCAGCGCTACGACCGCGTCCGAGTACAGGTTGTCGCCGGGGCGCTGCGCGGCGTTCCAGTCGGGCCCCGGGTTTCCCACGCCCCAGTAAGTCAGGTTGAGCTCGGGATCGTACGAGCCGGTGACCCACACGGGGGCGCCGCCGTGCTCCCAGTCGTCGCCTTCCCAGCTGTCGTGCCCAGGCTCGCCCGGTCCGGGGATCGTGTAGAAACGCCACACCTCCGCGCCGGTTTCGACGTCGTACGCAGCCACGAAGCCGCGAATGCCGTACTCACCGCCGCCGACCCCGACGATCACTCTGTCCTTGATGACCAGGGGCGCCATCGTGATCGAGTAGGCGCGGTTCACGTCGCCGACCTCGACCTTCCAGAGCGCCCTGCCCGTGATGGCGTCGAGCGCGATCAAGTGGGCGTCCAACGTGCCCATGAACACGCGGTCGCCATGGATCGCTACGCCCCGGTTGTTCGCGCCGCAGCACACGCGCGCGTTCTCGGCGTTGGTGTGACGGTAGAGCCAGAACACCCGACCCGTTGCCGCGTCGACCGCCATGACGTCGTTCGGCCGCTGCGTGATGTACATGATGCCGTCGATCACGATCGGGTTCGACTGCCAGGCTCCGAACACCTGGTTCGGCAACATCCACTCGAGCTCGAGGTCGTCCACGTTGCCTGGCGTGATCTCGTCGAGCGCGCTGTAGCGCTGGCTCGAGTAGCCGCCGTTGTAGGTGAGCCAGTTCTCGGGCTCAGTCGCCGCGCCGAGGATGCGCTCGTACGTCACCTGGGCAGCGAGGTGGTCAGACCCCAGCGCGAACACCCCCACCAGCAGCACCGCGCGTAGGGTCTTCATGGGAGGCCCCTCAGGGAAAGGAGGTATCCGATCACGTCCGCGACCTGGTCGGCCGAGAGCGTCGTGGGCCGCATGGTCGGAGTCAGGCTCACCTCGTACTCGGCGAGCTCGGCCTTCACGAGCGACCGGAGCCCGCCCTCGGCGTCGATCAGCTGCACCGTGTAGGTGTCCTCGTTCAGCCGCCGCCCGCGGACCGTCTCGCCATTGCGCGTGACCGCGCGGATCGGCCGGTTGATCGGGAGCAGTGCGGTGCTCGGATCGAGGATGGTGCGCTGGAGGGCGGCCGCGGTGCGCGTGACGCCGATCTCACCGAGGTCGGGGGCGAGGCGCCGTCCGCCCACCCCATTCACTCTGTGACATCCGACGCAGCGCCCTTCGCTCTCGAAGATCGCCTGGCCACGCGCCGGGTCGCCGACCTTCACCGCGACGCCGCTCGGGTCGAAGCCCGCTCGGATGTACGCCACGATCCCGTCGAGCTCGCCGGTGCCCAGGTCGAAGCTCGGCATGCGCGAGCCCCCGATACCCGTCGTGACGACGCGGCGGAGATCGTCGTCCGAGCGGACGGTGCGGAAGCGGCCGATCCGCAGGTTGACGCCGTCGACCCCGTCGCCGTTCGCGCCGTGGCAGAGAGCGCAGTCAGCGACATAGACGCGCGCGCCCGCCTCGATGTCGGCGGTCGAGTACTGGTGGTCGGCCATGTTCTGGCCGGCCGCACCCGCCGGAAGGGCGAGCGGCAGCGTGACCGCGCAGAGCCGAAGGAGGAAGGTCCGGAGGAGTGGGTGCATGGCATCTCTCGGGGCAGCAGCGGGGACGCGGAAGTTCCGTTCGGCGGAAGGGAGGACGCAAGGGTCGATCGTTGCGACATATTACGGGCCATCGTCAGCTCGGAGCCTGAGAGGGTGTGTGCTACCTCGCATCACGGAGCAAGAGATCCGCGATCTCGTCTTCGCGTTCTACGAGCGCGTGCGGGAGGACGAGCTTCTGGGACCGGTCTTCGAGGCCCGGCTCGAGGGCCGGTGGGCGCCTCACCTGGAGAAGATGTGCGACTTCTGGTCGAGCATCCTCCTCGCGACTGGTCGCTTCAGCGGCAATCCGGCGGAGACCCACGCCCGAGTACCCGGCATCTCACCCGCGCACTTCGACCGCTGGCTGGAACTCTTCCAGCGCACGGCGGGCGACACACTCCGCCCACACATCGCGGCAGACGTGGTCGGCCCCGCCCACCGCATGCGTGTCGTGCTGGAGCGCGCCGCCGACGCCGGGTCGTTCAGCCCTAGGCGTGCTGCTCAGCGCGCTCCGCATCCGTCTTAGTCCGGTGCACCGTGCCGTCCGGGTGTCGAGCGGCGCAATCCACGGACCGCGCGCTGCGCCGGCATCGGCGCGGCCGCCCCGGTTCTTCGTACCATCCGCGGAGGCAAGCTCGTCCCGCCGTCGGGCGGACTGCCACAGCCCGCTACTCTCGCCGGCGCCCTACTCCGCGTGGGCCGCGGCGGGCCGGGGGCCGCGCTCCCGGGAGAGGGGCAGGCCCTGCTTGAACAGCAGGAGCAGCGGCAGCGATACCAGGAGCAGCATCCCGCTCATCAGGTAGATCTTCTCGAACGCCAGGACGTTGGCCTGGACCAGGATCTGTCCGTCGATGGCGCGCATGGCGGCCAGAGTGGCGGACTGTGGATCCATGCCTCGCGACATCATGCCCTGCGTGAGCATGGCCATCCGCTCCCGCACCACTGGCGAGTATGCCGACAGCTGCGAAGCCAGGATTCCGCGCTCCTCGCCCACGAAGCGGGTCAGCAACGAGGCCATCCCCGCGATGCTGAAGGAGCCGCCGAGCTGCCTGAAAAAGTTGTTGAGCCCGGTGGCCTGCGAGAGGTCGGCGGTCTCGATCTGCATCAGGGTGAGGTTATTGAGCGGCACGAAGATCAGCCCGAGCCCGAGTCCTCTCCAGATCAAGGGCCAGAAGAAGTCGTCCGCCCCCGTGAGAGACGTGATGGTGGAGAGTTGCCACATCCCCGCCCCGAAGAGCACCGAGCCCACGACGATGAGGAGTCGGTTGTCGATCACGGCGCTCAGGCGTCCGACGAGTCCCATGGAGAACGCGGAAGCGATCGCTCCGGGAAGGATGATCAGGCCGGTCTGCCACGCGGTCATCCGCAGCATACCCTGCAAAAATACCGGCAGGATGAACACGGAGCCGAACAGACCGGCGCCCAGGACGATGCCCATCATCGACCCGGCGGTGAACTGAGGCTGCTTGAGGAGCCGCAGGTTGACCGCGGGCTCGTCCACCCTCAACTCGTGGACGACGAGGAGGACCGCCGACACCACCGCCACGAGGGCGAGCCCGACGACGAGCGGTGAGTCGAACCAATCGAGCCGCTCACCGCGCTCGAGCATGAGCTGCGCCGAAGAGATCGCGAGGACGAGCAGCGCGATGCCGATGCCGTCGACGCTCTTCGTCCGCTTCTGGTCCGGGTTGTCATGCACGTAGGCCATGATCATGGCCACGGCCACCGCACCGACGGGAAGGTTGATGAAGAAGATCCACGGCCAGGAGTACTGGTCGGTCAACCACCCTCCGAGCGTCGGACCGAGGGTGGGGCCGACCATCACCGCCACCCCGAAGAACGCCATGCCCGTTCCTCTCTCCTCTCGCGGGAACGCCTCCCACAGGATTGCCTGCGACGTGGCGATCAGCGCTCCACCCCCGATCCCCTGCACGATCCGCCACAGCACGAGGGCCTGCAGGCTCCTCGACATTCCGCACAGGAGGGAGGCGGCCGTGAAGAGGAGGATCGAGCCGACGAAGTAGCGCTTGCGGCCGAAGAACCCCGCGAGCCATCCCGTGAGGGGAATGACACAGGCTGCCGCAATGATGTATCCAGTCGAGACCCAGGACACTTCCTCCACCGTCGCGCCGAGATTTCCCATCATGTGAGGGATGGCGACATTGACGATGGAGGAGTCGATCACCTGCATCATGGACGCCAAGGCGACCGCCATGGCGATGATGTAGCGATGCCGGTACAGGAGTTCCTCGCGTGTCGCGGCGCTCACCGGAATCCAGCCAGCCCGGTACTCAGCTCACGTCGATGTGGACTACCACCGACATGCCTGGCCTGAGCGGCCTATCCGCACCGCAATCCTCGACGACGGCGATCCGCACCGGAACACGCTGGATGACCTTCGTGAAGTTGCCCGTGGCGTTGTCGGGAGGCAGGAGCGCGAACTTGGATCCGGTCGCCGGGCTCACGCTCACCAGCGTGCCCCGCGCCTCACACCCCGGATAACCGTCGACGTCGATGGCGACCTCCTGGCCCTCGTGCACCCCCACGGTCTCGGTCTCCTTCAGGTTGGCCGTAATCCAGACGGCCGAATCGGCCACCACGGCTCCGAGGGGCTGGCCGGGCTGCACCAGCTGGCCGACCTCCACGGACATGCGCGAGACCACTCCCGAGACCGGAGCCATCACCTGTGCGTACGAGAGATCCAAACGAGCCCTCTCGACCGTCGCTTCCGCCCGGGCCAGCCTCGCCTCGGCGGCGCGGGTCGCGGCTCCAGCCGAACCCTCCGCCGCTCGCGCCGCCGCGCCCTCGCGCTCGACGGCGATGACATCGGCCGCGGCGGCCGCGGCCGCCGCGCGAGCCGCGTCCAGCTGCTGGCCGGACGCGATCTGCTTCGAGGCGAGCTCCTCGATCCGAGCGAGATCCTGCTGCGCCCGGTCACGATGCGCCCGAGCCGAGGCGAGGCGCGCTTCCACGGCTTCGCGGCGAGCACGCATCACGCTGACTTCGGCCTCGACCTGTCCCTGTACGCCGTCCGAGCCCACCGCGGCGCGCGCGCCGGCGAGGTCCGCCTCCGCCTCGGCGAGCCGCACCTGGAGCTCGGCGTCGTCGATCACGACCACGGCATCGCCGCGGTGCACGGTCTGGTTCTCGTCCACGTGGACCTCTGCGACGTAGCCGCCGACCTTCGCCAACACGGGCACGATGTGCGCGTCCACCTGGGCGTTGTCGCTGGACACGTGCGTGCGCGCATGCCGCCAGCTGTTCACCCCCCAGACCGAGCCCGCCACGACCGCCACCCCCAGGACCACCACCCCAGCCACACGGCGCACGGCACCCGGACGGGGGCCCGGCGGGCCGGTCTCTTGCTCTCGTGTCATATCGCCTTCGCTCACAAAGACCTCGATGGATTGTTCGTGTCCGTCATGGGAGTTCGCCGATGGCACCCGTGACCTCGGCGAGCGTGACGCGTGACGCGTGCACGGCCGCCAGCGCGTCCAAGCGCGCCGTGCGAGCCTCGTTCAGTCGCATCGCCGCGCGCACCACGTCGCCCGTGCCCGCCACCCCCGCCCGCACCCGCTCCTCCTCCTGGTCTACCTCGAGCTGGGCGAGGCGCTGGCGCTCCCCCGCGGCCGCGGCCTGCTCCTGCGCGGCGGAGAGGTTCAGGACCGCCTGGCGGACCTGGAAGCCGATGTCCTCCAGGAGCGCCTCGATCTGGTAGTCCAGCTCACGCGTTCGCGCGCGCTGCTCCGCGAGGCGCCCGGACCGCCCGAAGCCATCGAACAGCGGCAGACTGAGGCGAAGGCTCCAGGTGTAGGTGTTCAGCATGTTCCCGAAGCGTTTGCCGTAGAGTCCGTCGTCGACCCTGGCCACTACGCGAGGCCAGCGTCCAGCCTGTGTGGCGGAGAGCGTCTGCTCGGCGGCCACGCGATAGCCCTCGGCCATGTCCAGGTCGCTTCGGCTGGCCAGGGCCCGCACGACGGCCTCCTCCTCGTCGGGGACGTCCCCGACCGGGAGCGCCTCGAGCGCGTCGGTCAGCTCGAGCTCCGCATCCCGGGGGATCCTGAGCGAGCGCCGGAGCCCGAGCTCGGACACGTCGGCGCGGTGGCGCGCCGCGAGTAGCTGCAAGCGGATCGTCGCCACCTGAGACTCGGCACGCGTGACGTCGATCGCCACGGCGACCCCGGCGTCCAGCAGGCCACGCGCCACCTCGAGCAGCTCCTCGGCGAGCTCGAGATCCGCCTCGCGCGCCGACACTTCCGCCCGGCCCCTCAACGTGGCCACGTAGGCCCTCGCCGCGGCGCTCGCGGCTCCGCTCGCCGCGGACCGCTCTGCGAGCCTCGCCGCCTCCGCGCTCGCGCGTGCGCTGCGCCTGCGGCCCAACGCCGCCAGGTCGAGCAACGGGACCTCCGCGCTGGCCCGGATGTCGGCGCTGTTCACCGGCCCGACCACTTCCCCATTCGGATTGAAGAAGGGAGCCTGCCCCGCCGGTGTCGGAAAGTCGAGTCCGAAGGAAGCGGTGTTGAACGTCCGGCCGCCGGTGGCGATGTCCGCGTCCAGACTCGGCAGGAGGTCGGCGGTGGTCTGGCGTGCCCGCGCCTCAGCTCCGTCGGCGCGCGCGCGTGCCTCGAGCACGGACGTGCCGCGCTGGCCGGCGAGCCGTGCGGCGTCTCCCAAACTCAAGCGATAGACCTCGGTATCCTGGCCATACAGGGAAGCCGGCAGCAGGAGCCAGAGCGCCGCGGCTGCAGCGCGCCGAAGGCCCGTCGATGTCAGGCAGCACGAGCAGGTCATGCCGCCCGTCCAGACGCGCAGACGAGCGCGCTCAGCGTGAACTGCTTGATCTCGGTCACGATGTCCGCGCTGTCTCGGGTGCCAAGGTGGGGGAAGAGCTCGGGCCGGCTCGTCCAGATGGCGTGCTGGACGAGGAGGCTCACCATCATGCGAGACGCCACCAGAGGATCGATCTCGCGGAACTGACCGCTCTCCGATCCCTCGCGGATGATCGCTGCGGACAGCTGAACCACCTTGCCCGACACCTCTTCGGCGTAGAAGCGGCTGAGCTCCGGAAACTGCGGCAGCTCGGCCAGGAGCAGCACATACATCGCGCCGAAGGATGGCCGCCTGAGTTGCAGCCAATATGCATCGATGAAGCGTTCGAGACGCTCCGCGGGGTCGCCCTGCGAGGCCGCCGCAGACAGCCCCTCCAGCGTGCGAGCCACACGGTCCCGGAGGGCTTCCCGAAAGAGATCCTCCTTTCCGGTGAAGTAGAGATACACCGTGCCCTTCGACACGCCGGCCCGCTTCGCGATGTCCTCGACACGCGCCCTCGCGAGCCCCTGCTCGGCGAATACCTCGAGCGCCGCCTGCAGGATCTCGCTGGGCCGCTCGCTAGGCCTCCGGCGCCAGCGGGGTCCGTGCACCACGGCAGGTTGGCTCTTGATGGTAGGCTCTACGATTAATGAATGACCGGTCAGTAACTTCTGCGGATCGGGACGGCCGTCAAGGGCACTCCGCCTGCCTCGGCTTGCCCTCGCAAGGCCGCGCCTCTAGCGTCGTCGATGGCCTCCTCATCCCGCAGCGCCCGGTCCCCCCTGGGCTGCGCCCTCCTGCTCGCATGGATGGCGTCCGGGTGCGCGGGCGCCTCGACCCGACGGCCCGAAGCCGCAGCCCCCGAGCGCGCCGACCCCGCCGAGCTCGAGGCGCTCTACCTCGCCCGGACCGACAGCGCGCGCATGCGCTTCAGCGCAGCCGACGTGGAGTTCGTGTCGGGCATGATCGCCCACCACGCCCAGGCCATCGAGATGGCCGCTCTCGCTCCGGATCGTGCGGCGAGCACCGCAGTCACGACGCTCTCGGCCCGCATCATCAGCGCGCAGCGCGACGAAATCGCATGGATGCAGCTCTGGCTGAGGGATCGTGACCAGGCGGTGCCCTCGGCGCCGTCGATGAGCGGGCACGCGGGGCACCTCCCCGGGATGCTCACTCCGGCGCAGCTCGCCGAGCTCGCGAATGTGAGGGGCCTCGACTTCGATCGACTCTTCATGACTTCCATGATCCAGCACCATCGTGGCGCCATCGCGATGGTCCAGGACCTGATCGCCACCGACGGCGCGATCCAGGATCCGGCAACCTTCAAGTTGGCTTCCGACATCCACGTAGATCAGACCACAGAGATCGCCCGCATGGAACAGATGCTCGCGGGAATGCCGCCAGGAGCCTCACGATGACCGGCTCGACACCGCGACTCCGCTCGATCACCGCGTTGGCCTTTACGCTCTTCGCGAGCGCATGCGCGTCCTCGGGGGCAACGACCGGCTCAGCCGCAGGTGCCGACGGTGCTGGTGTTCGACTGCGGACGGAGGCACTGGCGTCGGCCCCCAATCCCGATCCTCGCGTCGCGCTGGCCCCGGGCGTCTTCGACGCCGAGGAAGCGGCGTGGAACCTGCGCGTCGTCTCGAAGACTCCGCCGTCGAGCGACTTCGTCGGGGGCATCAACTCGGATCTCGCGTTCGCGGGCGACCTGGTCTTCCAGGGCAGCTTCAGCGGGTTCCAGGTCTGGGACATATCAGAGCCGTCCAGGCCGACGCTGGCCAGCGCCTACCACTGCCCGGCGTCGCAGAGCGACGTGTCGACCTACCGGAACCTGCTCTTCGTGTCCGGAGAGGACTTTGGTGCGCGCCTAGACTGCGGGACCGGGGGCGTGCGCGACCGGGTGAGCCCCGAACGGATTCGCGGAATCCGCATCTTCGACATCACCGACGTGCGCAACCCACGCTACATCGCGAACGTCCAGACCTGCCGGGGATCGCACACCCACTCGCTCGTGGAAGATCCTAGCGATCCCGCCAACATCTACATCTACGTGTCGGGCTCAGCGCCGGTGCGCGCCGCGGAAGAGCTACCCGGCTGCTCGGGCGCTCCACTCACCGAGGACCCCAACAGCGCGCTGTTCCGCATCGAAGTGATCCGCGTGCCGCTCGCAGACCCCGAGCGCGCCGCGATCGTCAGCTCGCCGCGGATCTTCACAGATCTGGTCGATCCCCCGAGCCATGGGCTGGCTCCGGATGACCGCGCGGAGATGGACCTGCAGTTGGCGGGCTTGCTGGCTCAGGGTCTTTTCGTCGTCGAGCTCGACGGCCAGATCGCGCAGCTCTCCGACGAGCTGGCGCAGTTCTGGCTCGACAGCCTCGTGTCCGCGCGCGGCGGATCGGGAGCGCCCACGGCCGCGGACAGTGCCAACCTGCGAGCCTCGGCGCCCGAGCTCGTCGCGCGCAGACAAGCCGTGAGGGCCGCAGAGCGGGGCGGGCCCGCCCCCGGCCCCACGCAGTGCCACGACATCACGGTCTACTCGGCCATCGGGCTCGCAGGCGGCGCGTGCGAAGGGTACGGATTCCTCCTCGACGTCAGTGATCCTGTAAATCCGCAGCGCATCACGGCGGTCTCGGACGAGAACTTCTCCTACTGGCACTCCGCCACGTTCAACAACGACGGCACGAAGGTCCTCTTCACGGACGAGTGGGGCGGCGGTGGCGGCCCGAAATGCCGCGCGACCGACCCCAGGGAATGGGGAGCCAATGCGCTCTTCTCGATCGAGGATCGTCAGCTGCGCTTCCGCGGTTACTACAAGCTGCCGGTGGTGCAGCTTTCGACCGAGAACTGCGTCGCGCACAACGGATCGATGCTCCCGATCCCAGGCCGTGACATCATGGTGCAGTCCTGGTATCAGGGCGGCATCTCGGTGTTCGACTGGACCGACCCATCGAACCCCGTCGAGATCGCGTTCTACGACCGCGGGCCGATCAGTGCCGACCAGCCACGCATGGCCGGCTCGTGGTCCGTGTACTGGTACAACGGGCTCATCGTGAGCTCCGAGATCGCGCGTGGCCTCGACATCCTCGAGCTCGTGCCGAACGCGCTCCTGACCCAGAACGAGATCGACGCCGCGAACAGCGTCCACCTCGACCACCTGAACCCCCAGACGCAGCCGATGTACGTGTGGCCCTCGAGCTTCGCGCTGGCGCGCGCCTACCTCGATCAGCTCGAGCGCGAGGGCTCGCTCGCCTCGGCGCGCATCGGGGCCGTGCGCGAGGAACTCCGGGTCGCCGAGCGCGCAGGCGGCACCGCACGGGGCGAGGCGCTCTCCCTGCTCGCGTCCGAGCTCGACGCAGAGACAGGCCGCTCGAGGGACGCCAACAAAGTGCGGGTGCTGGCGACCGCTCTGCGGGAGCTGGCGCGCAGCTAGGCCCGCAGGCCGCAGACCTCCTCCGCACTGGGACCGTCCGTGCTTACTCGCCTCGCAATTGCATTCCTGTTCTGGGGGCTGGCGGCCCCGCTCACGGCCCAAGGCACCGGCACCTCCCTGGTGGTGAGGGCGGCCTCGGAGAGCGCCCCCGTGTCCGGAGCGGTCGTCACGTTGCGGAACGAGTCCACCGGTTTCGTGGCCCGCATGCTGACGTCGTCCTCGGGCCAGGGCGCGTTCAACCAGCTTCCGCTCGGAGGCCCCTACACGGTCTCGGTGGAACGAATCGGCCTGCGAACCGAGACTCGCACGGGACTGGAGTTCGCCATGGGCACGCGGATGACGCTCGATTTCGACCTCGCACCGGCTTCCGTGGACCTGGGAGCCATCGTGGTGGTTGGCGCCGGCGACGCCCGGGGCGGGGCGCCGGTCAACACGCGGATCGGGGGAGCGTCCCTGCGGGCCCTTCCCGCGCTCAACCGCAACTTCACCGACCTGGCCGGGCTGGCACCGACCATGGGTGCCGAGTTTTCCCTGGGCGATCACCGAACCACCTCGACCAACATCCAGATCGACGGACTGCAGTCGCGTAACATGCTCCGGGGCGGGGAGCTGGGACGAGGCCCTTATACGCTCTCGATGGAGGCGGCGCGCGAGTTCGAGGTCGTGACCAACTCCTACGATGTCACCGAGGCGCGGTCCGGGGGTGGAACCGTTTGAGCAGCGACTCGGTCGGGAACGAATGAGCTGCACGGATCGATCTTCACGTTCTACCGGAACGAGCATCTCGGGGCCGCAAAGGACTACGTGGGCCGTGGGAGGGAGCTGAGGCAGCTCGACCTGTTCCAGTGGGGCGGTAGCGTCGGTGGACCCATCGTCCCGGGTAGGCTTCACTTCTTCGTCGCGGCCGACCGACAGGACTCGAGCGAACCGCTCGCCATTGCGGACCTCCGGACGGCGCGTGATGAAATCGAGGCGCAAGTGGCTGCTGACTCCCTTGCTCGCATGCTCGACATTCTCCAGACGACTTACGGACTCGGCGCCCAACCTCAGGTCGGCGTGTTCAGCCGCCGCCCGGTGGCGAACACGCTGTTCGCACGATTGGATTGGATGATCGGCGAGGCGCATCGACTGACGGTGCGTCACAGCTACAGCACCTTCGAGAGCCCGCACAACGGGGTAGGCGACCAGATCGTCGCCCTGTTCGAGTCACGCTCGAGCGCCGTCTCACGGGACCACCAGACTCTCGTTTCGCTGCGCTCGACGCGTGGCTCGGTGGAGAACGAGGCCAGGCTCGGGATCTCGTTCTCGAGCCGCGAGCTGACTGCCAACACGCTGATCCCACGTGGCTTCGTGCGTGTCCGGTCGCTGCTGCCCGATGGGGCCACCGGCGACGCGCGCCTGCAGTTCGGCGGGAACCGCCTGTGCTCTGTACCCCGTTTCGAGAGGCAGTTCAGGCTAAGACTTGGGACCTGCCAAGAGCAGGGTGGTGCGGTACTGGTGAGGGGACTGATAGCCGAGCGCCGAGTGCGGCGCCACGGCGTTGTAATCAGCGAACCAGGCGGGCAGCT
>SHZR01000044.1 GCA_009692205.1 Gemmatimonadota bacterium | reverse complement strand
TACGGCAACGCGCTCGGCCAGGGCATGCAGGCCGCGGCGCTCAAGCCCGCCGACTTCTTCGGCAATCAGGACGTGCTCTACCTCATGGAGGACGCGGCGACCGGCGAGATTCGCCTGAGCATCCTCTGGGAGTGGGTGCACAAAGGGGCTCGTCTCACCGAGGACGACCCGGAGACGGGCGCCCGGAAAGGCGATGTCTTCACGGTGGAGATCTTCCAGCGACTCTTCGCGGAGGAGATGGAGAAGCTCCGTCGCGCGGGTGACCGCGACGTGCACGACGACTCCAAGGAGACCTCGCTGCCCGTCGCGGGGGAGATCGTGGAGGCCTACGTGCAGAGCCGCGTGAAGGCGCCCTGGTACATCGATCTGCTCAACATCAACATCGACAACTTCGACCTCGCCACGGCGCGGAAGCGCATCCGCATGTACCTGGATGCGTTCGCGGCAGACGGCACCCGGATCACGAAGAACCTGGATTTCGCGTAGGCGTCGCGCGCTCCGGTCGCGGCCAGGCTGTCGGCTTCACGTCTGGGAGCTGCTCGAGCCTCTCCTCGGAGTCGTACACCCGGAAGCCGCGTGCCTGATAGTTGCCGAGGGCGCGAGGGTGGTCGAGGGTGCACGTGTGCACCCAGATGCGCTCGGTGGCGACCTCCCAGGCGCGCGCGACGGCGGCTGCCAGGAGCTCGGTGCCCAGCCCACGACCGATGAACGAGGGCAACAGGCCGAAGTAGGCGAGCTGCACCTGGCCTCCAGGCTGCGTCTCCAGCTCGAAGTACCCGGCGGGGGTTCCCGAGATGTATCCGATCCAGGTCTCGAGCTCCGGGCGGTCCACCCACTCGAGCCACCGGTCGCGGCCCCAGCCGGTGCGCTCGTGCCACCACCAGTCGGAGCCCACCGCCACGTAGAAGAAGCGGTTCAGCTCGGGGCAGGGCACCTCGGCGCGACGGACGTCCAAGTGACGCTGTCCTGTGAACGGCGCGACCTGGTCGCGGCTCGTCATCTCGAGGTAATTGATCGTGACGAGGCGTTCCATCGAGCGAATGGTCTACGCGTGCGCCGTATCGTCGAGAAAGTCCACCACGCCCGTCTCGAGCGAGTACTCCGCGCCGACCACGAGGAGCCCGTCTTTCCGGATCAGGCGCTCCAAGATCTCCGAACCGTGTCGGAGGTGGTCCACCGACGCCCGGATGTTGGCGCGCACGGCGTGGTGCGCGAGCGCCTCCCGGTCGTGGCCAAGCCCGGCCTCGAGCAGTCCCTCCACGGCGGGCCGGATCCGGTCCACGATGGATCGCAGGTTCGGGGACCGTCGCTCCGTCGGTCGCTCTAGCTCCTCGAGTGTGGCCTCGATCGCCCCGCACATCGAATGACCCAGCACCACCACGAGCCTGGTGCCGAACCTCTCGGCCGCGAACTCGACCGAGCCGACCTGCGAGGGCGCCACGATGTTGCCCGCCACCCGGATCACGAACAGGTCGCCGAGGCCTTGATCGAACACGATCTCGGCGGGCACGCGCGAGTCCGAGCAGCCGAGCACGATGGCGAACGGCTCCTGGCCGGCGACAAGCTCGCGGCGGCGCGTCTCACCCGTCGAAGTCCCCACGCCCTGGAGCTCCGACACGAATCGGCGATTGCCCTCGCGCAGGCGCTGGAGGGCGTCGGTTCCCAAGGTCAACGCGGCACCCTTGCCCTCAGCTCCTCGAAGAAGTTCTGCACGAGGATGAGCTCGGGCTGGACGGTCGCTTCACCGACGGTAGTGGCCGGGCGCACCGCCAGGATGCGCCGGTCGTCGGGCGATACGTCGTACCAGCCGCCGGCGACGTCCGTGCTCACCGGAGGGACGGGGGACGGCCAGAGAATCTCCTGTGCGGATACGACGCGAAATCCCGAGCGCGTGTCGAGCCGCGCTGCCACCCATCCGCCTTGTGTCGCGTAGAAGAGCTCGGTTCCGCTGTGCGACCAAAACGGTGCCGAGCCACCCTCCCCCGCCGACACTTGCCAGCGCCCTTGGTCTACATCGGGGAACGGCCGCACGTACACCTGGGGCGCTCCGGTCTCGAAGGATGTGTAGGCGAACCATCGACCGTCGGGTGACAGCGCCGGCGAGACCTCGTCGAAATCGGTCGATCCGACCAGCACCGTGGCCGCGCTGTCCACGCCGGGCTGCTGCGCGAGAATGTCTCGGCTAGGCGGGGAGGCAGCTCGGAACACGATCGGCGCACCATTGGGGCTGGTAGCGAGTTCCACCACGGGCCGCTCGGCATCGAGCACGAGGCGATCTTCCCCCGTCCCGTCCGCGCGTCGCTCCCACACGTCCGGCCCCGAGCCCAGACGGTCCGACGAGAACAGGACCGTGCGGCCGTCCGGGCTCCAACGCGGGGTCCCCTCCGCCGCTGGGCTGAACGTGAGTCTCAAGAGCGGCCCCCGATCCATCTCCTTGGTCCAGATCTCGCCGCCGTCCCCCCCGCCCATTTCCCGGAAGGCCAGGCGGCTTCCGTCCGGCGAGAGGCTCCATCCCACGTTGCCTGTGCCCGTGTTGAACGTCCAGGACGGATCCACGGGCGACACCACCCCCTCGCGCGTCACCCACACGAACTCGGCGCTCACCGACGAGGCGGGGCCGCTCCAGTAGAGAAGCGTGCCGTTCTCCGAGAGCGCGTAGGCGGGGTCGCCGGTACCGGGGATGCTGAGGTCGTCCACGACCGGGACGGGCGCTCCGACGATCTCCAGCGCGTCGGCGTCGAAGGGCGCGGCCAGGAGACGGCCGTCGGACGAGGCGAACACGAGGTGGCCCGTGGACGTCACGTACGAGCGCTGGCCCGGAGTCACGACGTGCCGCTCTCCGCCCGGGAGGCGAATCGCCTCGACGCGCGGAGGGGTGGAGAGCACCGTAAAGACGGCCGCGTCGCCCCCTGGGAGGAGTTGGAAGTACGCATGTTGGCGGTCGTCCGGCCCGAGCGTGGTGACGTCCTCGACGGTGCCGCCGAGCAAGGGCACCCGCTGGATGTTCCGGTCGTTCGACGTGTAGTAGATGAAGCCGTCGTCGCCCCACCGGGCGCAGCAGTTGGCCGACGGTGAGATGGTGCTGATCAGCCCACCAGCGAGTGGCGCCACCTTGAGCGTGCTCCCGCCCTCGAAGAACGCGACCTCCGTACCGTCGGGAGAGATGACGGGGTCGTTCACCTGCTGCTCGACACCCGAAATCGCTGTCGCCTCCAGGTCAGAAAAGCGCCGCAGCCAGAGCTTCCATGCGCCTTCCGAGTCCCGGTAGCTCATCACCGCCGTCGTGCCATCCGGGGAAATCGACATCCATTCGCTTGGGATCTGGTTCACCTCCATCCTCAGCGAGAAACGGAGCACGGGGCCGGGTAGCTCGGGGCGAAGGAGCGCCCAAGCCGCGACCGCCGCGAAGACCGCGGCGGCCGCGGTTGCGCTCACCGCGATCGACTTCCAAAGGCGACCGCCTGCTGCGGCGCTCGCCTCGACGCCATGGCGAAACCCCGGGTCCGTGAGCGCCTTCGCGAATTGCTCCGCGGTGGTGAATCGATCGGCCGGAAGCTTCTCCAGAGCCTTCTTGATCGCCGCGTCCACGTTCAACGGGATGGACGGCCGGATCGCCGTCGCGGACACCGGCCCGCCCTGGATGATCTTGCCGAGCACGGCCTGGGCGGTGCTACCCATGTGGGGCGGATCGCCGATGAGCAGCTCGTAGATCACTGCCCCCAGCGCGTAGATGTCGCTCGCCGGCCCCACGTCCATGTCACCCGTCGCCTGCTCGGGGCTCATGTAGTAGGGCGTGCCCACCGAGAGGCCCGTCTCGGTCAAGCGCGTCCCCCCGGCCGCGCCCACCGCGAGCGCGATGCCGAAGTCGCCGACCATCGGCTGGCCCGCTTGCATGAGGATGTTGCCGGGCTTGATGTCCCTGTGGACGACGCCCTGCTCGTGTGCGTACGCGAGCGCGCCGGCTACGGCCGCTCCGATGCGGACCGCCTCGTCCACCGGAAGCTGCTTCTCCCGGTCGATGCCCTCCCGGAGGCTCTCCCCCTGCACGTACGGCATCACGTAGTAGAGGAAGGAGTCCGCCTCACCCGAGTCGTACAGCGGGAGGATGTGGGGGTGCTGGAGGTTGGCCGTCGTCTTGATCTCGGAGAGGAAGCGCTCCGCCCCGACCACCGCGGCTAGCTCCGGCTTGAGGACCTTGAGCGCGACCTTGCGCTCGTGGCGGAGGTCGTCCGCGAGGTACACGGTGGCCATGCCGCCCTGGCCGATCTCCCGCTCGATGCGGTAGCGGCCGGAGAGGGCGGCGTTCAGTCGTTCGATGGGTTCGCTCATGGGCCGGAAGATCGGGTCTGGCCAGGCCGACGGGTAGAAGCAGCCCACATGAGGGATCCCGCGATCGCTCCGTTGCCGCGCGGCCGCTTCCCCGATAGCATGGCTTCTCGCGCGGGGACCCCGCGCTGTCGCTTGGCTCGGAGGGGTAATTGAGGCTCTGGGGGCTCGCCTTCATCGTGGCGCTCGGCGCCGGGCTCGGAGCGTTCTACCTGCAGCCCAGGGTGGCGGCTTCGACGCCCCCCGCAGTACTCGTCGCGCTCGTACCCCCACCCACGCCGGCGGCTTCGGTGGTCCCGGAGCAGCCCGAAGACGCTCCCACGGTCGCGCGTGCACCCGGGTCGGCGGCGCCGACGCCCACCCCCGCGCGTGTGGGGAATCGTCGGCCGAGCCGCAACATCTACCCTGGCCCCATCCCCACCCCCGCCGACTGGGTGCCGCCCGAGGGACCCGTGCGCATCGCGCTCCAGGCCGGCCACTGGCGGGCGAGCGAAGCACCGGCGGAGCTGTCCGGCCTCAAGGACAACGGCACCGCGGCGCTGGGTACCGCCGAGTGGGAGGTGAATCTGGACATCGCTCGACGAGCCGCGACGCTGCTCGAGGGGTTGGGCTACCTGGTCGACGTCCTGCCGGCGGTCGTGCCGCCGAGCTACCGCGCCCATCTCTTCATCTCGATCCACGCCGACGGTAGCCGCGACTCTCGGGCCTCAGGGTTCCGCGTCGCCGCGCCGCGCAACGACGCGACCGGCCGCGCGGCTGCGGTGGCGAAGCTGCTGGAGCAGAGTTACGCGGATGCGACCGGGATCAGGCGACTGCCAACGGTCACCCGCAGGATGCAGAACTACTACGCGTTCAACTTCCGCCGGTACGTGCATGCGCTGCACCCCATGACCATCGGCGTGATCCTCGAGACCGGATTCCTGACGAGCGCCACCGATCGGAGCGTGATCGTGGACGACCCGGATCGCGCCGCGCGAGGAATCGCCGCCGCGGTGACTGCGTTCTCCATCACGCCGCCACCGGGTCCGGCGCTCGTGCTGGCCGCCGCCGGAGTGGAGTAAAGCGGGGCGGCGTCAGCCGTTCGCGCGCATCACCGAGCGGAAGCCGTTGGTGCCCGAGTGTGACCACTCCCCGTCGGCGCTCCGGTGCGTGTGCACCACCGACTCGTGCTGCACGTAGTCGCGGTAGGCGGGATTCGGCAGGCCCGTGATGACGATGCGCCCGCCGTCGAGTCCCGGGAGCAGCTTCATCTCGACCGTCGACTCGGGGGCGCCGAACCGCAGCCCGTCCGCGGTCTCCTGAATCGTCAGCGGCGCGCGGACCTTGGCGCGTGCGATGCGATCGAAGCCGGCGAACGCGACGGGCAGCAGCCGATCGAGCGTGGCCGACTGGGTTGGGTTCAGGCGGTCATCGATGTAGATGCGCGTCCAGACCCTCATCTCGAACGTGACGAGGAAGTTGATCCCGGCGAGGCTCGCGCCGTCGAGCTGACCTTCGCGGATCTGGATGAGCCGATTCCCGTGGCAGGTCCCCGCCTCCGGGCGCCCGAAGTTGCACGAGCAGGGAATCGCGCAGCTGCAGCACTCCGCCACGTCCGCGGTGAGCGACCAGGCGCGGGCCTCGGCCTCTGCCGCCGCCGGCAGCAGCGCGGGTGCGACCGCCAGGGAGCCGACCAGCTTGCTGAACTCGCGTCTGTCCATGATCTCGCTCTCTCCGTCATGTAGAGGACTCGCGGACACCATACGTCCGAGGGCTGGGGGGCTCAAGCGTGGCCCTCGCGGGCGCAGCCCAGCGGCCCTTCGCCGTCCTCCACCTCGTGCTACCTTTTCGGGCTCCGTGTTTCGTGGCCCCGCACTTGCTCAACCCCTCGTATGAGCGCCCGATCGAAGAAGCAGGAAGCCGAAGCCCCGCCTCGCGTAGACCTCCCCCGCCGCGTCCTCAAGTTCGGGGGCACGTCGGTCACCGGAGCGAGCCGGGTCGATGTCATCGCGCGTGTGGTTCGGGACCGGATGGAGCGGACGCTGCCGGTCGTCGTGGTCTCGGCGATGTCGGGCGTCACGGAGACGCTCCGGCGCGCCTCCGAGCTCGCCACCCGGGGTGAGGCCGCCGACCTCCTGCGCGAGGTCGAGTCCAGGCACCGCCAGGCGGTGGCCGACATCACGGGGAACCGCCCGGAGGTTGCCGAAGCCGTAGAGCGCCTGCTCGCCGAGGGCGCGCGGTTGATGCAGGGGATCGAGCTCGTCGGCGAGTGCTCCCCGCGTACGCTCGATCATGTGCTCTCGCTGGGGGAGCGCCTCTCGATGTACTTGATCGCGGGGGGGCTGAACGCCCGCGGAGTCCCGGCGCGGGCGGTCGACGCCTCGGAGGTGGTCGTCACCGACGATCGCTACGTCGAAGCGGAGGTCGACTTCCCAGCGACCGAAGAGAGAGCCCTCGCCGCGCTCGCGCCGGACGGGACCGTGCCGGTGGTGACGGGCTTCCTCGGCGCGACCAAGAACGGGGACCGCACCACACTCGGAAAGGGTGGATCCGACTACTCGGCCGCCGTGATTGGTTGGGCGCTCCGCGCCGACGAGGTCGAGATCTGGACGGACGTGCCGGGCGTGATGACGGCCGATCCGCGCGTGGTGCCGGACGCTCGCCCGCTGCGTCACCTCGGCTTCAACGAGGTGCTCGAGCTCTCGCACTGGGGAGCCAAGGTCGTCCACCCGAAGACGGTGCGCCCGTGTCGCGACCGCGGCATTCCGCTCTCGATCCGGAACACGCTCTCCCCCGACGACCCGGGCACGCTGGTCACGCCGCGCGCGCCCGCCTCGACCATGGGGCCGATCCGCGGCATCGCGTCGATCGACAAAGTGGGGCTGCTCCAACTGAACGGTGTCGGGCACGGCACGGAGTCGATCACCTCACGCTTCGTGAACGCGCTCGACCAGGCCCGCTCGACGGTGCTGCTGCTCAGCCAGGGGTGCAGCGAGCGCTCGGTGTGCGTGGCGCTCACGCCCCAGTCGGTGCGACCGGCGCTGCGCGCGGTGGAGAAGGCATTCGAGCTGGAGCGGCGCGTCGGACTGATGGACGACCCGACGGTCGAGGAGGAGTGCTCGATCGTGGCGGTCGTCGGCGAGGGCATGAAGGACCAGCCGGGCATCGCGGGGAAGGTGTTCGGAGTGCTCGGCGAGAAGGGCATCAGCATACGCGCGATCGCGCAGGGGTCGTCCGAGCTCAACATCTCGTTCGTCGTCCGCCGTGAAGACGCGAACGATGCAGTGCGAGCGATCCATGCGGCGTTCTTCCCCCCGGAGGGGCGTCCGGCGACCGCGACAGCGGCCGCGACGCCGCAGCCGCAGGTTGCCTCGCCGCGCTCGGGGCCGCTCGACGTGGTGGAGCTCGCGACGCAGTTGATCGCCATCCCTTCGCTCTCGGGGCACGAACACGCCGTGAGCGACTTCGTGATCGATCTGCTCAGCGCGCGGGGCTGGGACGTGCGCACGCAGCCCGTGTCGGCGGGCCGGGTGAACGTGTGGGCCACGCGCGGCACGGGCGAGGTCACGCTGTCGACGCACCTCGACACGGTGCCGCACTTCTTCCCCCCGCGACGCGACGCAGGGAAGCTCTTCGGTCGGGGCGCCTGCGACGCCAAGGGCATCGCTGCCGCCATGATCTGCACGGCCCAGCGCTTGGTGGACGAGGGCGAGGAGCGGGTGGACTTGCTCTTCGTGGTCGGCGAGGAACTCCGCTCGGACGGCGCGCGCGCGGCCGCCTCCCTTCCCGCCACGAGCCGTTGGCTGGTGAACGGCGAGCCCACGGAGTCCAAGCTGGTGAGCGCCTCGAAGGGCTCGCTCCGCCTCGTGGTGCGGACGCATGGGCAGGAGGCCCACTCGGCGTATCCCGAACTCGGCCGCTCGGCGGTCGAGGCCATGGTCGCGCTCTTGGCCGACCTCCAGCGTCTGCGTCTTCCGTCGGACCGAGCGCTCGGCGACACGACCGTCAACGTGGGCACGATCCGGGGCGGCTCGGCGGCGAACGTCTTCGCCGGCGAGTGCGAGGTCGAGGCGATGATCCGCCTCGTGGGCGACGCCGACGAGGTGAAGAGGATCATCACGAAGGAGGTCGGCGACCGCGCCGATCTCGAGTGGGGGAGCCACATTCCGACGCAGCGCTTCCATGTGATCGACGGGTTCGAGACCACGACGGTCGCCTACACGAGTGACGTGCCGATCCTGGCGGCGTGGGGTACGCCGCTGATGTTCGGCCCCGGCTCGATCCACCACGCGCACACCGGGGAGGAGCACGTGTCCCTGCAGGAGCTGACGTCCGCCGTCGGCGCGTACGAGAAGATCGTCCGCGCGGTGCTCGCCTCATGAGCGCTCAGAAGAGGATGAAGGGGCGCGTGCCGGTCGCCGTGCTCGGAGCGACGGGCGCGGTGGGCCAGACGTTCATCCGCCTGCTCCAAGGGCATCCACTCTTCGAGGTGACGGAGGTTGCTGCATCCGAGCGCTCGGCGGGCAAGCGCTATCGCGACGCCATGAACTGGCACGAGGGTGGCGTGCCGGACGCCGTGGGCGACCTGACGGTTCGCACCTGCGACCCGGGCGCGGTCGGCGCGAAGATCGTCTTCTCCGCGCTCGACGCTTCCGTCGCGGGAGAGGTCGAGCAGGCGTTCGCATCCGCGGGCGCCATCGTTCTGAGCAACGCGCGCAACCACCGTATGGATCCGGACGTGCCCCTCGTCATTCCCGAGGTGAACGCTGACCATCTCGCCGTGATCGACGTGCAGCGCAAGAATCGCGGCTGGGAGGGTGCGATCATCACCAACGCGAACTGCGCCTCCACGACCGCGGCGGTCGCGCTCGCGCCCCTGCATCAGGCTTTCGGCGCGCGCGAGGCCGTGATCACGACCATGCAGGCTGTGTCCGGCGCGGGATATCCAGGCGTCGCGTCCCTCGACATTCTGGGGAGCGTGATCCCGTACATCGGCGGCGAGGAAGAGAAGATCGAGCGCGAGATCGCGAAAATGCTCGGCCGTCTGCACGGCGGGCACGTGGTGCACGCACCGCTCACGATCAGCGCGCACGCCAATCGCGTGCCGGTGGAGCACGGGCACACGGCGTGCATTTCCGTCCGCTTCGAGAAGCCGGTGACGCCTGAGGAGGCGAAGGAAGTGCTGTTGGCTTGGAGGGGTCAGGAGGTGTGCTGGGGGCTCCCGAGCGCCCCTGCGTTGCCGCTCGTGCTTCGCCAGGAGCCCGACCGACCTCAGGCACGTAGGGACGTCTACACCGGTCTCGGCATGTCGACCGTCGTGGGTCGTGTACGCTCCGATCCGCTGATGCATCTGCGCTTGGTCGCGCTTTCGCACAACACGGTGCGGGGCGCGGCCGGCGGCTCTATTCTCAACGCCGAGGTGCTGGGACGGATGGGCAGACTTCCCGGCGTCGCGGAGGGAGCCTGGTGACGGCGGAGACGCCACGCATAGCGATTCTCGGCATGGGTAAGATGGGCCGTGAGGTGGACGGTCTGGCGCGCGAGAGAGGGATCGAGGTCGTCGCGCGCCTCGATGTCGCTGAGATCGCGGATCGCGCCGGCGCGATCGCCGCTCTAAAGCGCGCGCAGGTGGCGGTGGACTTCACGACTCCGGACTCCGCGGTGGGGAACATCGACCTCTGCCTCGACGCCGGATGCCCGGTCGTGGTCGGGACCACGGGCTGGTACGGAGATCTCGCGCAGGTGTGCGATCGGGTCGAGAAGGGGAACGGCGCCCTCCTCTGGGCACCGAACTTCTCCGTGGGGGTTGCGATCGTGAGTGCACTCTGCGCGCGGGCGGGAGAGTTGCTTCGGGGTCTCGAGGGCTATGCGGTGCACCTGACGGAGACGCACCACGCCCAGAAGAAGGACGCGCCCTCGGGGACGGCGCTGCTGCTGCGGGATGCGCTCGCTTCCTCGGGACGCGAGGCTGAGATCACATCGATCCGCACGGGGTCGGTTCCTGGACGGCATGAAGTTGCGATCGACGGGGCGTACGAGCAGATCGTGATCAGCCACGACGTCAGCAACCGGCGGGTCTTCGCCGACGGCGCGCTCCGGGCGGCGCTCTGGCTGCGGGGCAAGAAGGGGGTCTACACCATGGACGATGTCCTGGGACTGGACGTCAGGGGACTGGCAGAGTCATGAGCGCACGTCCATTGCACGGCTGCGGGACCGCCCTGGTCACCCCCTTCAAGAAGGACGGAAGCGTCGACGAAAAGTCGCTCAGGGGCCTGGTCGAGTGGCAGATCCAGGAGGGCATCCACTTCCTGGTGCCGTGCGGCTCGACGGGCGAGGCCGCCACGCTCTCCTGGGAGGAGCACCTGCGTGTGGTCCGGATCACCGTGGAGCAGTGCGCGGGACGCGTGCCGGTGCTCGGAGGCCTCAACCAGAACGACACCGCGGCGGCAGTGGAGCGCGCCAAGCAGGTCGCCGCGCAGGGCCCGTCGCACCTCATGGTGGTCGGGCCTCCTTACAACCGGCCGCCGCAGCGCGGGTTCATCGCGCACTTCGAGGCGATCGCGGATGCCGTGGACACGCCGGTCGTCGTGTACAACGTGCCCGGCCGGACGGGCTCGAACATCTTGGCCAAGACGACGCTCGCGCTCGCCGAGCACGACAACATCGTCGCCGTCAAAGAAGCCTCAGGTAACCTGGATCAGATCCTGCACCTGATCCTGCACAGGCCCGAGGGGTTCAGCGTTCTCTCGGGGGACGACCCGCTCACCGTGCCGGTCATGGCGCTCGGCGGGGACGGCATCGTCTCGGTCGTGAGCAACGCGGTGCCAAAGCCGATGAGTCAGCTGACCGAGGCGATGGACCGAGGCGACCTCGCGCAAGCGCGTAAGCTGATGAAGGCACTACAGCCGATCATGATCACCGCGTTCGCGGAGAGCAATCCCATGCCGATGAAGGCCGCGATGGCCATGCTGGGCCGCATGGAGGACGTCGTGCGGCTTCCCCTCGTGACCCTGGCGGACGAGCATCGCGAGCCTCTCCGCGAGGCCCTGCGGGCGGCGCGCGCGCTGTGACGCCCGTCGAGCGCAGGTCGCTGGACCGCCGCATCGAGCAGATCTACGCCTTGAAGACGGGCGAGGGCCTCCCGGACGACGCCGCGGACGTGGTCGAGGAGTTGCTCGACCTCCTCGAGCGGGGATCCGTGCGCGCCGCGGCGCGGTCTCCGGAAGGAAAGTGGTCTGCGGTGCCGTGGGTCAAACGCGGGATTCTGCTCGCGTTCCGCGTGGGCGTGGTGGTCCCGAGCGCGGGCACCGAGGGCGGTGCCCCGGCCGGGGAGCGCGCGGCCTTCTTCGACAAGCACACGCTTCCGCTGCGTCGCTTCGCGCTGTCCGATGGAATCCGCATCGTGCCCGGAGGCTCCGCCGTGCGTCGCGGCGCCTACCTGGCGCCCAAGGTCGTCTGCATGCCACCGATGTACGTGAACGTCGGCGCGCACGTGGGAAGCGGCACGATGATCGACTCGCACGCGCTCGTGGGCTCGTGCGCCCAGGTGGGCGAGCGCGTGCACGTGAGCGCGGCGGCGCAGATCGGCGGTGTGCTCGAGCCGGTGAACGCCTCGCCGGTGATCATCGAAGACGACGTGGTCATCGGAGGCAACGCGGGCGTATACGAAGGCACGATCGTGCGTAAGCGAGCGGTGCTCGGCGCGGGAGTCATTCTCACGCGTGGTACGCCGGTGTTCGACCTGGTGCGCGAGCGGGTACACCGCGCGAACGGGGACGCGCCGCTCGAGATTCCCGAGGGCGCGGTGGTCGTGCCCGGCGCGCGGGGCGTGACGTCGGCGTGGGGCGCGTCGCAAGCGCTCTCGCTACAAACGCCCGTCATCGTGAAGTATCGGGACGAGAAGACCGATCTCGCGACCGCGCTCGAGGACTGGCTCAGGTAGGGCACCGGACCGATGGCAGCGGATCGAGGACCTCGGAGCGCGAAGGGCCCCAAGGGCGAAGCTCGGGCTAACGCCAGAGCGTCGACCCCGACCCCGACGACCCCGTCGCGGAACGTCCTCTACCTCCCGCTCGCGCTGTCAGCCGTCATCGGCGCGCTGGCCTTCCTGCCCCGCGTCCAGGCGAATCCGCGGCTCACGTTCTCGGTATGGGGCGCCGTCGCGGTCCTGCTCGCGTGGCTGGCGGTGCTGTATGTGCGGCTGAAGCGCACGGACGAGGGTCGGTCGTTCGTCGCGGTGCTCCGCAAGCAGCACTACATCCAGGCCTGCGTGCAGCTCTCCATCTACGCCTACTGGGGATGGTATTGGCGGCCCGTCTACGAGTTCGCGGGGCTCTTCCTCGCGCAGCTCGCGTTCGCGTACGCGTTCGACATGCTGCTCTCGTGGTCGCGCCACCAGAACTACACGCTGGGGTTCGGACCCTTCCCGATCGTCTTCAGCACGAACCTCTTCATCTGGTTCAAGGACGACTGGTTCTACCTCCAGTTCCTCATGCTCGCGGTCGGGTTCGTCGGCAAGGAGTTCGTGCGCTGGGAGAGGGAGGGGAAGCGGGTCCACATCTTCAACCCCTCCGCGTTCACGCTCGGGCTCTTCTCGCTCGTGCTCATCGCGACGGGCACGACCGACCTCACGTGGGGACCCGACATCGCGTCCACGCTCACGCTCGCGCCCTACATCTATACCTACCTGTTTGCGGTGGGGCTGGTCTGCCTCTACTTCTTCTCGATCACGCTGCTGACGGGCGCCGCGGCCGCGGTGCTCTTCGGCGGGAGCTGGGTGTACGCGGCCGTGACCGGGGTGCCGTACTTCATCGACTCGGAGATTCCGGCCGCGGTCTTCCTGGGGCTGCACTTGCTGGTGACCGATCCGTCGACGTCGCCGCGCACGCCCCCGGGCAAGCTGCTGTTCGGCGCCATGTACGGCGGGGGCGTGCTCGCGCTCTACGGCCTGCTCAGTTCATCCGGCGTCCCGACGCACTACGACAAGCTCCTGTGCGTGCCGCTGCTCAACCTCAGCATCCGCGGAATCGATGCTCTGGTGGCGAGGCTCCGCGCGAGCCCCGCGTGGGGCAGCCTACGCCTCGAATGGGCATTCGGGCGACCGAACCCGGCCTACATGGGGATCTGGGTCGTGTTCTTCCTGTCGATGGCCGCGCTCGGACGCGCGGACGGAAGGCACACGGGAGACAGCTTGCCGTTCTGGGAGCAGGCGTGCGCGGAGGACCGCTCGAACGCTTGCGAGCGCCTGCTTCGGCTCGAGGCGACCTATTGCGGCGACGCCTCCGCGTGGGCGTGCAATGAACTCGGTGTCGCCTACACGGAGGGTCGTCTGACCACCGCCGACGCCGATCTCGCGGCAGGCTACTTCTCGCGGGCGTGCGAGTTGAGGTTCCAGGCAGCGTGCGTCAACCTGCTGGATCCGACACGGACGAGCAGGGCCGAGCCGCGCCTCCTCGATCTCAGACTCCTGCTGAGGGAGGGCGGCCTGAACCGCATGGGCGACACGGAAGGGGAGATCTACGCGCGGGCGTGCGAGCACGGCTGGACGTTCGCCTGCAGTCGGGTTGCGGTCTCCCTTTGAGCGCCTTCCTGACGTGAGTTCTTTCCTGAAGCGGTGGCCCGCGCTCGCCGCCCTGGGCTTGGTCGCGGCGGTGTGGCTCGCGCTGCGGCTGGCGCCTGCGTCGCCGGCGGATGCCGAAGCCGCGGCAACCCCTCCGGTGGAGTTGCCGGTCGAACTGCCCGGGTTCCGTGCGGACTCGTGGTTCCTTCCCGACGAGGACCTTCTCGGCTTCGTTCAGGTTCCCGGGGGGGCGTTCGTCATGGGGAGCGACGCGGGAGTCGACCCTCTCGCGTTCGACATCGAGCGGTGGTCCCCGACGGCCGCCCAAGGCACCGTCGATGTGCCGACGTTCTACCTCGGCCGCTACGAGGTGACGGTGGCGCAGTACGCTGCCTTCGTGCGCGCGACCGGGTATCGCGTCGCGGACGCCGGCGCACTCACGGGACGTCCGAACTTCCCGGTGGCGTCCGTCTCGTGGACCGACGCGCTGGCGTACGCGCGCTGGCTCGGCGAGATGCTCGCGGGGTCGGCGGCCACGCCCGCCCCGCTCGCGCGCCTGCTCGGTGGGGGCTGGCGGGTGACGTTGCCGACCGAGGCCGAGTGGGAGAAGGCGGCCCGCGGCGCCGACACGCGCATCTACCCCTGGGGGAACGAGCCGCGTGCGGAGCGCGCGAACTACCAGGGCCCAGGCCCCACGCGCGTGGGTGCGTTCGAATGCCCCGAGTGCCCCTACGGTCTCGCAGACATGAGCGGCAATGTCTGGGAGTGGACGCGGAGTCCCTACCAGCCGTACCCGTACGATCCCACCGACGACACGCAGGGACTGGATGCCGAGGCGCTCTGGGTGATGCGCGGAGGCTCGTTCTCGGACGGTCCTCAGAACATCCGTGCGGGCGTGCGCGGCGGCGCCGACCCGGGCGCGCGGCGCCCGTTCATCGGGTTCCGCGTGGCCCTCTCGCGCCCATGACTGCTCCGCTCGCCGACATCCACGTCTGTGACCTGACGCAGAACCTGGCCGGACCCTACTGCGGCCAGATCCTCGCCGACCTGGGCGCGACGGTCATCAAGATCGAGCCGCCCGGCGGCGACATGGCGCGGGAGTGGGGTCCGCCGTTCTGGGGGACGCGGAGCGCGCTCTACCTCTCCGTGAATCGCGGCAAGCGCAGCATGGTGCTCGACCTCAAGAGCGAGGAGGGGATCGAGGTCCTCTATCGCATCGCGCGCCGGTCGGACGTGTTCATGCAGGCGTCGCGCACGGGCGTCGCCAAGCGACTCGGCTTCGACTACGACGCGATCCGCACGCTGCGCCCCGACGTGATCTACGCGTCAGTCAGCGCCTACGGATCGAAGGGCCCGATGAGTGACCAGCCTGGCTACGACCCGTTGATGCAGGCCTACACGGGCCTGATGTCTACGACGGGCTACGCGGGCGGCCCTCCCACGCGGGTCGGCGGCGCGGTGGTCGACTACGGGACCGGGATGTGGGCTGCGGTAGCGGTGCTCGCGGCGCTGCGCAGGAGAGACGCCACGGGCGAGGGCTCGGAGGTCGAGGCGGCACTCCTCGACACCACGCTGGGATGGGTCTCGTACCACGTGACCGGATACCTCGCGACCGGTCGCATCCCGGGCCCGATGGGCTCGGGCGTCCCAGCGATCGCGCCGTATCAAGCGTTTGCGACGACGGACGGTCACGTGATGATCGCGGCGGGCAACGACGCGCTCTTCGCCAGGCTGTGCGAGGCGCTCGGCGTGAGCGCGCTCGCGGGCGATCCGCGCTTCCTCACCAACCCTCTGCGCTCGGCCAACCACTCCGTGCTGATCCCGCTCGTCGAGGAGCGAACGCGCCTGCACTCGACCGCCGCGCTGCTCGACCTGACGCGGCGGCACTCGGTGCCGTGCTCGGCGATTCGGAACATCGCCGAGGTCGTCGCGGACCCTCAGTTGGCAGCGGTGGAGTTGATCGTCGACGCGCCAGACGCGGAGATTCCCGAGTACCGCGACGTCGGAATCCCGCTCCGGATGGACGGGATGCGGCCGCACGCGGAGGCGACTCCTCCCCACGCGGGGGAGCACACGCGGGAGATTCTCGGCGAGCTTGGCTACTCGGACGCCGAGGTGGACGGACTGATCGGGAGCGGGGTGGCGGAGGCGCGGTAGCCCGTCAGTTCCACCGCTGTACCGACAGCAGGTCGGAGAAGTCGTCCGTCCAGGCGCGCGTGGTTGCCGAGGTGTCGAGCGGCCGCCAGCCGGCGACCGGCACGTAGTCGAGGTCCTGCGGGCTGCGCGCGAGCAGCACCCAGTGCGACCCGAAGATCCCCTTCTCGACGTCCCCGTCAGCGCGCACGTCGACCCACTCGAAAGCGGCGAGCCCGAGGTCGCGCACCTGCGCGGCGAGGACCGGCGCGAGCTCGAGGTGACGGTTGGAGATGTGGAAGAGCAGCGCGCCTCTCGGCTCCAGTCTGTCGAGGTAGAGCTCGAACGCCTCGCGTGTGAGCAGGTGGAGCGGGATGGTCCCCGACGAGAACGCATCCAGGACGATGAGGTCGTAGCGGCCGGCCGTTCGGGAGAGCTCGAGTCGGCCGTCACCCGAGCTAGGATCAAAGGGTGTGTAAAAAGAGAGGCGACGTACCTTTCCGCTGACAATTAACCAGCGACCACCGGGTTCGAGCCCGGGGGAAAGGAACGCCGCCTCATGGGGAAGGATACCGCGGGATCCGAGAGTTCGTCCACCACGA
>SHZR01000043.1 GCA_009692205.1 Gemmatimonadota bacterium | reverse complement strand
ACAGACCGGCGAAATCCGGCGATTTGGATGCAACCGGGCGGTGATGCGGTCCCGGAATCGCTAGGATCTATGCGACAATCGCCGGAATAGGCGGATTACCTAAGTGCTTTGGGAGCAGGGGGTCCCCGGTTCGAATCCGGGCGCCCCGATTGGATTTTTAGGATTTGTGATTTGGCAGCGTGCACAGGGCGTGCACACGCTGAGCAGGCCGGAGAGCCATAGGTCGTGCGGGCCGGTTAACTACGCGCAGCGCGTAAAGACGTACGGTCAGGTCGGTACAACGGAGGAGCAGCGGCGGTACTCTCCACCGGTTTGCACGGGGGCCAGGAAGGTTCGGGTCATCGGCCGCCCGAACCCAGACTTGATCTCAACGTCCATGGTGGAGCGGACAAACCTTCAGCTTCGCATGACGTCTCGCCGCTTCACGCACCTTACCAGTGGGTTCAGTAAGAAAGCCGAGAACCACGCTCACGCCGTGTCGCTCACGTTCTTCGTGTACAACTTCTGCACGCCGCACGGGACGCTCACGAAGGCGCGCGGGGGCATCAAGACCACCCCGGCGATGGCGGCGGGCATCACGCACAAGCCGTGGACGATGGAAGACCTGCTGGCGCTGATAGACCCGGACCGGAAGCTAGGCTAGGGTGCCCGCGAGTTGATGGCGCCGGTCCAGCGGTCGAGCACGTAGCAGTCTGTCAGGTCACCTTCTATATGGACGACGCAGACCTACAGGAGGTTTACGACACCGAGCGGCACCTGCTGTACGTGGCGTGCACGCGGGCTCGAGATCACTTGTTGATTACAGGAGTTCGGCCGGCGTCGGAATTCTTGGACGACCTGGGGGCTTGATAGCGCGAGCGACACCGGTTCCTGGAGGAGGGCGGAGTCTACTTCGCCGTCCTGCCCGAGCCGCTGGAGGGGGAACTGGTATTGCCCTTTCTGCCTCACGCAGCGCTGGTCGTCATGGTCAGCCCCTACCGCAAGCGCCCGGACCGCTGGCAGGTCAAGACTCGCCTCGGCCTTGCCGCGCCTGAGGGCCTTTCTCTCCAAGATCTCGGAATCCAAGACTTCGACCGAGCCTACGGCGGACGGTGGAACGCCGGCTCGAACAACCGGGATTGCGGCACGACGATCGCGCCCGAGGAGTATCGCCGGTACATGGTGGAGGCCCTGCGGCGCGTGAGAGAGGACTGACCGGCCGGCGACCGCTCACGAAGGAGCCGGGCTGTTCATCGTGTTCATGAACGCTTCGGACGCGCGCTCGCCCAGCACGTCATCCTCGATCGGTCCGAGCACGACGTCGTAGGCCACCCGCTTGTCGCCCTCGGCGCTCAACATGTCGCGCACCATCACCCGCCTCATCTGTCCCTTGATGCCGTTCAGGGCAAGCGCGACGGGGTCGTCGAAGTCGGCGTAGTGCGCGGGCCGGAAATGCAGGTCGATGCTCATGCGGCTTCCTCCACCAGGCGGCGCCCGACCCGGACGCCCTGCTCAAGGACTCGGACACCCTCCTCGTGGCGGGGACGGACGAGAACCTCGCCCAGGCCGCGGGCCGCGAATAGCAGGGATGGACAACGTGGTGCCCCCCGGGAGCACGGCCTATATTGGCGTTGCCTGGAGCCTTCAATGAGGGGGAGAGGTACCCGACATGACGCATCGCTCGACTGCGGTAACGGACATCTGCAGGGCGCTCGCGGTATTCGGAACGGCGGCCTTCTTCGCACCGCAGGCGCCTCTCGGGGCCCAAGAGAGTCCGGCTCGCGGCGAAGTGACCTTCAGCCGGGACGTCGCGCCGATTCTCCAGCGGAGCTGTCAGGGTTGCCACCGGCCGGCGGGCGTCGCCCCCATGTCGCTGATGACCTACCAGGAGGTCCGGCGCTGGTCATCGCGCATCCGAGAGAAGACCGGGATCCGGGACCGGGCGGGGGCGATGCCCCCCTGGTACGTCGAGAAGGACATCGGCATCCAGCACTACAAGAACGACCCCTCCCTGTCCGATGCGGAGGTCGCGGCGATCGCCGCCTGGGTCGAGAACGGCGCGCCCGAGGGCGACCCGGCCGATCTCCCCGAGCCGCGCGTCTTCAACGACGAGGTGACCTGGACGGCCGGTGAGCCCGACCTGATCGTCGAGACAGAAGAGATCTACAAGGAGGCCGGCAGCCCCGACTGGTGGGGCGAGATCCAGAGCGTGCCGATTCCGCTGGGCGAAGACCGCTACGTGAGCTCGGTCGAGATCCGTGAGGTGAACGACATCGATCCGACCGACACCGGGCGGGAGACCGTGGGTGGGCGCTACGTCTTCCACCACATGATCTGGAGCACTCGGGTGATCGCGGCCGGGGACGACCCCACGGCGAGCGACTTCGAGGATCCGCAGGCCACCGGCTGGCCGGTGCACGAAGTGGGTAGGAACGCCGACATCTTCGACCCGGAAGGCGCGCGGCTCCTACGGGCGGGTTCGAGCGTGGTGTCCAACTCGGTTCACCTGCACTCGAGTGGACGGGACACCCGGGCCAAGCTCCTCATCGGCTTCCGCTTCCACCCCGTGGGCTATGAGCCCAAGTACCCGCGGGCGCCGGTGGCCCTCGGCAACGCCATGGACATCGATATCGAGGCCATGACGGATCAGCAGGAGCTCCACGCCTACGAGGTGCTGGAGCGCAACACGAAGATCATCACGTTCGAGCCTCATCTGCACGCGCCGGGCGAACGCATGTGCCTCGAGGCGATCTGGGGCTACAACGTCGAGACGCTCTCCTGCGTCGGCTACGACCACAACTGGGTCCGAGGCTACGCGTACGAGGACGGCTATCAGCCGCTCCTGCCTAAGGGTACGGTGCTTCACATCGTAGGTTACATGAACAACACGCCGACCAATGCCAACGTGCCGGACCCGCGCAACTGGTCGGGCTCCGGCAATCGGTCGGTGTCGAACATGTTCATCGATCTGGGCATGAGGGTGGCCCTTACCGATGAGCAGTTGTTGGAGGAGATGCAGGCGCGGATCGAGCGGTTCGACTTGACCAAGAACGACCACGTGATCGGGTGTCCGCTGTGCCTGCACTCGATCCCCGCGCCCTCACCGGTCTTGGAGAGTGCGTCCAACCAACCCGCCGACAACCAGAGGTAGACGCATGCGCTGGATCGAGGCGCCCAGGGGGGCGCAGGTGTGGCTCCTGCGGTCGATGCTCGTGGTTGCCGCGAGCATCTCGGCACAAACGGGCCTCGCCGGTCAATCACTGACCTACTCGAGCGGTCAGACCGTCTCGCCCGCGTACGAGGGCTTCGAGGCCAATCCTGACGGCTCGTACAACCTGATTTTCGGTTATATGAACCGGAACTGGCTCGAGGAGGTCGACGTTCCCGTGGGTGAGGGCAACTCCTTCTCGCCGGGCCCTGCGGACCGCGGGCAGCCGACGCATTTCCTGCCGCGCCGCAACAGGTTCACGTTCAAGGTCCGTGTGCCTGCGGACTTCGGTGACCAGGAGCTCGTGTGGACGCTCACGACCCGGGGCGAGACCAAGATGGCGTACGGGTCGCTGCGGCAGGACCTGCTGATCGACAACATCGTCGTCGCCTCGGAGACCGGGGCGCTCGGGGCGGGGCGCAGCGACCCGGAGACGCGCTCGAACACGCCGCCTGAAATCATGATCGATGGGTCCCGTACGGCGAACGCGCGCGTGGGTCAGCCAGTGACGCTCACTGCCCGGGTGACCGACGACGGATTACCGCTCACGACCGCGCAGCGTCGTGAGCGCGCGCGTGCGCAGCGGGTCGTGGCGGGAACGCCGGCAGCCACGCCCGCGCCGGCCGACAGCGCGAACGCCACCCCGGAGGTGAGCCCGGAGATGCGCGCGCTCCAGCGTGCGTTCACGGAGCCCGACCGCGTCACGGTCGCCAAATCCCTCGGGCTGCACTTCACCTGGTTCGTCTATCGCGGACAGAACACGGCCAACTTCGAGCCGATCCAGATCAAGCCCTGGGAGGACACCCGGGCGTGGATGAACTCGCCCTGGGCTCCTTTCTGGGTCGCGCCGCCCGTCCCCGAGGACGGCCGCTGGGTGGCACGCGTCACGTTCGACGAGCCTGGGACGTACGTGCTGCGCGGCCGCGCCGACGACGGCTCTCTCTATGCGGACCAGGAAGTGACGGTCAACGTCGCGCCGTTGGCCAACTAGCTAGCGCCCCAGCTTCGGGAAGTCGAGTCCCGGTTGGGTACGTACAAAATTGTACGGTTGTGGCGCCAATCGTTCGAAATCGTCATCTTCGGTCGTCGCCGATCCATTAACGAACGGTACGGCCATGAGCGTCACCAACGTCCGAAAGCTCTCGACTTTGCTCGAGATTTCGCAGACTCTCTCCTCGTCGCTCGACTTCAGAACCGCACTGATCCAGGTGCTCGAGCTGCTGGAGGAGAACCACGGCTCGGTAGCCGGGACCGTGACCCTCCTCGACGAACAGAGCGGCGAGCTGAGGATCGAGGCGGCCACCGGCATCCCCTGGCAGGTGCAACGTCGGGCGAAGTACAAGGTCGGCGAGGGCGTCACCGGCCGCGTGGTGGAGAGCGGCCGAACGGTGGTGGTGCCGCGGGTCAGCCAGGAGCCGCTGTTCCTGGATCGGACGGAGGTCTGGAAGGGCAGCGGGCACGACGAGCTGAGCTTCGTCGCCATGCCGATTCCGGTGGACGGCAAGACCAAGGGGAGTCTCGGAGTGACGTACCCCTTCGACGCGGCGCGCGATTTCCAGCCCGAAGTGGAATTTCTCGGGGTGGTGGCCTCGATGATCGGCCAGTCTGTCCGGGTTCACTCCCTGGTGGAGACCGAGCGCAAGCGGCTCCTCACGGAGAACGACCAGCTCCGTCAGGAGCTGCGCGAGCGCTACGACTTCCGGAACATCATCGGAAACAGCCGGCAGATGCGGGACATCTACCAGGCCGTCGCGCAGGTCGCGGGCAGCCCGACGACCGTCATGATCCGCGGGGAGTCGGGCACCGGTAAGGAGATGGTGGCTCACGCCATCCACTACAACTCGCAGCGCGCCGAGGGGCCTTTCGTCAAGGTGAACTGTGGCGCCCTTCCGGACACCCTGATCGAGTCGGAGCTCTTCGGCTACGAGCCGGGAGCCTTCACGGATGCACGCGAGCGGAAGATGGGCCGGTTCGAGCTGGCGGACGGGGGGACGCTGTTCCTGGACGAGGTAGGCGAGCTTTCACCATCGACTCAGGTGAAGTTGCTTAGGGCGTTGCAGGAGAAGGAGTTCGAGCGCCTTGGCGGGGTCAAGTCCATCACCGTGGACGTGCGGTTGATCACCGCCACGAACTGCGACCTCGAGAACGCGATGCGCCAGGGCAAGTTCCGGGAGGACCTGTATTACCGCCTGAACGTCTTCAGCATCTACATGCCCGCGCTCCGCGACCGGAAGCCGGACATCCTCCTCTTGGCCGACCACTTCGTCGAGAAGTACGCGTCCGTGCTCGGGAAGCGCGTCCGGCGCATCTCCACTCCCGCCATCGACATGCTGATGGCCTATCACTGGCCCGGTAACGTGCGGGAGCTCGAGAACTGCATCGAGAGGGCGGTCTTGGTCTGCCAGGGCGCCGTGATCCACGGGCACGACCTCCCGCCGACCCTCCAGACGGCCCAGGTGTCCGATACGCTCCCCGAGTCCTCTCTCGACTCGATGGTGGGCAACTACGAGAGAGACTTGATCCTCGACAGCCTCAAGTCCGCTCGCGGGAACCAGGCGGAGGCGGCCCGGCTGCTGCAGACGTCCTCGCGCATCGTCGGGTACAAGCTGCGGAAGTACGGAATCGATCCCTCTCGATACCGCTCCTCCCGGCGCTCCTGAGGCGTCGGCGGACGGGGGGCGCCTACGTTTTCGTAGGATCCAACGGGGTGCCCGACGATCTCGTCGCTCGCCGTCGAGTGTGCGCCTCGAAATCCTCGTCCTTGTAAGTCGCTTTGCTTCAATGAGATAGGCCAGTATCCTCGCGTGCCGGCGGCGCTTGTGCGGATTGGTACGAGCCTTGCCTTCCAGCTTCGGCGGTAGCTGCGGGTGCACCGCAGCGTCTCAACCGTTCGAAAGGAATAGCAATGGCGCACACCATACGGCTGGGAAGGGCCGGAGCGGGGCTCATGCCCCTGCTCAGCGGGGCGATTCGTCTTGCGCTCTCGGGCCTCCTCCTCCTCGCGACACCCGGTTTCGCGTTCGCGCAGGAAGCGGCAGCGATCTCCGGTGGAGACACGGCATGGATGCTGATCTCCACCGCTCTCGTCCTCTTGATGACGGCAGGCCTGGCATTCTTCTACGGGGGGCTCGTCTCCTCGAAGAACGTGCTGAACACGATGATGATGAGCTTCATCGCCTTCGGGTTCAGCGGCGTGCTCTGGGCCCTCGTCGGGTACTCTCTCGCCTTCGGGGCGGGGAACGCGTTCGTAGGTGACTTCTCGATGGCCCTGCTGGGTGGGGTGGGTACCGAGCCGTCCGGAACCATCCCGCACATGCTGTTCATGGCCTACCAGGGCGCGTTCGCCATCATCACGGCGGCGCTCATCTCGGGCGCGATCATCGGGCGTATGAAGTTCGGCGCCTACGTGACGTTCATTTCGATCTGGGGTCTGGTGGTCTATGCTCCGGTCGCCCACTGGGTCTGGAACACCGGCGGATGGCTGTTCGGGCTCTCCGCGCTCGACTTCGCGGGTGGAGCGGTCGTGCACGTGAACGCGGGGGCGGGTGCCCTGGCGGCGGCGCTGGTGCTCGGTCCCCGCACGGACTACGGCAGGCAGGCGATGCTGCCGCACAACGTGCCGTTTGTGCTATTGGGTGCCGGCCTCCTGTGGTTCGGGTGGATGGGATTCAATGGCGGTAGCGCGCTGGCAGCGAACGAACTGGCGGCCCTCGGGGTCGTGAACACCTTGTTTGCGCCGGCGGCGACGCTCGTGGTCTGGTCGCTTCTGGACGTCATGTTCGCCAAGCACATCACCGCGGTAGGTGCCGCAACCGGGATCGTGGTCGGGCTCGTGGCTGTGACGCCCGCAGCCGGGTTCGTTTCGCCGATGTCGGCGATGGCCATCGGCGCGATCGCGGCGTTCCCGAGCTACTTCATCATCCGCTGGCGGGCGCGGTCGGGACTCGACGACTCACTCGATGTCTTCGCGGCGCACGGTGTCGGTGGATTCACGGGGGCCATCCTCACGGGGGTCTTCGCCACCACGGCGCTCAATGCCGCGGGCCAAGACGGGCTGCTCTACGGCAACCCGCGTCAGGTCCTGATCCAGTTCATCGCCGTGGGTGCTGTGTTCGTCTACAGCGGGGTGATGACGGCGGTGATCCTCAAGGTGGTGCAAGCCGTGGCCGGCCTGCGTCCCGAGTCGGACGCCGAGCGGAGAGGGATGGACGTGTTGGCGCACGGGGAAGAGGGCTACGCCACGGGCGACGGTGCGGTGCTCATCCTGCACGAGGAGCTCAACGGCAATGCGGCCAAGTAGGGCGTTCCGCCGACCTGGCTTTACGCGAATCTCAATCACAGTGAGGACACGACCATGAAGCTGATCAAGGCGATCATACGCCCCGAGAAGCTCAACGATGTGTTGAAGGCTCTGTACCAGGCGGAAGTGAGAGGCCTGACGGTGAGCCGAGTGCAGGGGCACGGAGGGGAGACCGAGGCGGTGGAGACCTACCGCGGCATGTCGGTCAAGATGGCGCTCGTAGAGAAGGTGGTGATCGAAATCGGGGTCTCGGAGCCGTTCGTCGACGCCGCGGTCAAAGCGGTGATGAACGCGGCGCGCACGGGGGAGGTGGGCGACGGGAAGATCTTCGTGCTGCCCATCGACGCGGTGCACCGGATCAGGACGGCCGAGAAAGACGTGGCGGCGGTTACGCCCGTGGCATCCTGAACAGCACACGAACAACAATCAAACATCCTGACATCAAAAAGGGATTCGTCACCATGAAGAAGAAGATGATTTCGTTCGCTCTTGCCGCTGCGGTCCTTCTTCCGCTTCACGCGGAGGCGCAGGCCACGGTCACCGCCAACGCGGGCTGGCTGAGCCAGTACTACTACCGCGGCGTCCTACAGCGTACCTCGTCGGCGAGCGCCGGGCTGAACGTAGCCTCTGGCAACTTCTCGGCCGGAACCTGGGCTGCGGATGTGGGCGACGGGTCGGAGGTCGACCTCTTCGGTAGCGTCGCCATTCCGTTGGGGAGTGGAACCGTGAGTCTTGGCGGCACTGGGTACTTCTACACCGGAGACTTCGACGACACGTATCTCGAGGGGAACCTCGGGGCTTCGTTCGGCATCCTGTCGCTCGCCGCGGCTCTCGGCACCTACGACGTGTCCGGCGACGATAAGTATTTCTTCCTGTCCGCCACGGCGGCGAAGAACGGATTCTTCGGCACGGTCGGCACGATCGCGTACAACACGGGGCTTGGCGACGCGCTGAGCGATGCGTTCGACAAGGATCTCGGGGGTCAGTACCTGCAGGCCGGGTACGGATTCACCGCCGGAGAGATGGACTTCTCGGTCTCGGGTCTCATGAACGACGCAGCGCTCAGTGACGAGATCGACGGCGAGATCACCCTGATTTTCGGGGTGAGCAAGGTGTTCACGATTCAGTAACGAGGCGCGGCAATTCTGCCGGACGGGAATCGGCGGAATGAGGGTTTGCAGAGGGTCGAGGGGTGCCGGCGAGGCAAGGGCATGCCGGCGCCCCTCGGCTATTTCGGGCCCGTGAGGGCTGAGGTGCCGCAAAGGGTCGGGCAGGGTCGCAATCCCCGCGGCTCACCGCGCGCCGGAACCGCCGGCCCCCCGGGGTGATAGGACGATCGTTCCTGGCTAGAATACCGGCCATGCAGCGCAGCAGCCCGTCCACTCGTCTCTGGAGCAAGTGATGCGCCTCCTCCCCGCCGCGACCACCACGCTCGCCGCTCTCATCGTGACGATGTCTCCCGCCTCGGCGCAGACTCCGACGGCCCTCTACGACCACGTGCACATGTCGGTCCCCGACCCGCAGGCGGCGGCGCAGTGGTATCACGATCACATCGGCGGCGAGTGGGTCGATGGCAGGGACGACCGACTGCTCTTCGGGACCACGCGCATCATGTTCCTCGGCGGCGGCGGTCGCGGCGGGGCCGCCGTGGCCCGTCGGCCCAGCGCGGGCAGCGTGATCGACCACCTCGGGTTCTCCTTTCCCGATCTGGCGGCGAAGCTGGCTGAGGTCGCGGCTGCGGGTGCGACGGTCACCACGCCCCTGCGGGAGGCGGAGGGACTCTTCAAGCTGTCCTTCATCGATGACCCGTTCGGCACGCGCCTCGAGTTGATCGAAGATCCCCAGCACCTCGGCTTCCATCACGTGCACCTGCGCTCTCCCGATCCCGAGGCGATGCTCGCGTGGTACGAGGGGAAGTTCGGCGGCATTCGCATGCGCATGCGGGGGCGTCTGGACGGAATCCTCTATCCCGGCAACGTGTGGATCCTCGTGCAGCGGGGCGAGAACTTCCCGAGCACGGAGGGGACGATCGACCACATCGGTTGGCGTTCGCCCGAGACCGCGAGCATGGTGAGCGCGCTCACCGGAAGGGGTGCGGAGCTCACGTCCCAGCCGCAGGATCTGACGCTCCCGAACGGCATCATCCGCTTCTTCTACATCGCGGGGCCAGAAGGTGCGAGGATCGAGCTGGTCGAGCGCCAGGCGGACATGAGGTGAGCGGCGACTCTCCCGCGCGTCGCGGCGCGTGGTGAGGCGGGCAGCGCACGCAGCCTGCGCGCTTTGGGCCGCATCGCTGGGTGCGCTCGCCGCCTGTGCGCAGTCACCGAGGCCGACGCTTCCGGTCTTCCGAGACGGTCAGGCCCAGGTGGTTCCCGGGTTCGCCAATCCCGCGGCGTGGGTTCGGCACGAGCTCTGGGTCGAGACCGAGTTCGACTCCGACGGGGACGGACGGCGGGACCGCATGCATGTCGCCGTGACCCGCCCTCCGCAGACAGACAGCGAGGGGCTGCGGGTTCCCGTGGTGTACGAGACGAGCCCCTACTTCGAGGGGGTCGGCTCCACGGCGCCGCAGTACTTCTGGAACGTGCGCCATGAGTTGGGGACGACGCCTCCGCCGCGCGTGCAGATGCCCGAGATCGCGTACGTGTCGCCCAGGCCCGTGATCTCCAACTCCCAGGTCGGAGCCTGGGTGCCCCGCGGCTTCGCGGTGGTGCACTCGGAGTCGCCGGGGACGGGCCTCTCGCAAGGCTGTCCCACGATCGGCGGCCGTAACGAAACTCTCGCTCCCAAGGCGGTGATCGACTGGCTGAACGGTCGGGCGAGGGGTTTCGCGACCGCGAACGGAGACGAGGAAGTCCGCGCGTATTGGTCGAGCGGCAAGGTCGGCATGACCGGAACGTCCTATAACGGGACGTTGCCGCTCGCTGCGGCCACGACGGGCGTCGATGGCCTCGAGGCCATCATCCCCGTGTCCGCAAACACGTCGTACTACAACTACTACCGCTCCAACGGCCTGGTGCGCTCGCCGGGTGGGTACCTCGGCGAGGATGTCGACGTGCTGTTCGACTTCGTCGACAGTGGGGACCCGGCGCGCCGCGACTACTGTGTGCGTACGGTGCGCGAGGGCGAGCTCGCCGCGGGACAGGATCGCGAGTCGGGCGACTACAATGACTTCTGGGCCGGTCGCGACTACCTCGGCGCCTTGGCGGGCGTGCGGGCTGCCACGCTTCTGGCGCACGGCCTCGGCGACTGGAACGTGATGCCCGGGCACAGCGTGCGCGTCTATGAAGCGCTCCGGGACCGCGGGGTCCCCGTGCAGCTCTACCTCCATCAGGGCGGCCATGGGGGAGAACCGCCGATGGAGCTGATGAACCGTTGGTTCACGCGCTACCTCCACGGTGTCGAGAACGGTGTCGAGCGCGATCCCCGCGCCTGGGTCGTGCGGGAGGGCGCGCCGCGCGGCGCGCCCGTTGCGCCGACTTCGTACCCGGACTATCCGCATCCCGACGCCGCGGGCGTCACGCTGCGACTCGGGGCAGGAGGCGAGAGTGTCGGCGGTCTCGCGCTCGAGATCGCAGCGGGCCAGGGGACGGAGTCGCTCACGGACGACGTGGCCTTGGGCGGCGCCGCATTGGCGCGCGCGGCGAGCATGGAGAGTCGACTGCTCTATGCCACGCCGGAACTCGAGCGTCCGGTCCACATTTCGGGGACTCCCTCGGTGACGATTCGCGTGTCGGCCAGCCGGCCGGCGGCGAACCTCTCCGTGTGGCTGGTCACGCTACCGTGGCTCGACCAGCCCAATCCGGTGGCCAACGTCATCACGCGAGGGTGGGCGGACCCCCAGAACCACAGCTCGCTCACGCGCGGAGAGCCGCTCGAACCCGGCCGCTTCTACGACGTGACCTTCGAACTCGAGCCGGACGATCAGGTGATTGCGGCAGGGAAGCGGATCGGTCTGATGATCTTCGCGAGCGACCGCGAGTTCACGCTGTGGCCCCCCGCGGGGACCGAGTTGAGGGTCGATCTCGATGCCACCCGCCTGGTGTTGCCGGTCGTGGGCGGCGCGGAGGCGCTCGCCGGGGCACTGCGCTGACGGCCCCCGCCGGGGGCGGCGGGGGCGTTGATGGGCAGGCCGCTCGGGCCTAACCTTCCGTGTTCATGACCCTGCTCGTAGGAGGCTGAGATGTCACGTCCGACCTCGATGGCGTTCCTCGCTCTCGGCGCTGCTTTGTCGATCACGATGCCGGTGGTGGGCCAGGCTCCCGTCGTCTATGGGAGCGCCCAACACTCGTTCCGCGTGGTCACGGTTGCCGAAGGACTCGAGCACCCGTGGGCCGTCGGATTCCTTCCGGGCGGCGACATCCTGGTCACGGAGCGTCCCGGCAGGCTGCGCATCATCCGCAACGGACGGTTGCTTCCCGCTCCGGTGGAGGGCGTGCCCGAGGTCTTCGCGGTCGGACAGGGTGGCCTGCTCGACGTCATGCCCCATCCCGACTTCGCGACGAACCGCCTGGTCTACCTGACGTACTCGAAGCCGCTCGGCGGGCAGGAGTCCACGACCGCGGTCATCCGTGGGCGGCTGGAGAACGACGCGCTCACGAACGTCGAGGAGATCTTCGTGGCCCAGACGCGCGGTCGGGGTCACTATGGCTCTCGCCTCGCGTTCGACGGCAACGGCCACCTCTTCGTGTCGGTCGGCGAGCGCATGGCTCCTCCGAGCGGCAACCTCGAGGCGCATCCGGCGCAGGACTTCTCAAACCACCACGGCACCGTCAACCGGCTCATGGAGGACGGCAGCGTCCCGCCGGACAACCCGTTCGTTGGCCGCCCTGGCGTGCGTCCCGAGATTTGGAGCAAAGGCCACCGCAATCCGCAGGCCCTCGCGATCCATCCGGTCACGGGGCAGCTCTGGGAAGCGGAGCACGGACCGTTCGGCGGCGACGAGCTCAACCGGATCGAGCCCGGCAAGAACTATGGATGGCCGGTGATCGGATACGGCATGAACTACGGAAGCGGACTGGCGATTCACGCAGGAACGCGGCGCGAGGGCATGGAGAATCCGGTGCACGTGTGGGTTCCATCCATCGCCACCTCGGGAATGATGATCTACAACGGCAACGCGTTCCCGCGCTGGAAGGGCAGTATCTTCGTGGGTGGGCTCGCCGGAGAGCAGCTTTCTCGCATCGAGATCGACGACAGCACCTTCCCGCTGGAGGAGACGCTCCTCAAGGGCATCGGCCGCGTGCGTGACGTGCGCGAAGGACCGGACGGCTTCATCTACCTCGCCATCGACGATCAGGCCAACGGACGGACCCCCATCGTTCGCTTGGAGCCGGTCGCACGCTGATGCCGATGCGCCCGGCGAACTTGTCGACGGGAGCCTGATGGCTTCGAACACCAGGGGAGTCAGGCTCCCCATGACGGGGAGCCGCCAGCTCCTCGAGGGACCCGACCGCGCTCCGGCGCGTTCGTACCTGCGTGCGGTCGGCTTCACCGACGAGGACTTCGAAAAACCCCTCATCGGGATAGCGAACACGTGGACGGACACGATGCCATGCAACGTCCACCTCAGGGAGCTCGGCCAGGCGGTTCGCGAGGGAATTCGGGAGGCGGGGGGCGCACCGCTCGAGTTCAACACGATCGCGGTGTCGGACGGCATCACCATGGGCACGTCGGGCATGCGCGCGTCCTTGGTGAGCCGGGAGGTCATCGCCGACTCCATCGAGCTCATGGGGCGGGGCTACCTCTTCGACGGAGTCGTGGCGCTGTCCGGGTGCGACAAGACGATTCCCGGCACGGTCATGGCGCTCGCACGGCTCGACCGCCCGAGCCTGATGCTCTACGGCGGGTCGATTCAGCCCGGTCGCTACAACGGCAAGGACATCACGATCCAGGACGTGTTCGAGGCGGTGGGTGCCTGCGCGGCCGGCCGTATCGACGAGGCGGAGCTGGGCCGCATCGAGCGCGCGGCATGTCCGGGGGCAGGCGCGTGCGGCGGTCAGTTCACCGCGAACACCATGGCGACGGTCTTCGAGGCGATGGGTATCTCGCCGATGGGGAGCGGCTCCGTGCCGGCGACCGACCCTGCCAAGCAGGAGGTCGCTCGACGCTGCGGCCGCCTGGTCGTGGATCTCGTGCGCCTCGGCGTGGGCGCCCGCCAGATCCTCACGCGGACTGCCCTCGAGAACGGTATCGCGTTAGCGGTCGCCACCGGCGGCTCGACCAACGTGGTACTCCACCTGCTCGCGATCGCGCGGGAGGCGGGCGTCACGCTCTCGCTCGACGACTTCACCCGGATCAGCGCGCGCACGCCGGTACTCGCCGACATGAAGCCGTGGGGCAAGTACGTGGCCACGGACCTGCACGCGGCCGGAGGCGTGGCGCTCGTGGCCCGTCGACTCCTCGAGGCGGGTCACCTGCGGGGGGATGTGCCGACCGTGACGGGACGCACGCTCGCGGAGGAAATCGCGGAGGCTCGCGAGACGCCCGGCCAGAAGGTCGTCAGCACGGTGGCCGCTCCCGTCAAGGCAAGCGGGGGGCTGCTCATCCTGCGAGGCAACCTCGCGCCCGACGGGTGCGTGCTGAAGGTTGCCGGGACCGAGCGGGCGTTCCATCGGGGTCCTGCGCGGGTGTTCGAGAGCGAGGAAGCTGCGTTCGCGGCGGTGCAGGGGGGTGAGATTCGACCCGGGGACGTCATGATCATCCGCTGCGAGGGTCCGCGCGGCGGTCCCGGCATGCGAGAGATGCTCGGGGTCACCGCCGCGCTCACGGGAGCCGGCCTGGGATCCGAGGTGGCGCTCCTCACGGACGGACGCTTCTCGGGTGCCACGCACGGGCTCATGGCCGGACACGCCGCGCCGGAGGCAGTGGACGGCGGCCCGATCGCGGGGGTCCTGGACGGAGACATCGTCACGTTCGATCTGACGGCGGGCACGGTGTCGGTCGACCTGAGCCCGGCGCAGCTCGCCGCCCGGGTCGCGGCGTGGCGTCGGCCGCCCAAGGAGATCGAGCCGGGCGTGCTGAGCAAATACGCGCGCCTCGTGTCGTCGGCCGCCGAGGGCGCCGTGACGACCGGGGGTCGGAGCTAGGTCCGCCGCCGCTAGGGTCCGCTAGGGTAACGCCGCGGCCCAGTGCTCCTCTGTGATGACCGCGATCGGGACCCCCCCGAGCGCGGTACTGCACCACCTCGTCCACGAGCGCCCCGAAGGCGGCCTGACTCCATTCGGCCGCGCCGAGAGCCCCGACCACGACGTAGTCGGTCCGGCGATTGACCGTACGCTCGCACGTGCCGCCGAGCTCGAGCACCTCGCGCTCGCACGCACGCGTCGGCCCGTACGCGAACTCGCCTGCAAACACGAACGTTTGGGCCTCGAACACCACATCGGGCTCGGGTCGCGTGATGGGGAGGTCGGTGGCGAGCGGGAACCCGCGTCCGATCCCCTCTGGATTTTGGGCCAACTGGCCCACTAGGGCGGAAAGACGATCCCGTTCACGTCCGTCGAGCCGGCCGTCCGCGAAGATCTTGCCGAGGCGTCGCGCCAGAATGTTGGCGGGCCAGCGCGCCGCCGGCTCGGGGTTGGCCCGAATCCACTCCGAGAGACGGGTCGCCTCGTCGCTGGACACCACGCCGTCCGCCGCCACACCCTGGACGAGGCCCACCATCTCCGCCAGCCCCTGCTCGACGCGCCGCTGCGCCTGCAGCGCGCGCACGCGGCTCGACGTTGGCTTCAACGCGGCATCGGGGTGCAGTGGTCGAGGATCTCGTCCTCGAACTCATCCTCGTCCGCGATGACTTTCCAGAACTCCTCGAAATACTCGATGGCCTCCACCGCCTGACTCGGCTCTGCGTAGAGCGAGAAGTTTCGATAGACATCCTCGATCGCTTCGCGCTTGCCTGCGAACACCGTCGCGACATTCTCGTGCGTCAGCTGAGGCCGGCAGAATTCGCGATAAAGACGCTGGCGAACTCGCCGAACCTCGTCCTGCAGCTGGGGCGGCACGGTCGCGTAGCGGGCGTTGACCGCGCCCGAGTGATCGAAGTCGTAGGGGATCGGGAAATGTCGCCCGTCTTCGAGACGGATGACCACCGCGTTGTGGAAGAAGACCGCCGACCAGTCGAGGTTGGCGATCATGTAGCTGAACCTGCCCATGAGCACGGACTGATCCCCATCCGTCATCATCGGATGCATCTGCGGTACGTCGAGGAAGACGGCCCGGTTGCGCTCGGCCATCTGCTCGTCCGCCTCCATCAAGAATCCATACTTCGTCAGCGGCTCGTACTCACCCGATGTGTCCTCGTAGGTCACCTCGACCAGACGCACACGGTAGCTGTAGGGCGTCAGGAGGTTGAGGACGCGATACCCAAGGTACTCGTCGTAGATGTAGCGCTGGTAGTCGTCGCGGTCGGTCTGGCACGGAGTCACCAATTTGAGCCGGTCTTGCCCCTCGAAGACCGTGCCGTCCATGTCGCCCCGAGGGAAGTTCAGGCGCAGAGGTGGGAAGTTGCAGTTGCTCTTGTCGAGCCGGAAATGACCCCTCACTCGGACCTGCACCGGCTTCGTCGTCTCGGAACCGTTCAGGTCCACGAACGTGGCAGTTCCCTCGGTCTCGGTCAGCGTGTCCCGCTCCTCGCGCAGGAACTTCATGTCCGCGCGGACCGTCATCTTGAGCGGGTCTTGCAACTGGAAGAGCGGGGCGGCCTCCGCGGCGGCCGCTCGGGTGGCGAACTGCTCCGGCGTGGGCATCTCGATGTCCTGAGCGAGCGCGGCAGCAGGTGCGGATAGGAGCAAGAGGGCGATCGGGAGGTATCGGCGATGCATGCGCGGCCCTCGCTTTCTGCGGTTGTCCGTAGAGTACCCATGGGCGGTCCCGCTTGTCTAGAAGCGCCTTGCTCGCCGGTCCACAGAGCGGCATCATGACGTCTTCGACTCCCCCAAGCCGTGACGGAGGCAGTTCGCATCGTGCCCTCGCCGAGCTCGATATCCCCTGCTGTGCGTGCCCGCGGCGGAGTCTCCCGGATCGCGGCCTACTATAGTATTCCGGGTCTTCGCGTCTTTGAGTGGGTCTCGGCGAGCGTCGAGGGCACGGGGGCCCGCATGGCGTCAGGCTTTCCCTTAACTGCCTCCGGGTTGAAAGCTGCGCGGAGTTGAAGGTAGGTTGGTGAGATGAAGAGCCCTGCATCGATTCGCG
>SHZR01000042.1 GCA_009692205.1 Gemmatimonadota bacterium | reverse complement strand
ATGCGCCTGGCAGGACTCGAACCTGCGACCCTCGGCTTAGAAGGCCGATGCTCTATCCAGCTGAGCTACAGGCGCGGGCCTCGAACAAGGTACCCACGGCCCCACCCTTGCTCAACGAACGAGTATGGCGGCGCCTCCCGCCGTGCTCATGAAGAGCTCCTGCGCAGTGGGCCCATCTCCACCAAGGCGCTCGAAGGCCCCGTCGGGGCGGAGCACCCACGCGCGGGGGTCGGTGAGCTGCTCCTCCAAGATGGAGTGTAGCCTCGCCCGGCGGCCATCGCCAAGCACTTTCGCCCGATGCGGACCCTGTGCCTCAGCGGCTCTGCGGGGGGGCACCTGCCCCGGCCGCGCGGCGAATCGCCCTCACGCCATCGGCCGCACCCCCGGCGTGGCGGTACACGGCGGAGCCCGCGACGAGGACGGTCGCACCCATGCTCGCGACGAGGCCGGCGTTGCCCGTATCGATGCCCCCGTCCACCTCGAGCTCGGCCGCGGAGCCCTGCTCGTCCAGGAGCTGCCGAGCCCGTCGGACCTTCTCCGTGCTGGTCGGGATGTAGGACTGCCCGCCGAATCCGGGGGTCACCGACATCACTAGTAGGAGGTCCAGATCGCGCACGACGTCGCGGATCGAATCGAGCGGAGTGGCAGGATTCACCGCCACACCCGCCTTCACGCCGAGCACCCGGATGCGGGCCAGCGTGCGCGCGAGATCGGGACAAACCTCCTGGTGAACCGTCAGGTAGTCCGCACCCGCCTTCGCGAACGCCTCGAGGTACCGCTCCGGCTCCTGGATCATGAGGTGGACATCGAGCGGCAGCTTCGTGGAGCGGCGCGCTCCCTCGGTGATCACCGGGCCGATGGTGATGTTCGGCACGAAGTGCCCGTCCATCACGTCGACGTGGATCCAGTCGGCGCCACCCGACTCGACCGCGTGGATCTCTTCGCCCAGGCGCGCGAAGTCACAAGACAGAATGGACGGCGCGATCTTCATTCAGCGAGCCCGCCGGATCGTCTCGACGCCGTGCGGCGAGGCGATGATCGCCTCGTCGGCCAGGTCGAGGAACAGACCCGTCTCGACCACGCCCGCGCGTCGCGCGAGCGCGTTCTCCAACGCGGCAGCATCTTCGATCCCTCCCGGGAACCGGCAATCGAGAAAGATCTGTCCGTTGTCACTCGCGACGGGCTGCCCGTCCGGGCCCACACGCAGAGCGGCATCCGCACCCCAGTCGTGCAGGAACCGGACGTGCGTCTGCCATTCCCACCGCACGACCTCAATGGGGAGCGCGAAGGTCGTCCCCAAGCGCTCGACCCGCTTAGCCGCGTCCGCGATGATCACCACCCGCGTCGACGCCTGCGCGACCATCTTCTCGCGGAGGAGCGCGCCTCCTCCTCCCTTGATCAGGTCGAGCGACGGAGAGATCTCGTCAGCCCCGTCGATGGTGAGGTCGATGCGGTCGCGGTCGGCGAGGCCGATGAGCGGAATGCCGAGCTCCTTGGCCCGACGCTCCGTCTGAACCGACGTCGGCACGCCGACGATGTCGGACAGCGCCTTCGAGGCGAGTGCCTCGGCGAGCAGATCGAGCAGATGCGCCACCGTGCTGCCCGTGCCGAGACCCAGCACCATGCCGCTCCGAACCTGGCCGAGCGCGGCCTCCGCGGCGCGGCGCTTGAGCCCCTCGCTGTCCTGCTTCGGTCGATGCATTCCCCACCGTAGGATCGGGAAGTCGAAAAGCACGCTGCGCTCGGCGATTCGAAGACGCCCGAATGTACAGCGCGTCCGTCGCGGTTGACACGCCCTCCTCGCCCCCGTCATCCTATCGTCCATGTACGCCCGTCGCGGCGCGCGACGAGCACCGGGCTCCCGACCTTCGTCGGGGGCCTTTTTCGTGCCCACTGGAGACCGAGCATGATCATCGTGACCAAACGTGGGGTGACCCAAGACGAGCTGGATCACATCAGGGAGCGCGTCGAGGCGCTCGGCCTCCGCACGCACGTATCGCAGGGGGAGCACCGCACGCTCATCGGGTGCGTGGGCGACGAGGAGCGGCTCCAGAGCGTTTCGCTGCTCTCGATTCCGGGCGTCGAAGCCGTGCACGCGGTGATGAAGCCCTACAAGCTCGCCTCGCGCGAGTTCGCGGCTGACCCGACGCGGATTCCCCTGGGGGGCGTGCAGGTCGGGGGCCAGGAGGTCATCGTCATCGCGGGGCCCTGCTCCGTCGAGGGGGGCGACATGCTCCTCCGCACTGCACGCGCCGTCGGCGCCGCGGGCGCCCGAGCGCTCCGCGGCGGAGCGTTCAAGCCGCGTACCTCGCCCTACTCGTTCCGGGGGATGGGCGAGGAAGGGCTCGAGATGCTCGCAGCCGTCCGCGCCGAGACCGGCCTACCGATCGTCACCGAGGTCATGGATACACGCCAGGTGGAGCTGGTGGCCTCGTACGCGGACGTTCTCCAGATCGGCGCGCGCAACATGCAGAACTACAGCCTGCTGACCGAAGTCGGGCGCCTGCGGAGGCCCATCCTCCTCAAGCGCGGGATGTCCGCGACGATCGAGGACCTGCTCCTCGCCGCCGAGTACATCATGAGCCAGGGCAACCCGAACGTGATCCTCTGCGAGCGCGGCATCCGCACGTTCGGCACGGCCACGCGCAACACGTTCGACCTCGCCGCGATCCCGGTGCTCAAGAAGGAGACGCATCTACCGGTCCTCGCCGATCCGTCGCACGCGGGAGGCCGACGCGACCTGGTGGCGCCGCTCTCGTACGCGGCCATCGCGGCCGGAGCGGACGGGCTCATCATCGAGGTGCATCCCGAGCCCGAGTCCGCGGCGTCGGACGGGGACCAGTCGCTCGACTTCGACGAGTTCGCCTCGCTGATGAGCACGCTGCGGCCGTTCGTGGCGGCGGCTGGGAGGACGCTGGCGAGTTGACGTGCCAGCGCTGGAACGTCCGCGTAGCTTCGTTCGCGCCGTGTCGCAGGAGTCCCACTAGAGTCGGGAGTAGACGTGGAGCCAAACAGCCGAGGTACGATGATCCGAGAGATCGTGGGCATTGCAGCGGTCGTCGGGTCTCTGCTGTTCGTCGGGCTCCAGGTGCGGCAAGCGGCCGCGGCTACCCGCGGAGCGACGCAGCAGCAGCTGTCCGCGGCGGCCAGAGAGGCCAGCATCATCATGATCGATCCCGATTTCGCGGCGTTGTTGGCGCGCGCCCGTGAGGCGGGGGACTGGAGTGCGTTCGGGCCCGCCGAGCAGGTTCGCCTGAGCGCGTACTACCGGGTCTCCTTCCGCGTCTACGAGGACGCCCACTATCAGTTCAGGCTGGGCAACCTCGCCCCAGAGCTCTGGGCTGGGTTCAAGGGAGGGCTGACGCTATTCCTCGAGATTGGCGGGGAACGCGACTACTGGTCACAGGACCAAGCGAGGTTCAATGCGCCGTTCCGCGCACTGGTGGACAGCATTCGCGCAGCTCGGTGAGCTAGGCCTCGGCGGCCAGGCGCGCCAGTCGTTCCTGCGCCTCCACTAGCTGCTGGCGTACCGCACGCTCCGACGTCCCTCCCGCCACATCGCGAGCGTCCGTCGAGGCCTCCCAGTCGAACACGCTGCGCACGTCGGCCTCGAAGGCCTCGTGCTCGGCGCGCAGCACCGCCAGGTCGAGCGCAGACAGCGCCACGCCGAGCGTCTCCGCCTTCCGCACCAGCCTCCCGATGACCTCGTGGCTCGTCCGGAACGGGACGCCGCGGCGCACGAGGTAGTCCGCGAGGTCGGTCGCGAGCAGCTGCGAGTCCATGTCGGCGCGCATGCGGTCCGGCTGGAGCGCTGCCGTGGCCACCGCGCCCGCGACCGCGGGCAGCGTCAGCAGGAGCGTGTCGATTGTGTCGAACAGCGTCTCCTTGTCTTCTTGGAGATCGCGGTTGTATCCGGTGGGCAGCCCCTTCAAGAGCGTGAGCACGGACGTGAGGTTACCGATCAGTCTCCCGGACTTCCCGCGCGCCAGCTCGGCCACGTCGGGGTTCCGCTTCTGCGGCATGAGGCTCGAGCCCGTGCTGTAGCCATCCGACAGCCGCACAAACCCGAACTCCTTGCTCGAGAAGAGGACGAGGTCCTCTCCGAGGCGCGACAGATGCACGCCGAGCATCGCGCCCGCGTAGGCGAAGTCGCAGATCCAGTCCCGGTCCGACACGGCGTCGAGTGAGTTCTCGCTCACGCGCGCGAAGCCTAACTCGCGGCGCAGCATCTCCCGGTCGATCGGGAACGGACACCCGGCGATGGCGCCGGAGCCGAGCGGGAGCACCGAGGCCGCGGCCTTCGCGGCGCGGACCCGCTCGCCGTCGCGCAGGAACGCGAAGAAATGACTCAGCGCCCAGTGCGCCGCGCGGATGGGCTGGGCCTGCTGCAGGTGCGTGTAGCCGGGCATCACCGCGTCGACCCCCTGCTCCGCCAAACCATGCAGAGCGCGCAGGAGCCCCAGCAGCTCTCCGGTGACGTCGTCCGCGGCGGCCATCCCGTAGAGCCGCACGCCCGTCGACGACTGGTCGTTGCGGGAGCGGCCCGTGTGCAGCTTGCCCGCTACGGGACCGGCCGCCTCGCCGAGCATGCGCTCCACCACCGAGTGGATGTCCTCTTCGGCAGCGCCGACGAGGCCTTCACGCTCGATGCGTGCCGCCACGCGGGCCAGGCCCTCCACGATCGCGTCGCGCTCCGCCGCGGTCAGGACGCCCGCGGCTCCGAGTGCGCGCGCCCAGGCGACGCTGCCGCGAATGTCCTCGGCCCAGAGCCGTCCGTCGACTCCGAGGCTCAGGTTGAGCGGCGCCATCTCCGGCGCCATGCCGCTCTCGAAGCGGCCGCCCCAGAGCGAGCCGGCAGGCTTCTCGCCGGCTATAGCGCCCCCGCTTCGATCACCTCGTCGATGAGCTTCGAGACCATCGCGTCGCCGTCCCCGGCCGCACGCTCCACCGCCGTCTGCGCGCGCACAGGGAGCCCGAAAAGCCGAATGAAGCCGGCCGCGTCGGCCTGATCGTACGTCGCCGACTCGCCGAAGCTCGCGAGGTCGTGTCGATAGAGCGACACCGGACTCCGACGCGACGCGACGGTCGCCGAGCCCTTGTAGAGCTTCATCTTCACCGTGCCTGTCACGCTCTTCGAGAGCACGTCGCTCATGGCCTGGATGGCCTGGCGCTCTGGCGTCCACCAGCGGCCCTCGTAGACCAGGTCGGCCCACCGTTGCGCCATCTGGTCCTTGAGACCCTCGATCCGGCGGTCGATCGTGATCGCCTCGAGGTCCTTGATCGCGCCGTGCAGGATCGTTCCGCCCGGGGTCTCGTACACGCCCCGCGACTTCATGCCGACGAGCCGGTTCTCCACCACGTCGGCCCGGCCGATGCCGTGTCGCGATCCAACCTCGTTCAGCAGCTGCAGGAGCTCGACCCCACCGAGGACGGCACCGTTCACCGACACGGGAATCCCGGCCTCGAAGCCGATCTCAACGTACTCCGGCTTGTTCGGCGCGCGCTCGGGAGAGACCGTCCACTTGAACATGTCCTCCTCGGGCTCGAAGGCCGGGTCTTCGAGCGGTCCTCCCTCGTGCGAGATGTGCCAGAGGTTCTCGTCGCGCGAGTAGAGCTTCGTCTCGTCGACACCCTCGAGAGGGATCTTCCGAGCCTTAGCGTACGCGAGCGCATCCTCACGCGAGCGGATATCCCACTCCCTCCACGGCGCGATCACTTTCAGGTCGGGAGCGAGCGCGGCGTAGGCGAGCTCGAAGCGCACCTGGTCGTTCCCCTTCCCCGTGCAGCCGTGCGCGAGCGCGTCGGCTCCCACCTTCAGAGCCACATCGCACTGCGCCTTCGCGAGGAGGGGCCGCGCGATCGCGGTCCCGAGCAGATACTTGCGACCGTAGACCGCGCCGATCTTCAGCGTGGGCCACGCGTAGTCCTCGACGAACTCCTTCCGCAGGTCCTCACCGAACAGCACCGAGGCGCCCGTGGCAATCGCCTTGGCCTCGAGTCCCTCCAGCCCACCGCGCTGACCGACGTCGCCGGCCATGCAGATGACCTCGGCGTCGTAGTTCTCTCTGAGCCAGGGCACGATCACCGAGGTGTCGAGCCCGCCCGAATATCCGAGGACGACCTTCACGCTCTCCTCGCTCCGAGCGCCCTTCCGTTCACGAAGGCGCTCCTTGTGAAAAAAGGCCCGGCGATCGTATAAATATGCAGTCCAGATGTATGACGTCAATCCCCGTTTTTCGGGCCGATCGGCCTGGGCGCAACGAAAAAGGCCGAGACCCGTGGGGGTCCCGGCCTGCATATTCCTTCCAGGCTCCGATCTACGCGCTCGGATCCAGCCCGGCCATCCGCTCGATGCGCCCCCGAAGGTCCGGGAGCGCCTCGGGGTCCCGCACGATGATGAGGATCGTATCGTCACCGGCGAGGGTCCCCACGACCTCCGGCCACTCCTCCCAGTCGATCGCCGCGGCGACCGTCTGCGCGGCCCCCTTGAGGGTGTGGATCACCAACATGTGGTCCACGCCGTCCACGCTGCGGAAGAGCGTCGGCAGCAGCGACTCGAGCGGAGGCGTGCTCTCCCACTCCTCGGGGAGCGAGTAGTGACCCGTGCCGTCCGCGTCGGGGACCTTCACCAGCCGGAGCTCGCGGATGTCGCGCGAGAGCGTGGCCTGCGTGGCCTCGGTTCCCCGCGCGAGCAACAGCTCGCGCAGCGACTCCTGGCTGCTCACTCGGTTCTCTTTGATCACGTCCAGGATCTGAGCGTGCCGTTCGCGCTTGCTCACGTCGCGACCACCTTGGCGATGAGTGCCTTGAGACGCTCGGGCTCGAACCCGACGCTTCGTTCCACTTCTTTGCCGTCCCTAAAGACGATCAAGGTCGGGATGCTGCGAATGCCGAACCGCGTGGAGACGTTCGGCGCACGGTCCGTGTCGACCTTGGCCACCAGCAGCTTACCGACGTGGGCCTGCGCGATCTCGTCGACGAATGGCGCCACCATCTTGCAGGGCGCGCACCAGTCGGCATAGAAGTCGACCAAGACTGGCACTTCGGCACCTTCTACCGTCGCGGCGAAGTCGTCGTCCGAGACCTTGACCGGCCGATCGAGCAGCATCGGACGGCCGCACTCACCGCATGCGGATCGGTCCGCGGCGCGTGCGAGGTCGACGCGGTTCAGCTTGTCGCAGAACGCGCAGCGAAGGGTGACGGGGCTCAAGGCCTTGGTAACGGCCACAGGAATACCTCGGGATCTCGATGATTAAGGTCTTGGAACAGGGGTACCCGGCACCGTTCCGGGGTTTCCGCCTCGAAGCGAGAAGGGCCCGGTCGGCAGCGCCGACCGGGCCCTTAGAAGCCTCGTTTCTTTCGCCCGTGATCTAGAAGAGATCGTAGCGGGCGCTGAGCATCGCGAAGCGGCCGATGCTCGGTACGCCGACGAACGAGCGGTTGTCCGAGTTGAAGACGTTGTTCACCACGAGCTGGAGCGTGACGTCCGTGGTCGGGACCTTGTAGCCGAGGTTCACGTCGACGATCTGCGTGCTCTCGACGCACTTCTCGGTGAATAGGCCGACAGGCTGGTCGGGGATGCACAGAGTGCCCACGTACCCGGCCGACTCCGCAGGGAACTCGGTATTGAAGCGGACCCGGGCTCCGCCATTGAACCCGGCACGCGCGTTTCGGTACGCCAGCCCGAGGCTCCCTTTGAACTCCGGCGCGTTGAGCGCGATCGGCGCCGCGTTCTGGGGCCTGAAGTAGTCGTCACTCACCGCCGACACCGTGCCCGAGAGGTTCCACACGTCCGTGAGGAACCACTGGAAGGCGACATCGCCGCCCCAAAGGGTCACGTCGCCCAGGTTGCGATACGTGGCGACCAGGTTCGCAACGTTCGGGCCCACCCCGGGCGCGGCGACGACGCCGAGCGGCACCTTGGCCATGCCCGTCGCGAGCGCGACGGCGTTGGAAGCCCCAACAAAGGGTGTGAGATATGCGACGAGCGCCGGACCGCTCAGCGTGAGGAGCGGCGTCTGCACGATGAGCGGCGACACGAAGTCGTTCTTCTTCATGTAGTAGACGTCGGCGGAGACGCTCAGGCGGTCCGCCATGATGCCGGTCCAGCCAAGCTCGAACGATTCGGTGTAGCTCTCCTCGATCGGTGGGACTTCGTCGAGAGTCGTGCCGATCATCGGTCGCGTCGTGAGCGTATTCGGATCGAGGAACATCCAAGGGACCCGTGCGCTGGTCGGTGCCGGAATGGCCCCGGGGACCGTCACGCCCTGCGCCGCGAGAATGGCCCTGAGGCACGGCCACAGTGCCGACGCGTCGAGCACCGGCATCGGGGCGGTCGCGCCCCCGCTGATGCACGGAGTCCGCATCTGGGTGACCCCTCCCTGCTGCAGGGACCACCCGTCCTTCCCGGTGCCGAACGCGCGCACCGAGTACCCCAGTCGGCCCAGCGGATTCGGCGCCAGTCCTCCGGAGATGTCGAGGAAATAGTTCAGGCTCGACGGCGTCGAGAACGCCCGGTTATAGCTGAACCGGACGCTGTGTCCCTCGATCGGCCTGTATACCAGTCCCGCCCTGGGAGAAAGCACCTTGTCCGCAAGAAGTGAGTGATCGTCCATGCGCCCGGCCAGAATCAGGTCGAGCTGCTCCGTCAGCGCGGTCTTCGACTGCAGGTAGATGCCCCACTCGTCGATCTCGTCGTCGTTCTCGTACGACCCATTGATCGAGCCCTGCGTCTGGGGCCGCGTCCCGAAGTAGTCGAAGCCGTAGGTGAAGTCCTGGCGCCCGTCGGCGAGCGCAATGCCGTGCTGAATCTGTCCGACGCGGAGCGTCGACTGATCGACGAGCGGCGTGCCCGACCTCAGCAGATAGGTGTCACCCGCGTCGCTGGTGTTGTAGTACAACTGGGCGAAGAGCCGCCCCTTGTTCGCCCGCGCCTGGTAGAACTCGTACACCCAGTTGTTGGTCTGGCCCGCGCCGAGGCCGGTGAGCTCGATCCCGCTGGCGTCGGTGCGGCCGTACGTGGCGATCACGCTCCCGTCCTCCGCGAACCGCCAGTCGGCCCTGACCTCCCCGCTCCACCGCTCGATCCCGAAGTCCCGGCTGCCGACCCTGTCGCAGGCCAAAGTCGCGTCGGGCGCGCTCAGCCCGCGCACGGTCTTGTCCGCGATGCATATGGGCCGGGTGGCAGGAGTCGCTGCCTGGATCCGCGCCTCGTTCTCGGTAGCATCGAGGTAGGGCCACTCGTCTCCCTTCAGGTACTGCCCCGAGACCTTGAATCCGAACTGGTCGCTGAGCGCCCAGGCAGACCGAAATGCGCCCTGGAAGACCGACTGCTCACCGCCGCCCAGCGTCACGGTGGTCCCCTCGCTGTCGATCGGCGACTTCGTGAGGATATGGACCACGCCGTTCGCGGTGTTCGGACCGTAGAGCGCGGAGCCGGGGCCGAGCACGACTTCCATGCGATCCACGTCCTGCTCGGTCGTCGGAATGAAGTGCATGAGGTTGACGCGCAGCGACGGCACCCCTGCCAGCCGGTGGTCCGTCAGCATGTGTAGCGCGCCCGAAAAGATGTTGTTGAAACCGCGCACCACGACGTTGCTCGACTGAACCCCGGTGCTGATGATGTCCACGCCCGGCGCGAGTCGGAGGTGGTCCGCCAGTGTCGGCGCGGGGCGCTCCGCGATCTGGTCGGCGTTGACGGTGTGCACGGTGGCCACCGTCTCCGTCTGGCGCTCGGGAGCGCCACGGCCCACGCTGATCACCAGGGGGTCGAGCTCGATGGCCCGCGTGGGCAGCACGATGTCGAGGGTCGTAGTCTGCCCAGCGGCGACCGTCACATTGTCACGGCGCTGCGTGAGCGATCCGATGACCGATACCACGAGGTCGTAGGTGCCCGCGGGCACGGCCAGCCGGTATTGACCCGTCGCGTTGGTGAGCGCTGAGGTCGACTGGGTCGTCCCCAACACCTCGATCTGCGCGCTCTGGACCAACGCGCCTGACTCGTCCCTCACCGTCCCCGCGATCGTCCCCTGCTGTGCGGCGAGCGGACTCCCGATGCACACAGCAAGCAGCGCGGCTCCGAAGAGCCCCAAGCGTCCCTGACCCATATGCGCCTCTCTAGTGATGAGATCCGAACGGACTCACGGGAAGATCACTACGAACCTACGTCGCGGTTTCGGCCCCGGGCAAACGCACCTCTTACGTAGAGCGTAAGGTTCTCATCACAGAATTGCAGGGAGTAAACCGCAGTACACGACTTCCACTCCCTTGGGCGGGGAGGTCGAGCCCAAGGATGGGTCCCGCACATTAAGTAGGCTGTCAGGAGTTGGTCGCGCAACGTGTGGAGGTGTCGGCTCCACCGGAGCAGGAAGGGGGAGCCCAAACGCCGAACGGCCGACAAAGGCAGCCCGTTTAGCGCCCCCGATTTCACTGGACAGTAGATTGGCGACAACGAAGGGGTCCAGCGAGAGAGGTGTGAGAGATGTCCCCGCAGCCGATGGAGAGGAAGGCGACCGGAGGTCGTGAAAGGCCCTTGGAACTGCCCGAGCGATGGAGTGTGGGGCAGAAGGCCGAGGTGGTGCTGCGGCTACTGCGCGGGGATGACCTGGGCGAGTTGAGTCGCGAAGTCCAGGTCACGCCGCCGGAGCTCGAGGAGTGGCGACGAGTGTTCCTGGAGGGAGGCCGTCAGGGGCTGAAGAGCCGGAGCCGCTCACCCGCATGGCGGCCTGATTAGGCCGCCACCTTGTCCAGGAAACCTGGTCCGGTTCATTATGCGTGGTCCGCTCGCGTTGCCCAGCGAAGGAAGGAAAGAAGGTCGGGAAGGTGAGGTCGGGTAGGTAGCAATAGCGTTCTAACCTGTTCGGAGGTCCACAGATGCCATTGTCCACTCCGCTTCTGCTCGCGGGACTGCTGATTGGCGCAGTCTCCGCACCGTCTCCACAGCAACAGCCGGGCGATCGCGCGGCGCTTCAGGTCCGCGCCCCGGAAGGGTTAGAGCTGACGTCCTCGGGTACGAGGGGCGACGGTCTGGACCTCCTCCTCTGGCCGGCGAGGCTCACGGTGCACGACGTCAGGCTCGGCGAGGCCCTCGAGCTGCTTCACGACGCCGCGGGCGTTCCTCTCCTGTTCAGCCCGACGCTCCTCCCCCAGGGGCGGGTGAGCTGTGATTGCTCGCAGAGCTCCGTCCGCGAGGCGCTGGACCAGATCGCGGTGAGCCAGGGTCTGGAGTACCTGGTTCGCGGGGGCCAGATCATGGTCTACCGGTCCACGCCGCAGCCGGCGCGGGCACCGGCGGCTGCGAGCGTCCTTGCGCTTCCGACCGCTCGCATCGCGGCTCTTCCGGCGCCGTCCGCCCGAAGGGCTCCGTCATCGCAGCAGGTGGTGGGGTCCGTGACCGGCCGCGTGATTGACAGCGGCTCGGGCCTCCCGTTGCCGTCGGTGGAGGTGTTTATCCAAGACCTGGGGCTCGGCGTTCTGACCCAGCAAAACGGCCGCTATCTGATCGCGGGGGTGCGGGCGGGAACGCACGCCGTCTCCGTTCAGCGGATCGGGTACGGAGCGGCGACGGCTCAGGTGACTGTGGCCGACGGTCAAACCGTCGTCCAGGACTTCACCATCACCGAGCAAGCCCTACAGCTCGATGAGATTATCATCACAGGCACGCCCGGTGGCACACAGCGTCGGGCAATCGGAAACTCGGTGGGACGCGTAGAGGCGGTGCAGGTCACCGAGGTCGCTGCGGTGGAGAGCGTCCAGGACCTGCTCGGCGGCCGAGAGCCCGGACTCAGCTTCCATCGCCAGTCGGGCAACGTTGGAACCGGCTCACAGATCCGCATCCGCGGCGTCGCCAGCCTGAGCTTGACGACCCAGCCGCTCCTCTACGTGGACGGGGTCCGCGTGGACAACCAATCGATGGGCGGACCGAACCTCCGCGACGGTGCCCAGGTTGCATCACTCGACGACTTCAGCCCGGATGAGATCGAGAGCATCGAGGTCATCAAGGGTCCGGCAGCGGCCACACTCTACGGTACCGAAGCGTCGGCGGGCGTGATCCAGATCATCACGAAGCGTGGCCAGAGCGGCGCGCCGCAGTTCGACGTGTCGGTACGGCAAGGGACCAACTGGCTCCGAAACATCTCCGACATGGTGGGCACGAGCTACGGGCGTGATAGCCTCAGAAATGTGATCAGCTTCAACATCTACGAGGCCGAGAAGGCGGCGGGTCGGGAGGCCTTCCAATCCGGCCGACTGCAAGCGTATGCAGTCAGCATGCGGGGTGGCTCCGAGGCCGTTCGCTACTTCCTTTCCGCGGACTTCGACGACAACGAGGGGATCGTTAGCTATAACACGCAACAGCAGACGAACCTGCGCACCAACGTGTCGGTCGCGGCCAGCGATGAGGTCAACCTCGACGTCAGTCTCGGATACGTCACGGGGTACACGAGCTTCATGCAGCAGCGCACCGCCTGGGGCATGTGGGAACAGTTCCAGTGGGCCAACCCGCAAGGCCAGAACCGGATCCTGCGCGGCTTCCTGCGGGCACGACCCGAGGAGATCGCGGAGGTCGAGGCGACGCGGGACATGACCCGCTTCACGGGCAGCGCTACCCTGACCCACCGGCCTTACAGCTGGTTCACCCACAAGGCGGTTATTGGCACGGACATCCTGAACGAAACCAACACGGTCCTCTTCCCGCGGCAGGTTGAGGGAGCCAACCATGACTTCGGGGCGCTGTCGCTCGGGGACCTAGAGGTGGATCGTCCGAATCGCCAGTACAACACGCTCGACTACGCCGCCAGCGTCAACTATAGCTTCGGTGAGAACTTCACCCTGAAGTCCTCGGTCGGCGCACAGTATTACGCGCGCAGCGAGGAGATCGTTCGAGGGACCGGCCGAATCTTCCCCGCGCCCCAGATCACGACCCTGTCCGGTGCCGCCCAGACCACCGGGCAGCAGACGTTCGTCGAGAACAAGTCGATGGGCTTCTACCTGCAGCAGGAAATGGGCCTCAACGACCGCATCTTCCTCACCGCCGCGGTGCGAGGCGACGACAATTCGGCGTTCGGCACCAATTTCGAAGCCGCGGTCTATCCGAAGTTCTCCGCGACTTGGGTGCTCTCGGAAGAAGCGTTCTGGGGCGACTACAGCGACATCGTCAATCAGTTCCGACTCCGCTCCGCGTGGGGGAAGGCCGGGCGCCAGCCGGACACCTTCGCCGCGGTGACGTTGTACCGACCGGAGGTCGGCCCCGCAGGGAACCCGGCGGTCTCCACGGATGTGCTCGGTAACGCGGACCTGGGTCCCGAGGTGAGCACCGAGCTCGAGCTCGGGTTCGACGCGGCATTCTTCGAGGATCGCATCTCCGCCGAGTTCACGTACTACCAGCAGAAGGTGAGGGATGCCCTGATCGCGGTGCCGGTGTCTCCCGTGTCCGGATTCTCGGGCGCCCAGGCCAGGAACTTGGGGCAGCTCTCGAATTGGGGATGGGAGTTGAGCACTGACACCCGGATCCTGGATGCGCGCGCCTTCACGTGGAACATCGGGTTCGGTATTGCGAGCACCGAGAACCGCGTGGACAACCTCGGGGGTGCGTTGCCGACCAACGAACTGAGGGAGGGCCGGCCGTATCCCTTCCAGTCGGCTCGCCAGGCGGTAAGTGGATCACTCAATCCCACAACGCGCGCCGTAATCAACCTGACGTGCGACGGCGGGACGGGCTTCGATGGTAGGGATCGCGGCGGAAGCGCCGTCGCCTGTAATACGGCAAACCTGGTGAAGCTGGGCAACGGGCTGGCGATTCCGAAGTACGAGGCGTCGCTCAACACGACCGTCAACCTGTTCGGCAGCCTGCGGCTCTACGCGATGGCCGAATGGCGTGGCGAGCACTGGCGGGCCCTCACGGACGCCGCGTGCCGGCACACCTGCTTCTACACCTCCCGCGCCGCGGTCGAGCGGCCGGACGAGTACGTGTATACGATCGCCGCGATCGACGGATTGATCCCGAGCAGTCCGTACACGGCCTCGTTCAACGCGGCCTTCGCGAAGCTCAGAGAAGTGAGCGCGACGTACACATTTCCCCAGCAGATGGCCAGCCGCATCGGGGCCTCGCGGGCCTCGCTCAACGTGGCTGCGCGGAACCCGTTCACGCTTTGGCGTGCGACGGACGACATCGCGGGCGCACCGATCACGGATCCGGAAGCGCGCAATGCCTCGTCCCTCACGCAATCCAACTCCAACGTGCCGCCCTTGACGAGCTTCACCATCACGCTCAGGGCAACCTTCTGACCCAGTTCACTTCTCCGAACGATGAGTGAGGTTTCGAACATGACACCGCAACGCGAATCCATGGGTTTCACCGGACAGGCGCCGTTCCGCTCGGCTCTTGGTGCTCTCCTCGTCGTAGCGCTCGGCGCATGCGACTCGATGCTCGAGGTGGAGCTGCCCGGCAACCTGACCGAGGACGACCTGTATCTGCCGGCATCCGCGGAGATCCTGGTCAACTCCGCCATAGCCGACTTCGAGTGCGCGTTCTCCATGTACACCGCCGTGATGTCGGGCGCGGAGGACGCCACGTGGAGGACGAGCGGCTATTTCACGACCTCGACCACGTACCAGTCCGATCGGCCCGCCGGGGGTGGGTGCACGACGAACATCGACACCTCAGAGAACTGGTTCCAGGGCTTCCAAAAGTCGCGGCTCCTGGCCGAGAACTCCTACACGTACCTGACAGGGTGGACCGATGCCGAGGTGGCCAATCGGACGCGCCTCCTCGCGACGGCCGCTGTATATGCCGGACTCTTCTACTCGCAGATCGGTGAGGTGTACTGCGAGTTCGCGCTTCCGGGCGAGGCCCTGATGACCCCCATGCAGACCCTGCAGCGGGCCGAGCAATGGTTCACGGTCGCACTGGGTCACATCGGCTCGGGTGACTACTCCATCGTGAGCACCACGAGCCTGAAGCAGCTCGCCTATCTCCTCAGAGCACGCGTGCGGCTCGCCATGCGCAACACGGCCGGTGCCGCCGCAGATGCCGCACTTGTAGCGCCCGGCTTCGCAGCCTGGGTCACTCGCGAGCCTTCCGTTCGCCCGCGCTGGAATGCGGTGTACCAGGCCTTCAATGCTACGCGCTGGCGGTCGTTCGCGGGGCCGGTAAGGTGGTTGGGGCACCTCCCTACGCAGCTCGTGTCCACCGGCTATATCGGCCTGACGATCAAGGCCGACGGAAGACCGGGCGTCAACAGCGGCACCGCGGACCCGCGGGTGAAGTTGACCTATACTGGTCAGTTCGCGCAGGACGGCGTCACGGACCAGTACACGACGAGCAAGTACACGGGCCTCGGTGACGATCAGAGGCTCGCGAGCTGGGCGGAGGCGCAGTACATCCTCGCGGAGATCGAGGGCGGGCAGGCGACGGTCGCCCGCATCAACGCGGTTCGGGTCACGAAGGGCATCACGACAGCGTTCGTGAGCGCCGACAACGACGAGATCTATTCGGTCCTGATCGAGGAGCGGCGGCGTGAGTTCTTCCTCGAGGGGCGGCATCACGCGGACAAGCTCCGCTACGGGCTTTGGTTTCCGCGCCTTCGCGGCTGGAACCACAAGGCGGTGCGCTACGGCAGTGAGTACTGCCTGCTCATGCCTGAGTCAGCGTACAATCTCAACCCTCTGATCACCGCCGGATTCATCGGGCCCGACCTCTCGAACCTCAGCTACGATTTTCAGCTCAAGGTGGCCCGCGTGGCGAGATGGCCCGTTCCATCGTCGCTGCCCTAGAGAGGAGCTGACGTCCCAACTGGCGCGGCGCGCGGCGCCGACTCCGTACGTCAGGGCACTCCACTCTGTGCAGGGGAGGGCTATGCGTCGCGCCGGTAGGGTCCGCATCAGCGGGCTCGTAGGCCTCATCGTTCTAGTCGGGACTCCGTTCGCGTTGTGGGCGCAGACGGTGACCGAGACGGACGAGTTGATCGGGACGGTGCTCGACGCCGCGACCGGCGCTCCCGTGGCGAACGCCAGTGTGACCGCGCCGCAGCGGGGGGGGGTTCTCACCGGCGCCGACGGACGGTTCCGACTGGATGGCGTGCCGGCTGGGCTCGTCGTCCTGCACGTCGAGCACATCGCCTACGGCCGACATGACCACCCCATCGAGGTCGACGGGGAGGGGACGGGCCTTGTGCTAATCAGCGTGTCGCCGGTGGCGATCGAGCTGAAGCCGGTCCTCGTGGACGCCGAGTCGACATGGGGGCTTGGGGGGCGATCCTCGCCATCGTCGCGAAACGTCATCCCGAGAAGCGTCATTGCCGCGTCCGCCTCGAGCGGTGTGAGCCTCGGAGATTTCCTCGGCCGCGAGGTTGCCGGGATTAGCGCATCCAGCGCGTCATGCACCTGAACGGCTGGACGCTCCCACGGTCGAGCCGGCGACGCACCGGGAGGGCACACCGAGGCCTGATCCAGCGCCCCGTGTCGAACGAGCGGTGGTGCAGTGACGTGCTCGAGATCGCGTGCTGGAACCGCGACATCGTCCAGGTGGGCTTCGCCCTGGACTGTCACGACCGTGAATCGCTTGCCTACGTCGCCGCGCCTCGAGATCTCCTGGCCACCGACATCCAGGAGCTCATGCACCGCTCGGTCGCCTCGCGCGAGCGACCGGACGCGCCGATCCAGTGGCTGAGTGACAACGGCAGCATCTACACCGCGCTCGACACGATCATCACCGCGGAGCGCCTGCACCTCGTACCAACCACGACTCCGGCAAGGAGCCCGCAGTCGAACGGCATGTCGGAGGCCTTCGTCAACACGATGCGCCGCGACTACATCGCTGGCGCGGATCTCTCAACCGCGGAAGCCGTGCTCGAGCAGCTGCCCGCCTGGTTCGCTGATTACAACGCCG